>JBGPYB010000070.1:0-24185 GCA_041493035.1 Vicinamibacteria bacterium | reverse complement strand
TACAAGGAGGAGATCTTCGGGCCCGTTGTGACGGCAATGCCGTTCAAGAACGTAGACGACGAGATGATCGCCCGGGCCAACGACACCGTTTACGGTCTCGCGGCGGGCATCTGGACCAACGACATCGGGAAAGCCCACGCGCTGGCCGCCAGACTCCACGCCGGCACCGTGTGGATCAACTGCTACAACATCTTCGATGCCGCGCTCCCGTTCGGCGGCTACAAGCAGTCCGGCTGGGGTCGCGAGATGGGCCACGACGTGCTGGAGAACTACACCGAGACGAAGGCCGTCTGCCTGGGCTATCCGTCCTAGGAAGTCACGGCCCGGCGAGGCGGAGCGTGCCTCGCCGGGCTCCGCGTTCAAGCCCGTGACAACTCCCAATGGGGTGCGCGCACGCTCCGACTCGTGTGCGCACCGAGTACGCGCCTCCTGGACGGACAGTGATCGTGATCAGCCGTCGGTAGTGAAGCTGTTTCAGTCTGGGTCCTCCCGAGGGGAGGGCCTGGACCGGTCCGCATTCGCTCGGAATCCGTGCGAGAATCCGCTGCCCGCGGCTGAGTGAACGGGCCGTTCCGCCCGGGCTTGAGGGCTCAAATGGCTCAGGTCTATGACGTTGTGATAGTGGGGGGCGGTCACAACGGGCTCGTAACCGCCGCGTATCTCGCCCGCCGAGGGCTCAGCGTGCTGGTCCTCGAACGGCGGCCGTATGTCGGCGGCGCCTCGGTCACGGAAGAGCCCTGGCCGGGATACAAAGTCTCGACTGCGGCTTACGTGACGAGCCTTTTCCGCCCCGAAGTCGCGCGCGACTTGGAGCTGAAGCGGCGCGGGCTCGTGGTGTACCCCCAGGATCCGCCCTACTTCCAGCCGTATCCCGACGGCCGCTACCTGATGATCTGGAACGATGCGGCCAAGACTCGCGAGGAGATAAGGAAATTCTCCACGCGGGACGCCGAGGCGTACGAGGAATACGAGCGGACCCTCAACCGGCTTGCGGAATTCGTCGAGCCCCTCTTGATGATGACGCCCCCCAATCCCACGTCGTCTCGCATGCGCGACCTGCTGGGACTACTGCGAGCCGCCCGCCTGGCGCGACGTCTGAAGCAGGATCTGTTCAAAGAGGTCGAGATTCTGGTCGGCAGCGCCAAAGACTTCTTGGATTCCTGGTTCGAGTCCGAGGAGCTCAAGGCGCTGCTCTGCGGGCAAGCGGTCATCGGCACCTTTGCCGGCCCGCGGACGCCGGGGACGGCATACGTCCTCTTCCATCATGTGATGGGTGAGGTGGATGGAATGCGCGGCTGCTGGGGCGTCGTCCGAGGCGGCATGGGCCAGATCTCCGAGTGCATCGCAGCCGCAGCCCGAGAGAAAGGGGCGGTGATCCGCTGCGACGCTCCGGTCGCGCGGATTCTTGTCGAGGAGGGCCGAGCCAAAGGAGTGGCGCTACAGAGCGGCGAAGAGATCCGGGCACCAGTCGTGGTCTCGAACGCCGACCCGAACGTGACTTTTCTGAAGCTCCTCGATCCAAGTCGCGATTTGCCCCCGGAGTTCGTTCGGTCCGTGCGACGCTTTCGTCAGAGCGGCTCCTCCGTCAAGATCAACTACGCCCTCGCCGAGCTGCCAGACTTCACGGCCCTCGCAGGGAGCGCCCCGGGGCCACAGCACTCGGGTACGATCGACATCTGCCCATCCCTTGATTACATGGAGCGGGCCTTTGACGAGGCCAAGTACGGTCGCTGGTCCTCCGAGCCGTTCATCGAGGCTGTGATCCCAACCGTCTATGACGATTCGATCGCCCCGGCCGGCAGACACATCATGTCGGCGTTCTGTCAGTTCGGTCCCTACGAGCTGAAGGAGGGGAGCTGGGACCTGGAGAAAGAGAGATTCGGCGACCGCGTCACCGAGATCATGACTCGCCACGCGCCGAACTTCGCCCGCTCCGTGCTCCATCGACAGGTGCTGAGTCCCCTCGATCTGGAGCGAGACTTCGGCCTGACCCACGGAAACATCTTCCAAGGCGACATGACTCTTGACCAGCTCTTCTTCATGCGACCCATACCTGGATGGGCTGACTACCGCACTCCACTGCAGGGACTCTACATGTGCGGCGCCTGCACGCACCCCGGGGGCGGTGTGATGGGCGCGGCCGGTCACAATGCCGCACGCGAGATCCTTCGTGACCTTCGCTGAGCCTCGTTCCAAGCTCCAGCCGATGAGGGCGAACCCGCGTGAGGCAAGATCCTGGGCCGCTTGAGGCCCGGCGATCCCGTCCGTAGGCCCCTCCCTGACCGTCGCCGAGGCATCCGGGCCCGGTTCGACCTCATCTGGGCAGGGACGGGGACTTAGCGAGGCTTCATGCTGCGTCGCAGCCTCAGGCCGTTGGCTGTCTTCGTAATGATGTTTCTCGTGCTGGGAGGCACCCCGTACGGCATCGAGGAGATCGTTCCGATGTCGGGCCCGGGGATGGCCATCGTGGTCGTCGTGGCCATGGCCCTCTTCTGGGCGGCGCCCTACGCGCTGATCGTGTCCGAGCTGGTCAGCGCCATGCCGCTCGAGGGCGGCCTCTATCCGTGGTTTCGCGTCAGCGTCGGCCCCTTCTGGTCCTTCGTGTTCTCCTACGTGGACTGGCTCACCTGGATCATGGACTCGTGCCTGTATCCCCCACTGATGGCGGCGTATCTGCTATCTTTTTTCACCTCAGGGTCGAGCCGCTGGGGGCTGTGGGCCGTTTGCCTCATCATCATCTGGGTCCTCACCTGGCTGAACGTCCGAGGCATCGATGTTGTCGGACGCTTCTCGGTGGGAATCAGCGTGGTCGTGGCCATTCCTCTGCTCATCATCGTCATCCGCGGGTGGTCGCGGATGTCACTCGCCCACTTGACTCCCCTGGTCCCGGACGGCGTGCCGGTCGGCACGGCCATGAGCCACGCCATCATCTGGTGCATGTGGACGTACTCCGGATACGACGCTCCTGCCAACGCCAGCGAGGAGATCGTCGAGCCGGAGCACAACTACCCTCGGCTCCTGGCGCTCTTCCTGCCGCTCTCGATCCTCGCCCACGTGCTACCGCTGATGTGCGGACTGGCAGTAACACCGAACTGGCAGGGCTGGAAGACTGCCCACTTCGAACGCGTGGCTCTGGCCCTCGGTGGAACGGGGCTCGCCGGCCTGACGGCGCTCTCGGGTCAGTTCGCGGGTCTCGGCCTGTTCAACGGCGAGCTGCTGATCAATTCGCGCCGGCCCTACGCCATGGCCCGCGACGGGTTGCTCCCTGAATTCCTGGCACGGCTTCACCCGCTGTACCAGACACCCCATGTGTGTCTGATTCTCCAGGCCGGGCTGTATAGCGTCCTCACGTTCTTCTTGACCTTCGCGCAGCTTCTCACCGTAAGCACCTGGATGTCGCTTCCGACATACTTGCTGATCTTCGCGACGCCGGTGCTGCTACGGTTGAAGCATCCCGAGCTTCGTGGGCGGTTTCGGATTCCGGGAGGCTGGCCGGGCCTCCTCTTCACGGCGTTCTGCCCCAGTCTTCTCGCCCTGTACGTGCTCTTCCACGTTGAGGTGGAGGACATGAAGCTGGGGTTAGGGCTCATCGCCCTGGGTCCCCTGCTCTACCTGGCCGCCAAGTGGGCGCGCCGGCTCTCCCCTCATTCCTTTGCCGTCCCGCGGTCGCATTGAGCGCTGGAGGCGACTGAGGACGGGATCCGGTTCGTCGTCAGCCTCAGGGCTGCCTGTCTCCCCGGAAAGGACAGGCCCGGCTGTCACATTTCCCTTCGGGGGCGCCTTCGGCCTTCCTTTTACACATGGCGACGCAGCTCGTCGAGGATCCACTGGCCGTGGATGGGCTCCTCACCGGCATGGTGCAGGATGTGAGCTTTCCAGAAGCTCAGTAGGATCTCGCGGTTGGCTTCCTTCATTCGCATTCGTATAACGACAACCGATATCGGTAATCGTTATATCGAGTGTATGCTACGCGAGGGTGCCGTGGGTGGCAACGTTCCTGCGGCCCTGGAAGGCTTGACCGGGAGGGAGGTGGGCATGGTGCTGCAAAGCAGGACCACCGCGGCGTTGTATTTGGTGCGGCTCATGGTGGGTTCCGTCTTCCTGTCCGAGGGCATTCAGAAGTTCCTCTTCCCGACAGAGCTTGGCGTGGGACGGTTCCTCAAGATCGGCATCCCCTGGGCGGAAGGCATGGCTCCGTTCGTCGGTGCCGTGGAGATCGTGGCCGGTCTGCTCCTGATCTTGAACGTCCTCGCGCTCTACGCGGCCACCGCCCTCCTGATCAACATCTCCGGGGCCATCCTTTCGACCAAGATCCCGATCCTGCTCGGGCGGGCGTTCGGTCCCTTCTCGCTACCCAAGCTTTCGAGCTACGGCATCTGGAGCTTCCTCCATGAAGCCCGCACCGATTGGTGCATGCTTCTCGGCTGCCTGGCCGTGATTCTCGCCGGCGCCGGTCGCTGGAAATCCGGAGCCCGCGGCGCATGAGCCGTTCCCCTGTTGGGGTTCGACCTCCGGCCTTCACGCCGGAACGTCTTTCGCGATCGCGATCTGGTGCCAGGCCTTTGGCGCAGCGCAACGACGGCCCGGCTGCCGCTCGCATGGTATGCCGCCTCTCTTGCCCTGATGCCGGCCCTGATGGTTCTTTCTCACGGTATCGGCAGCATCAGCGGCGAGGGGGCTTTATCCCCGACGTTGCCCTTGCATCCGATCATTCTGTTCATCGTCTGTGGTGCGATCTTCCTCCAAGCCGGCGAAGGTCACGTGGTAACCGGAGACCACGGGCTTGAGGCCGAAGGTGTCCTTCGCCCAGTAGAGGACGTCCTCCATAGGAGGCGGGGGCGGCTCCTGGGCGAAGGCGGATCCGGCCAGGAGGAGGGCGGCAGCGAACGGCACGAAGGGTCTCACCATCTCATCCTTTAGAACGTCCACGACATCTGCAGCCCGCGTGCGTACCGTGTCACGATCGGGCTCACGTTCAACGTCTTCTTCGCCCCGGCGGGTCCGAGCGCCTTGCTGTTCACGCGCACCACCGTCCGGCCCACGATGTAGCCGAGCGTCGCCCCGGCGACGACGTCGCTCAGGTAGTGCTTGTCGCGCACGATGCGCGAGTAGCCCATCGTCGCGGCGAGGGCATAGGCCGGCAGGCCCAGCTTCCACCCGTAGTGGCGCTGGAACACCGTGGCCCACGTGAACCCGTCCGAGGCGTGGCCGGAGGGAAAGGACTGGTTGTTCGACCCGTCGGGCCGCTCGCGCCGGACCGTCACCTTGACCAGCTCCGTGTAACCAAAGTTGACGATGGCGGCGTTGGCGAGGTCGTAGGTCATCGCACGAAAGCGCGTGCCGTGAGCGAATCTCCCGCCAGTAAAGATTGCCACCACCGCGGCCGCGGCGGGCCACCCACCGCCAGCCTCGAGCGCCTTGCCGAATCCGCTGTCGGGGTTGGAAGCGGAGCTCCTCACGTCGTCGTCCAAGAAGGCAGCGCCTCCGGTCGCGACGCCGCCGACCAGGAACGGCACGAGGTTGTCCTTGTTGAAGACACCCACGAAACCGCGGCCGAGGTTCGCGGGCAGGCGTCCCATGGTGCGGCGGCCGTCCCCGTCACCGGCCGAGGGGACGGGCTGGCTCTCGGCCGGCGCGACCGTGCCCGCAACCGTCGGCACATCGTTTTCCGCCAAGGCCGGCATTCCGCCGGCAAGGACCATCACCACGACGCTTGCGAGGCAGGCTCCGTTCCGCCAACGAGCCCATCTGAATCCCAACTACCGCCTCCTCAGAACGAGTAGCCGCCTCCAACGTAGATGTGGATGTGCCCCTCTGTGCTCGAGGCAACGGTCCCCCGGAGCGCGAGGCCGGGCACGCCCAGGACCTCGGCCAGGATGCCGCCGCCGTAGCCGGGGTGCCAGGTCTTCGAGCTCTCGCCCGCCAGCCAGACGCGGCCCACGTCGTAGAAGGCGAGAAGCCCCCATTGGGCCGGGATGAGCGGCCTCTTGCGATGGCCCAGCCAGAAGCGGAGCTCCGCGTTGCCGTAGAGCGACGAGTCGCCCCGGAAGCGGCTCCCGTCCCAGCCGCGGACGTTGTCGCTGCCGCCGATGCTCGACGATTCGAAGTACGGGTACGGACCCCAAACCTTGCAGCCCCCGCCGCGGACGGAAAGAACCACTTTCCGGTTGCCGAGGTAGCCTGAGAGACTTCCGTTCACTCCGCCGAAGTCTTTCGTAACGTCCCAGACCTTGGGCGCATAGAAACCCTCGGCCACCAAGCGGATGCCATTCACCTTGGGGCCGGCGGCGGCGGTGCCCGGATCCTGCGGTTGGGAGAGGAAGCTCGTGGAGCGGCCTCGGCTGTCGTACTCGAAACCGGTGCGTACCTTCACTTCGCCGAAGTTCCCCGAGCCGTAGGGCTGCTCCTGCTCGGCGAGGGTCTGGCCGTTTCCGTTGGTCTTGAGGCCCATGACCTCGGCCCCGACGTGGAGCTGGAATTTCCTGCTTGGCGTGTAACGCAGCGATGGAAACGCCGAAAAAAGGCCCTCCCGGGTCAGGTACTGGCTCTTGTCGAGCAACGGCGTTTCGTTCCCCAAGCCGAAGAAGTTCAGGTTTTCGATCCCCGAGGCCTTGAGGTCGACCCGTGCCGTCAGGGCGGACTCGTTCAGTCGGAACTCGCCGAAGTAGCTGACACGGACGTTCGTGTAGCCGGTGGAGAAGATGACAGAGGCGCCCTGTATGTTCTTCCAGGGGTAATCGCGGAAGCCCCAACTCGTCCGTCTGAAACCGCCGCCGATCATGAACGCCTGGTTCGGCTCCCAATAGGTCAGGGCCACGGGCATCGTCCAGTGGCCGTAGGCGCGAGGCTCGAGCCAGGGTCGCTCGGCGTCGGGCGCGGGGTTCTGCCACGAGTGCTCGTCCACACTGGTGCCGGGCCCGCGCACGAACTTATTGTTTCCCTCCGAATCCCGGACGTCGGCCCCGCCGCTCTTCGAGTCGTCGAGAACGTCATTGCCCTTTCCGCCTAGGACCCGAAGGGTGATGTCGCCCTTCTTCGGCCCGCTCGTCACCAGGTGGTCGTTGCCGCCGAAGAGGTAGATGCGGACCTCCTTGGTCTCCTTCGGCGAGAAGCGCCGGTGGTAGTAGGAAGCGCCCCCCGACCCGTCGGCGTTCAGGGGAGCGAGCGTGAGGTCCATCGACCCGTCGGCCAAGTGTTGGACCGTCGCGAGGTCGTCGCGGTCGGTGCCTCGTACCTCCACCCGGTCCGCGAGGTGAAGGTAGAACTTCCACGCGTAGTCTCCCAGGGCGTCACGGCGCTGCTTCAGGTCCTTCGTCATCTGGGGGCCATCGATCGCATACCACTCGGCCGGCATCTGGTGCATGGCCTCGTCGATGACGGCGTCTGTCATCTGCGCCTTCAGCTCACGCGCCTCCTCCTCGAAGACGGACCACTCGACATCGGCCGGAAACCACCGGGTCACGTCGCCGTTGTTGGTGGTCAGCCCCTCGAGGCGGCCGGGGTACTGGCCCGAGTAGCGCATGAACCGCGGCATCATGGTTCGTCCGGCGGCGAGAACGGTCCCTTCGTAGCGCGTGAACGCCTGGTCGGCGTCCTCGGGCACGGGCTCCCAGAGCGGGTGGCCCGGGATGCGCGCCCAGCGCCACTGTCCCTGGTGGCGGTCCCAGTTGCCGACAGTGAGGTCGAAGAGCCGCGCCTTCACGAACGCGCGGCTGTCCACGCGGTTCTCGGGGCCGCCCTCAAGCCACTTCTTCCACAGATCTCCCGTCGAGATGATCTCGGTCATCCCCTGGTAGCCGGGCAGCGGGTACTCGTCGAAGGTCCCGACCGTGTTTGCGAAGGTCTCCCTGAACTTTCCCAGGATGGGATCGTCGGGCATCACCATCACCCGCGACCCGTAGAACGGAATCCCCAGCGACCGTGCGAGCGAGCCGACGATCGCCGTGGCCGCCGGGTGTGCCGCGGCGGTCTGGTCCCTCACGATCACCTCCAGCTCGGTGCCCAGCCATTCCTTCGGTATGGTCCGCTCGGGCTGCTTCATGAGCTTGCGGAACGTGAAGGCGCTCCCGTTCGCCCCGGCCAGTGCCAGGCCCACGGTTTCCAGTGCGCCGACCTGGCGGAGGGGCTTCAGGCCGCCAGCTTCGGTCTTGAGGTCGAGCACCGGGATCTCGGCCGGCGTGATCCACGTCTTGCGGTAGCCGTCGCCAAACCAGAAGCGCCACACCCCGCCCCGGGCGAACACCTCTCCGGCGACCACCTTGCGCGTCTCCGCCGAGGCGACCGGCGAAAGGCCCGCCGCGAGGACAACGACAACGACGAGACCCATCTTCAATTTCTTCACGACGCACTCTCCTTGGCCGGCGCGGTGAGCCGCCCGTACTCCCGCAGCAAGAGCACGACCACGACAATCGCGCAGGCTACGATCACGATGTTTGTGCGGGCGAAGCCCGCGACGCCCCGGACCAGCACGTGGGTGCCGAGAAAGACGACCCCTGCGGCCAGCATGTCACCGAAGCGGACGAAGAACGTGTCGATGGCCTGCTTGGCCTTGTACTTCTCCTCGCGGCTCGTGGGCAGCCACAGCATCTGCTTGGCCGTGTTGTTGACCGAGTAGTCGGTCGAGTTCTCGGCGATCTTCACGTACAGCAGCGCGAAGAGCCCTGCCCCCGCCGCCGCCGTGCTGTAGGCGCACAGCGACACGATCGGAACCGCCAGCAGCACCCCCTTCATGCCGAGATGCTTGACGACCCGCGACACGATGAAGGCCTGGATGAGAATCGTGGCCACGTTCGTCCAGAAGAAGTAGTTGCCATAGAACTGGCCGATGAAGGCTTCCTTGTCGAACCCCGACGCGGCCGCGACCTGCGCGTCGGCAGCGATGACCACCGCGTGGCCGAGGATGTACTCGCCGACGGTGTTGACGAGGTTCAGGAATACGAGGAGCAGCGCGATCAGGCCCAGATAGCGACTCTGAAGGACCATGGCGAAGCCATTGCCCTCCTTCATTGGCTCCTGCTCGGCCTTCGCCGCCCCGGCGTTCACACGCGCGTTCACGACGCGGTAGAGGCCGAGGTGCAGCAACAACAGGCCGGCCGCGATCTGCATCATTGCGAAGGGGCGCACCCCCAGCTTGAAGAGGTGCTCGGCGAGGGCCGCTCCGAGCGGCGCCCCGGCGACCGAGCCCACCGCGATCAGCGGGAAGAGGCGCTCGCCCTCCGGGCGGCTGTAGATCTCGTTCGCGTAGGACCAGAACTGGGCGATCGTGGTCAGGCTGAAGATGCCCACCCAGACGAAGAAGACGAAGCCGATGTACGGCACGCCCAGCCGGCTGGCCAGGAAGAAGAGCTGGATGCAGCCGACGAAGAACAGGACCACCGCCATCAGGAAGCGCTGCCGCGGCAACTTCGACGCCGCCCAGCCGTAGAGTGGGACGTAGCCGATCAGGGTCAGCGCCTGGAAGGCGGCGGCGTACGACTTCAGCTCGGCTCCGCCGCTCGCCAGGATGAGCGGCTCGCGGACCGTCTTCAGGACGTAGTAGGCGACGAGCAACAAGAACACGTTGAGCGCCATCAGAAGGACGATGGGCCCCTCCCCCGCTCGCACGTCGCCAAAAACAGCCAGGGCCCGATCGAGCGCACTCGGCCTGGGCTCGGCGTCAGATGTGCTCATTTCTCACTCGCTTTCTTCCTGGCCGCAGTGGCCCTCGTGACCGGAAACCACGAGAGGAAAAGCCCGTCGCGGATCGCGTTCGATCCCACCTGTTGCGCGATCAGGGCCGCCGCGGTGAGCGGAGCCACGAGCTGCACCCGCGATGCGGTCACTCTCTCGTCATCTCTCGGCCAAGTGCAAGTTGCACCGACGATAGCACTAACGAGGCGTGTCTTCAGCCGCGGCCATGCACATGATCGTCCTGGCTCCTGCGGGCACGTACGCCATGAGCGGCCGGCTACGGCTGTCGGGGCGGCACCTGCTGCGGTACGGCCTCGTGACGTCGGGGCTGACCGCGGCCACCCTCGTCGGCCTCGGCGTCACGTTGCGGGCCCTCGGCGGCGGGACCTACGGGGGCGCGCACCT
The DNA here is from genome assembly GCA_041493035.1 of Vicinamibacteria bacterium. GTDB lineage: Bacteria > Acidobacteriota > Vicinamibacteria > Fen-336 > Fen-336 > JBGPYB01. The sequence continues at coordinate 14,111 of JBGPYB010000070.1, read as the reverse complement.
CGGGAGCGAGAAGGGGCTGCTGCGGCCGCCCTCGGAGGCGGCCACCGTGCTCGCGGAGCTTCCGGCCGATTCCCCGCCCCGACCGCGCGAGGGGGCGTCGATCCTCGAGACGGTGCGCGCCCGCGGCCGGATCCGCGTGGGCTTCATCGCCGATCAGCGACCCTATGGCCACGTCAACGGCCGCGGAGACCTCGTGGGCTTCGATGTCGAGATGGCCCACGCGCTCGCGCGGGAGCTCGGGTCGCGGTGGAGTTCGCCCCGGTGGCGCGCGACCAGTTCGAGGACGTGCTCGCGGCCGGGCGCGTGGACCTGGTGACGGCCGGCGTCCTGCTCACGACGCGACGGGCCAGCCGGGTCGACTTCTCACCCCCTACCTCGACGAGACGTTGGCGTTCGTGGTCCCCGACCACCGGCGGGCGGATTTCTCCGACGCGGAGTGGATCCGCGCGCAGGCGAATCTCCGCGTGGGTGTTCCCGACCTGCCCTACCTTCGGCAGCTCATGGAGCGCGATTTTCCGAACGTTACGGTCGTGCCGTTGGCGCTCACCGACGCGGAGGGCTTTTTCGCCGGCCGTGGCGAACCTCTGGACGCCGTGTGCCTGACCGCCGAACGGGGGTCCTTCCTCACCCTCCTCCACCCCGCCTACTCGGTGGCCGTGCCGCACTTTCTCGAAATCCGCCTGCCCCTCGCCTACCCCGTGGCCCGCCACGATCTCGAGATGGCCCGGTTCCTCGGCCTCTGGATCGACCTCAAGCGGAAGGACGGCACGATCCAGGCTTTCTACGACCACTGGATCCTCGGGAAGGACACGAAGGCGCGGCGGCCGCGCTGGTCGATCCTGCACGACGTGCTGGGCTGGAATGGCTGAGGCGCTGCGCGAGAGGTCGCGCTCTCCCTGGTGTGGTTGACCCACGAGCCGCTGATCGACACCGTGATCTCGATCGGCATCGCCTTGTACATGCTGTGGTCGAGCGTCCACATCGTACGCGAGGGCCTCGACGTGGTGATGGACCGCAGCCTCGACAAGCCGTGCGTCGACCAGGTCGGGGCGCTGCTCGCCGGGTGCGCCGCGATCGAGTCGTTCCACGATTTCAGGACCCGCAGGGGCAAGATCCCGCACGTCGACTTCCACGTGGTCGTGCGGCCGGAGATGACCGCGCGCGAGGTTCACGACCTTTACTTGGCGCTGCGCGCCCAGATCCGCGAGGTCGTTGGGCCGACCACAAAGGTGCTGATGCACGCCGACCCGGCCGGCGACCCAGACTGATCGTCGCGGGCGACCTCCGCGCTTCTGATCGCGGACGCTATCAATATCGAGGCCGATCTTGGGAGTATGGCGGAAGCCACCTGTGCTTCGCCAGAATCACATCCGTCACGTTGGTGGGCATGACGATCCGCGGCAATATCGCCCGTCCCGATCAGGACGGTCACGACCTCGGCGCTGCATCAGACGGCCCTTTGGCGGGGATCCACGTTTCGGGGTGCGGCTACTTGATCACGTCGCCTGCGCGTGAGACGAGGTCCCTCTTGAGGTCGTCCTGGACCGGCTTGTCTCCCAGCCACATCTCGAAGACCGCGGAAGCGAGGACCTTGTCGTTGAGTGCCGGGTTGCCGAGTCCCGTCACCTTTGTCTCGAGCCCTACCCCGGGAGTCCAGCCGATCGAGCACTCCTGCCCCTCGCGAATGTCCCCGAAGTAACCGAGCCACACCTCCGATTTGCTCCCCGCGCCCTTGAGCGCATCCCGAAAGGCGCCGCGTATCTGGTCGCTGTTCATGCCCCGAACGAACTTCAAGACGACCTTCTTCTTGAAGTCGCCGTTCACGAGCTCTTTGTACAGCTCGGGCGTGCCCGCCTTGCCCTTGAGGACGCCTGAGAGGGCCGAGTCCGCTACGTACAAGCCGATTGCGTAGACCTTCGTGATGTTCTTCTTTCGAAGGCCGACTCCCAGGAGGGACGCGTTGCCGTCCTTTGCTGCGAAACGGATTCCGGATTTGGGCTCGCTGACGTCCTGGGCGAAGACGGGAATGGCGATGGAAAGCACGAACACAACGGGCCCGAGGCGGTTCATTGTTGGCTCCTCCGCAACTGGGTGCCATGCTGGCACACGCCCCCCATCTCGGCAACAGGATTCCGCCTGGGTCCTGGGCCCTTGACGGGCCACGACTAATCTGTCGCATTGGCCGCGGCACGCTCCGCGGTCTGGACTAGGACCACAGGATCAGCGGGCGTCCATGGGACAGGCCGACGAACGACGTCATGGAGAGACGCGCGCCACCTTGGCTGGCGCCCACGGCATGGTAGTGCTTGGGATTGAAGAGCACCAGGTCACCGACCTCGGGATGGACGCGTGTCGCCGGAACGCCGTAGATGACCTCGGGGTCCTGCCCGACGCGGCCTGCGCCCAGCCCGTATCTCGAGTCGTCCGGCTCGCGCCACTCTCTCTTGAAAATGTAGAGATCGCCGCCCTCCGCCGGCGCTTCCAGGTAGACGTTCCACGAGAGCTGGAACTCGATCTCACCCACCTCCCACCCCTTGGCGCTGATCGGCGCCCAGTCCCTGTGGACGGGCGCGGACACGATCTCCCGCGTCAGGCCCACGAAATACTCGGAGCCGTCGGGAGCAGCGGCAGGCTCCGCGCCCGCCGGCCATGCCGCGCGCAGCAGCTCCAGAACCCGGCTCGCAGGATCGGTCAACCCCTCCAGGAGAGCATCCCGCGTCTGCCTGGCTGCTCTCGCATCGGTGAAATAGCGCGCTCGGCGCGCGGCGAGACGAGCCGACGCCGTGGGCCGCCGAAGCAAGCGCCCCAGCTTGCGTCGGAAGGCGTTCTTGCCGGCGTCCAGCACGACCCCGCTGCAGTATTCGACCAGAGCCGGCCCGAAGCGGTCTACCGTGGCATTCTCGTACGCATACCTCGTACGGAAAGCGAGCCCGGAGACTCGCTGGCCCCGCGACACGCTGCGCAGGCGCAGGGAGATCGCGGCACATTCCCCGACCCCACAGAACAGCGGGACCCGCACGTGGGACAGCTCGCCGCGGGCGAGCTGTTCGACGTGCGAGGCGCGCAGCTCTCGCCGGCCCTCGAGGGTCGCGCCGGGCCACGGGTGTGTCTCGATCATGGTCTATCTTCGATGCTACACCTCCTCGCGATAGCCTGCGACCAGGCGTCGCCGGTCGCTGCTCATGCCCACTGATCTGCGCGGTTTCATCCTGCAGCCGACGTGCCGAGTGGAGTCCGGGCGTCCCGTTGTGATGCTCTACGGTCAGACGGGGACTACGGGGACTGGCAAAGCCACTCCAAGTTCCATTGTGGCAATACACGCCCAACGCCTCAAGACAAGACCCCCAGCTCACCGCACCTCACGCGCTCCGTTTCGGCCATTCTCGGTAGCCTGCTACGACCTTGCCTCGGTCTTCTGCTTCATTGCTACTCACAGGTCTACGCACTTGCGGCCATCTCGGTGCGCCTGAGGTGGACCAGCAGGGCGAGCAGATATGCGAGGAGCGCCACCAGGAGCAAGGCTTTGAGCCCGATCGCCATGGAGGCAAACTCGACCAGCCCGCCGGCGACGGCACCCAGAAGGTTCCACCCGAAGGCGGTGGCGGCATGCTCGCGGTCGCGAAAGAGGGACGCAAACGAAAGAGCGGCGAAGAAGACGGGCGCGCCGACGAAGAGAAAGGACAATGCGAACTTGCTCAGGGTGCCCGATCCGAGCAGGAACCTCACGGGGAGGGCATACGCTGCCAGCAGGGAAACGGCGAGGGCGCCCATGCTCAGGTGATAGGGGACCGGCCGAACCAATGTGGACAGGGTCGCGACGAGGACGACACCGAGGATCGAGCCGAACACGACGGCGTTCGTCAGCCAGGTCCCACTCCACGCGAGATTCATTTGGGTGACCGACCGCGTCTCCAAGAGGAGAAACCCGAGGCCGAAGAAGAACATCTCCCCGTCCACCCGCTGTGACCCGAGGCTGCGACGCATCTCTTCGGAGGACAGCGCGACTCCGAGCACCGCGATAACAGCAAAAACCGCCATCAGCGTGAGGTAGAAGCGATTGATCCCGCGCTGGCTGAGATAAAGGTAGGGCCAGTCATCGCTGGGCAGCTCGACCTGGGACAGAACCTGCTTGAGGAGGCCCGGAGCATTCGCCCGACGCTGCTCTCCGTCCTGTCCGGCGAACGCGGGCCCGATCATCAGGATCCTCGAGAAGACCCCGTAGTAGTGGGACACCGTCAAAGGTGCCTCTCCAAACACCTGGGTCAGCATTCCGACCAGACGCAGGTCGATGTATCGAGTCGGAACCATGTAGTACATCACGAGACCCCCGTCGGAGGTCAGGTGGTCACGAACCGTTCTGAGACAATCGTTGGTGTACATGAAATTGTCGAGGCGTACGTTCGAAAGAGCCGACAAACGGGTCATCGAATCGAGGGTTCCGAAGACGATGAGGTCGTACCGCTCGTCCGAATGGTTCAGGAACGAGCGCGCATCCGTGTTGATTGCGTGGACCTTTTGGGAGGCGTAGGGGTGGTTCGGGTGACGTCGACCCAGGTCGAGGATGGCCGGATCAATCTCAACAGCGTCGATCCGCTCGGCGCCCTCGTCGAGGAGGACGGCGACGTCGTTGCCCGTACCTGCTCCAACGACGAGGGCGTGACGTGGCGGTCGCGCCAGGAGCCGGTACGGGACATGGTAGCCGTCCCGGGCCGAGCCCAGCTCGGGCATGGCCTCTTGGTCGTTCCGTGCAATCGGAAAAGCTCTCTGGTGTAGCGAGCCGTTGGTGAGCACCTCGAACGCCTGGGTTTCGGGGTGCTCATCCACCGCCAGAGCGTAGTACGGGCTGTACCGTTCGGCTCTTTCGGAGCGGATTACGATGAGCAGAACGAGGCCCGCCATCACCAGATACGCGAGCCGCCGGAGCTTCGGGCCACTGTAAAGGAGCATTCCGCAGGCCAGGAAGATGGCGAACCACACGATGGGGAACGCGCCCGTGAACGACACCACGGCGAAGGCCGCGACACCCAGGAGCGATCCCAGGATGTCCCAGCAGTATCCCGAGAGGACGTTCGAGCGGAGCCTGAACGCATTCAGCCTCTCCGCCACGAACTGCCCGAGGGGGGCGAAGCTGAGGGCGCTCAGGACGAAGCTGAGGACGATCGGCAGCTCGAGTCCCCGTACTACGGGAGAGCCTGCGGGAAGGTCGTAGTACAAGAGGAACAGATGCTCGGAGGCCGACTCGCCGGTAAACGCCACGCGGCTCATCGCGGCCCCGGCGGCCACCAGAACGACGAGTGATGCTGGCCACGCGAGCAGCAGCGACCGTCGCCCCGCTCGCAGGCAGCCCAAGCCGAGGCCCAAGAACGCGCTCAGCAGGATGAGGTTCGGAAAGTAGGCGAGAACGCGAATTTGGCCCGGCAGCCATCGGATCAGTGATAGCTCTTGAAAGAGGGCGACAAAGGACGCCGTGCCCAGCTCGAGGGACAATCTGGCGAGGCTCTTCTTTTCCAACTCCAAGATCCGCGGATCGTGGACCGCCCTTCCGAGGATGTCAAACAATTCTGGTAGTCGGTCAGGCCGCTCTGATCAGCATCGGGTAGCTTCGGTGCGGATCCAGGAAGTCGATCTGGAACGGCGGGCGAGGTCTGGCCTCGTGCTCCCCGAGGCGACGGTGCCTCACCCGCGATCAGGGGCACCCGGGCGTACTCTCTCTAGCGGTCGAGGGCTCGCTTCAGGCCTTTCCAATCGCTGAAGGTCACGGCGTAACCTTGGCGAACGACGGTGTAGGAAACGCTGTCGAACCCCTTGTGATCCTGGGGCCCATAGGTGAGCTTCAGTTGGGGTCCCAGGCCGATGTCCAGGCCGTTGATGGACTCGATGGCGTCGATGAGCTTATCGCGCGTGAGGTCCCGGCCCGCCCGATTCGGCCCCTCCACCAGCACCATGGCGTCCACGAAACCCTCCAGGCTCGCGAAGGTGGGCTTGCTGCCGGGGAAGTGCTTCGTGAGCGCCTCCAGGTACAGCACCACCCCCGGGAGGTCGATGCTTTTGTAGGGGGGGACCACCTGGGTGATCACTGTTCCCTCGCCGTCGGCCCCCGCGGCCTCGATGAATGCCTCCGTGCCCACGAACGAGACCGTCAAGTACATGGGCTTCCAGCCGGAGGCACGGCCGCGTTTGACGATCTCGGCCACGGGGGCGTAGGGACCGACCATGACCACCGCCTCCGGGCCGGCGGCGCGGACCTGGTCGATGGCGTGCTGCACCTCCATTGTGTTACGGGGGAACGAGCCCTGGGCCACGGGGGCGGCGCCGTACTTGGTCAGCGCTTTTCTTACTCCCTCCAGGACCGCCAGCCCAAAGGCGTCGTCCTGGTAGATGATGCCGATCTTGCGAAGCCCAAGCGCGTTCCAGAGGTTGTCCACGATCTCTCGGCTCTCGTCGTAATAGGAGGCGCGCACGTTCCGGACTGGGTGGCCGCCACAGAGGACAAGGCCAGCACGGCCACCGTGAGGATCCATCGAACACGAGGCATCGCCAAGGCCTGCATTTGAATTCTCCTTCCGGGCCAGCCGGACAACACCGGGAGACTTCCGCCGTCCAGCGTCAGGCCGATCGACTTGACGTAGCCATGGCAGGCTTCGCAGCCTTCGATCCGGACCGTCGGATGGGTCTCGCCGTCCACACCCGTGCGCGATCCTCAGCCAGGAGGGCTAGTTGAGCTACGGCCGGGTGAGGCGGTGCCGGGGCCCTGCGAGGAACAGGCGGTCGACGTAGGATAAGGTATCGGGAGGCTGCGTCACCGCCAGACGCTGTCACGCGGCTGGGGTCCGGTCAAGCCCGCGGGACGGGTTAACGGGAGCCTGGAAAGGCGCTCCAATTCCCATTGTGCTAATACAGATGCATCGAAGAATTGTCTGGCCGTTGATCTTCCACCTCCAGCTGGCGGTTTGCGTCTCGTCGCAAGCGTCCCCGCAGGTCTCGGCCGCGGGACCCGTCGAGGCTATTCTCGATCTTGCGACCGCCGGCCCCGGCCCGGAGAATGTTGCCGTCGCGGACGTGTCTCGCTCCGTCCGGGTGGTCATCGCGAACCTTGCCCCGGCGGCGCGCTACAGAGTGACATACGAGGGCCCAGGCGGCGCCAATACCCAGGAGCCGCGACATGGGGGCTACACTCGCAACCCCGCTTTCGAACAGAGCCCTTGCGGCGCGGTCTTTTCCGGGATCTTCGACTTGGCCGAGAGCGCCGAGGCCGAGGCAAGCATTCCCGGCAGAGTGGCGAAGCTGCGCCTGGTAGACGCTAAAGGCTGCCCGGGTGCCAACCCGGCCGATCAGGCCATCAAGATCCTCACGCGCGTCGAGATATTTGCTCCAGTGAAGGCAGGCGGGGCGACGTCTGTCACCGTCCAACGCTTGTCGGCGGACGGACAAGTGATCCGTCAATGGCAGCTCGTCCTCCACGGACCGACCCCCGAGACGCACTCGAAGCATGCCTCTGAGCAGAGCTGGATCGTGGCTTCGGTGGTGCGGGAGATCGATCTTGCCCTTGGTGGAGGCGGCTCAGAGGTCGTGACGACGAGTCTTCCGGGAACCGTTTCCGTCGTTGGCGTAAGGATCGATGGGCCTCGCCACTACGAGGGCACGGTGACGCTCACGCCGTATGTCTGGGCACCATCGGCCTATGGCCCTGTGGCTGCGGGCCTACTCAGGCGCGCCCCGGCCGCCCCCCCTGGGCGCAGCGCGTCGCCAGGGGCGCAGCATCTGACCGATCTGCGCGCCGTCGTGATCTACGATGAATCGGTCGCGACCCTCCACGACCTCCAAGTGGGGCCCACTGACCCCGCGGCCCAAGAGCGCGCGGCCCTCGTGTTCGCGGCGCTGGCCTTCCGAGAGACGGCGGGCCGGTTCTCCGATCCGCGGCTCCTCCTGAGCCGGACCGCCGGGCGGCTCGCCGTGGCTCGTTCCTTCCGTGGCAGCAACCCGCCTGGCGTCGACGCCCAGGTCGCCGAGGCGCTGCTGCTCGTGCTATCTGGCCGAACGGCCGACGCAAAGGCCGCCAGCGCCCACCTCGAAGGGCAGGGTGGAGCAGCCGGCTCGGCGTGGGCTCGCGCGATCGCGCTCAGGGCGACCGGAGACTGGCGGGCCATGGCCCACGCCGAGACCGCCACGCTCGTGGAGCGCTTCGAGCAGCTGCGCGCCCTGAGCCAGCGGCGAAGCGCGTCCGCGGCCATCGCTTTCCTGGATTCGTTCAAGCCCGAGCCGGTCGCCGACTGGGGGCGCATCCTTTTGAACGGACCTTACAGCGTCGAGATCGGCAACCGGTTCGCGTCATCCCTCTTCCAGGCAGAGCTAGAAGAGGCCAACACGATCCGCGGTCGCCTCCTGGGACAGCGCTTGCCTGGCGCAAAGATCGTGGACGACATGAACGCCGCTCCGGGGACGCCCCTGCGAGGCGGCGTGTCGGACACGGGAATCATCGAATGGGGGACCTGGGCGTCCTTCCTTCAAAGGCATGCGGCGTCCGCCGCGGCAGCGGAGAATGGTTTCGTCGGTCAGGTGCTTGGTCTGCCCCACGACGCGGCTCGCTCCTGGGCCACCGTCGGCACGATCGTCGCGCGCTGGAACGCCTTTCCCTTCCTCAGCCAGATGATCACGGTCGCGTCCAACGATCTGCTCGTGGACGACGCCGCGCGCGGACGGGTCGAACGGGCGCAGGAGCAGGCGCCGTGCCCCAACCTCATCGAGGCAATCTCCAATGAGCCCCAGAACGTCCCGGCGACGCTGTGGTACCAGGCGCAACAGACCTGCGCGAACGACACCGCGGCGGGGCGGCTGCCGCGCGCCGACATGTGGTTCGGTAAGCGGCTCCTCGCCGGCACTACCTTCGACCTTCACGGTCGCCTGCGGATGGAAGCCGTCGCCAAAGCGTCTCGCGCCGACAATGGCGCCGAATATGTGGCGCTCCACGCGATCGACCCGTACGACTCGATCCTCGTGAACTACATGGTCTCTGGCGATTCCAACCCCAAGCCGGCCGTGCCCGAGCGGTTGAAGGCCTACGGATCGCTCGCGGAGTATGACCTGCCGGTGCTGTCGAGCATCGCGCAAGGCGTCAAGAAGATCGCGCCCCTCGAAGCCCTCGATATCCTGAAGCGAGTCTGTTCGATGGATGCCGAGTATTGCTTTGCGTACGGCAAGGGCCTCGCCGACGCTCAGCGGCCCGAGGAGGCGGCGGCCGTCTACCAGAAGGCCCTCGACGAGGTGCGTGATCGCGTGTCGGCCTCCGTGAACGCGCAGTGGTTGATCGACTACTACTTCGAGCAGGGTAAGCCCGACGAAGCGCTTCGACTCGCGGAGTCAGCCGCGGAGACGTATTCGGGTCCGGCCCTGCTCAAGCTGGGCGAGACCCTCGATCGACTGGGTCGCTACGAGGAGGCACGTCAGCAGTTCGAGGCCGTGCGCGACCGCTATCGCGACGACGCGGCGCTGCGACGGTTCTACATTCGAGCCTATCTGCTCCGCAAGGAGGCTCGATATGAGGAACAAGCCAAGCGAGCCTTGGCTACCTACTTCCCGAAGGGCCTCATCCAAGTGTCGATGGCCGACGTTGGACGACCACCGTCGGCGGGCGCCAGGGTGGTCCAGGAGACCGCGCTGTCTCGACAGATGGGCCTTGCCGTGGGTGACGAGATCGTCGCCCTGAACGGGCATCGCGTGGACACGGCATGGCAATGCGTGATCGTTCGATCCATCACAGACAGGACCAATCTCCGCCTCATCGTCCGCCACGGGACGGAATACCGCGAGGTCGCGACGGTCCAGAAGACCTTTGCGCTAGGTCTGGAGCTGAGGCCCTGATGCCACCCCGCCTCGTGCGGAGCATGGAAGGGCACTCCAGTTCCCATTGTGGCAATACACGGGTGACCAGAGAACCCAGAGCCCTGGGCAGCCTATTCGGAACGACGAACGACGAATTGCATCGTCCGAGGACTACTGGGGATTCTTCTTTCGAATCTCTTCGAGCCGTTTCTTGAGGTATTCGTCGTATTGTTTCTTCAGCTCGGGGTCCTTCGGCGTGCCGTAGATCTCGCTCGATTTGTACTTGCCTTCGTCGAACTTCTTCCGCGTCCACTCGTCGTGAATGTGCACCTCGTCGGCGTTATCGACGACCTTTTGGACGAGGGCGGGAGGAATGAAGTAGACCCCTTCGGCGTCGCCGAAGACGAGGTCTCCCGGCATGACCGTGGCCTTGCCGATCCGCACCGGGATGTTGATCCCGCTGATCATTACGTTGCTTATGGAGCTGGGATGCGCCTCCCGAAAATACGCCGGCATGTCCATTCCTGAAATGCCTTCCAGGTCCCGGATGGCGCCGTCCACCACCAGGCCGCCGTTCTTCGTGGTCTTCATGATGTAGTAGAAGAGGTTGTCGCCGACGATCGTGCCACCTTCCTGCTGGCCGAAGAGATCCACGACCAGCACGTCCCCCGGCTGCAGCATGTCGATCGCCGTCTGGTTGTACAGGCGCGGCAGCCCGGCCGCCTTCGCTCTGGCGTTGATCACACCGTCGAGGTCCGGCCGCAGCGGCATGAACTGCACGGTGAACGCGCGTCCGACGAGCTTCGTGCCTGGGTGGAGGATCTTGAATCCGTCGGCGTATTGGTTACGGAAGCCCTCCTTCGGCAGGACTGTCCACACCTCTTCCGCCGACAATCCGCGCGCACGCTCGATGAGCGCGTCGGGCACCTTGGGGCGGCCGTCGGGGAACCGCTCGAAGGGGTTCTGCGCCGTCAGCTCGATCATCTGGTCCTTGGGGATCGTGAACAACTGGGCCTGCGAAGGAACAGGCGTAATCAATGCCCCGAGACAGATGGCCGCCGCGAGGATAGCTGGATTCTTCATGATCGCTCTTCCTTTCCCCCCGCACTCTAATACGACGGTGCGGCGAGGCGCCAACCTGCCGAGAGCAAGTCGATAGGCCTTCCCGTCCCCAGGGTCCAAGAGAATCGCGGAATGCCTTGGCACCCGCATGCGAGGCAAGGGCCCCTTGACACGTCGAGTTCGGTCCGAGACCGAGCACCTGCTCCCGGCTATCCGGGCCCCACGGCAGCACAGGCGCTGCTTTCTCCTAGTGCGCACGCGCGGGCCGCGTCTTCCCTAAACCGCGCGACGTCGCCGCGTTCGTGGTGGGCCCGTGAGCGCTGCACGATGGCCTTGATGTTCCCGGGTTCCCGCACCATCCAGTCGGTGGCGCAGGCCACGGCCTCGTCGAAGCGCGTGACCCGGATGAGCGCCTCGACGACGCGATCGTGGACCGATGCGTCATTGTGCAGGGCGACGACCACGGCGTAGTCGGCCAGGGCGCCATCGAGATCCCCTTGCTCCTCGCGGGCGGTCGCCCGCTGCATCCAGCCCTCGCGCTCCATGGGAGCTGCCGCCACGGCCCGGTCGAGCAGGGCCATGGCACCGGACAGATCGCCTGCTTGGCGGCGCTCACCGCCTTGTCGGATCAACCCCTGGGCGAAACTCTGGTTGCGGCGCTCGATCTCCCGCTCCAGCTCCTCGGATGAGACCGGCTCGCTCTTCTCCCCGATGCGGTAGAGGGAGCATCTGTCCGCCTCGCTGCTCCCGGCGGGGACCACGAAGAAGGACGGATAGCCCTTCACCCCGAAGCGGTCGGCGAGGGTGCGGTCGGCCTCACTCGCCTCGGGGTTTACGCGCACGCGGAAGACCGACCGGCTGAAGTAGCGGTCGACCTCGGCAGACGAGAACAGCTCACGGTCGATCTGCTTGCAGTATCCGCACCAGTCCGCGAAGAAGTACACGACCATTGGAGCGGCCGTGGCCTGTCGCTGGCGCAGCGCGTCCTCGTAGCCGGAGGCGCCGGTCAGCCAATAAGACGGGACCTGGCGCCAACCGGACGGCTGCGTGCCACCCGCGAGCGGGCAGCGCGCCGTCACGGGCTGCATCTCTCGCGGCGTCGCCTCAGGAGCGACCGCGCTGGCTTCGGGTTCGGGTGACGTTCGGAGCGGCGGCGCCGGAGGCTCTTGGGTCTTGGTTCGCTCGACCACCGCATTCGGCGGATCGGGACGCGGAGTATCGTTGGCCGGCCGCGGCCAGCGCCAGACCCCCGCGGCCAGGAGCGCGAGCGCGACGATACCCCACAGCCAGGACCAAGTCGGCTGGTCCGGAGGTGGCAGAGGGGCCGAGGGCGGGTGGCGGCTGGGTGGTGCAGCGCGGATGCGGCCGTAGATGACCCCGCAGCGCTGGCACGCCGCGGCAGGCACCTGTTCGAAGCCGCACTTGGGGCAGCGCATGTCCTCGAATTATCGCTCTTTCGGCGACACGAACATTGGAATGCGGGACCTCTCTCGTGGCCAGCTCGTTGCAGACCCTTCTCCCCGCTGCGCACCGGGGACGCGTCAGGCTTGCCCCCCTGGTGCTCGTTCCGGGGGTCGCCCTCGGCGTAACCGAAGACTACCTGCGGCTCTCGCGGAAAGCCTGGGATCCCGCCCGCCGGAAGCTCAACGATGGAGGAGTCCTTACTTACTCTCGTCCGCCATTTGGCTTCCTCCGCGGGCCGACGGCCAAACTGTCAGCGCGACTCGGCAATCCGAGAACCTCTCCGAGACCGTACTCGCACGCTCGCTGGACGCTCTCTATGGAACCGATGGACGCGATGCGCCCAGCCACCAACCACCACCAACTGACCGAGCCAGGGTCGGAAGGCGGTGACGAGGCGGGCGAAGGACTCGAAGGCCTCCAACGTTCCGATACTGGCCTCGCGGTGCAGAGAGCAGCCCGTCCGGTAGTTCCGGGGCAAGCAGCACTTTCAGCATCCACTAGTTCAGATCAGAGAACCGATGGCCCGAGTCGCGCACCGACCGTCTCGAGCGCCCGTAGAACTCGACTTCGGTGTATTGCCCCAATGGAAGTTGGAGCGGTGTTCGCGCAGGGTCCGAGGGTCGCGCCTAGCTGCGGAAAAAGGCAGGGGACACCCTTATCGCGTTACTTGGATGGAACTCGGGACCTCGCGGCCGGCGAGGTGCTGATACGCTGGATGAGTCTGCAGGCGTGGATCGTCGACCGGCCCGCCCATGGTGAAGTGGTAGAGCACCTGGAAACGGTCTCCAGTGAGTCCGAACACCCCGTGTGTGAGGTCGTCGAAGAAGCAGCCGATCCCGGTGCTGCGGATGCCGCTTGCCTCGGCCTCGAGGTAGAAGACCTGCCCGATGACGCCTGTCTCCCAATACAGACGGCGGTAGAACCATGGCCCGAACGCCTCGAGGGACGCGCGGTACTCGGTGAGCATGGCCGCTGCGAAGGCGCCGTCGGCGGCGATTTCCTGATCGCAGCTCGTCTCCTGGGCGGCGCGGCGCGCATCCCTCCCCTCCAGGAAAAAGAGGTGCAAGGACCCGGGACATCCGGCTGGTCGCGTCCAGACCAAGGTTCGATTCATCGTCTCTTCGAGCGCTTGCCTGCGCGCGGGGTCTCGCAAGAGGGCATAGAGGCCGGGGGGCAGGTCCGCCACGCGGTGGACGAAGAGCAATAGATCGACGCAAGGGCGCCACGGCAGCGTGGTGAACGGGACCTGTCGCGAGCCCGGCATAACCTTGAGCAAGATCCGGTAGAAGGCGTCGCGTGTGATCCCCGTATGGCCATCGAGTGCGACTGCGCTCCGCCGCTGGTGGATGATGGGGCGAAGCGCGAGCGGCGAGTCAAAGGTCTTGAGGGCGCTGTTCTCGAAGCCAATCGGAGACCAGAACGCCGCGCCAGGGCGCGAGAGCTTCTCCGTTGCGGCGGCTACCTCGTCGATGACGGTCCACAGATGATGATCGCTGCTCAGCCGGTTCGGCACTCCAGACCACCGCGCGCCACGGAGCTCGTCACACACCGTGTCCGGAATGGTGAACATTCTTTGCTCATCGATCGTGAAGCCGGCTCCCTGGGGAAAAACGGCCAATAGGCAGTCGGGGTGCTCGGCCTCGACCCCGGTCTGCACATGCACACCCAGAAGCACAGCCAGATCGCCGTCGATGACGCTTTCGAGCAGCTTCGCTTCCCAGCCGAGCCCCGCGGCGGACACAGCGAAGCTTCCGATTGCGTGACCG
>JBGPYB010000029.1:0-35947 GCA_041493035.1 Vicinamibacteria bacterium | reverse complement strand
TCGGCGTGAAGCCAGAAGCCCGGATGCCGCCGACGGCGGGCTGGGTGGTGACGGCCCCCGCGGCGCTCTCGACGTACCCCTGGATGTTTCCGGACGCGTCGAGGAGCAGCTCGTTCGCGAGGAACTGTCGGATCGGCACACCCGGGGGTGTGGCGTCGAGCTGGTTCTGGGTCTGGCAGTCCACGAGCGACGTCCTCGGTAGGAAGCCGGGGCAGGTGTTGGCCCCGGTGGAGCCGTTCCAGTTCGTGGCTCCGGCGAAGGTAAACGTCACCTTGGGGCGAACGGTCGGTGTGAGCGTGGCGCAGCTCAACACTTCCTGAATGCTGATCGTGGGCGGGTTGGTCGTGGCGCCTGCGATGCTCTTGGCCTGTCCGCAATCGGTCCCGTCCACGAGGGTATAGAACGTCCTCCCGTTGAGGAGGGTGGCGCCCGTGCCGAACTTTCCCGTATAGAGCTTGAAATGCTTCACGCCGAAGCCGTCGAAGATGTCGTTCACTCCCCCGTTGTCCCGGGCGATCTGCGTAGCGGCGCCGGAAGCGTTGCCCGAGTTGGCCGGGTTGATCTGGAGCGTCGCCGCGTTGGCGTCGGTCGTCGTCCAGATGAAGCGGTTGCCGTTCGCGAGGGTCGTTGCCGGCTGCTGGTAGGTCCCAAACTGGAAGCTCACCTTGGTCTGGTTGGCGGAGATGAAGGCGAGCAGCACCTGCTTCGCTTGGTTGAGCTTGGAGGCAGGATGGTCGCCGGACTCCAGGTCGGGGACGTCGTTCACGGCGTTTGTCGGCTCTGACATCGACCCCGAGCTGTCGAGCATCAGGATGACGTTGGGGCGGACCTGGAGCTTCAGGATCTCGAGGGGATCGATGCCGGTGACCACGGCGCTGCGCGCGCCGTCCCCCGACAGGATCAGGATGAGGCCGACGGCGAGGCCGGAGACACCGGCCCGGATCCAGCCCCAGCGTGTGGAACGTCGCGGTTCAGTCATAGCGCTCCTGCTTCCCTCCAAAGTCCCGTTCGTATCGAATGGCGTTTCCATGGCGGGCCTCAGTTCTGGCCGGCGACAGCCGCGGGCTCGCCCGCAGCTCCCGGGACTCCCTTGGCGCCGATCTGGGAGCAAGGGTCGAAGCCCGAGCCGGTCGGTCCGTTCCCCGCCTGGCCGCTCAGGTTCTCGCAGTCGTTGGGGTCGCTCTTCAGAAGCACGGTCTCGATGACCCGAACGGCCCGGTTCTGGAAGGCGTACGTCGTGCCGGCGGCGGCGTTCACGAACGGGGCCGTTCCTTCGACGGTGACGACCAACTGGTCGTCCTTCTGGTAGTCCCGCGTCCCTTGGCCTGCCGGGTCGAACTCGGGGGGACGCCGGAGCCACACCGTCGCGGTCCCGGGAATCGAATTGCCCGTCACGAACGTCGTCATGTTCTGGTACGGGAACGCGAAGG
The DNA here is from genome assembly GCA_041493035.1 of Vicinamibacteria bacterium. Classification (GTDB taxonomy): domain Bacteria; phylum Acidobacteriota; class Vicinamibacteria; order Fen-336; family Fen-336; genus JBGPYB01. Next base: position 34,517 of record JBGPYB010000029.1, on the reverse strand, counting down.
TCCCGAAGTCGAGGACCACGCCGTAACCTTGACCACCCGCACTGTTCCCCGCGATGGCGACCGTGTCGCAGTCCCGGTTCTCGAAATTGCGGCTCGCGACACCGTTGATATCCGCCCGTGCCAGGGTCCACGTCGGAAGGACGCCAGTCTGACCATAGGCGCGGGCGGGCGGCACGAGGATGGACCAGACCGTCTGGTTTCTCAGGAACCGCTTGGTGATCTCGAGACCCGCCTCGGCGTTGTAGTAGGCCTGCCGGCTCCACCGGTAGTTGTTGGCGATCTGGAGTTCCGTCGACGTCGTCGTGGCGAGCGTCAGCCCGAGGAACGTCAGGAGAAGGAGCGACAAGAGCGCCACGACGAGCGCAAACCCGCTCTCCCGGCCCTTCACCTCTCGTTGCCGTGTGCTCATGACCATCTGCTCCTCTTTCTGGAAGGTGCTCTGGAACGTGCTGGATCGCATTCCTAGTGCCATTGCGGTGTCCCCGCCTGTTGCGTGAGCGCGAAGAGCGCCGCGCGGGGGCTCCCCGTGGAGCCGATCTGGCTTCGGAGGGCCGACGTGCCCGAGACCGTCGTCTGTCCCTGGATGTTGCCGCGCAGCGTCGACCGCGCCGACAGCCGCACCCGGACCTGGGTCACGAGCTGCGCGAAATCGGCCTGAACCGGCGGAAAGTTCGCCTGGACCACCGGCGGCGCGGGGTCCGACACGGCGCCATTGGCCTGGACGTACTGGACCTGCATGTCGTCGATCCCGCGCGCGACGATCTGGTAGCCGGCCGCCAGGTTCTTCGTGGAGAGCCGCCAGAGGCACGGAATGCCGTCCACCGGATCGGGCCGGATCCGATAGTGGACCACCGCGCCCAGGCTGATCGACGCAACACTGCAGGTGGCGGCTGAAGCCCCGAGGGCGGTGCCGAAAGTGGGGGCAGGGCCAACGGCGCAGGCGCCCCCGGAGGTGAACGTCACGCCCTGCTGGGTGCCCGTACACGGACCGGGGCCTCCCGAATAGCCCGTCACCTGTTGCGCCGCCCAGAGCGGCGGTGTGTTCGCCGCCGTTGGGGGGTTTGAGGTGCCGGTTGTGACGATGATGACGCCGACGGGAAACGTAGTGAAGATCGGCGGGTTGCGCTGGAGCACCGGATTCGTGCCGTTTTGGACGCCAGGAGTCGCGCCGAGGGTGTTGCAGACAGTTTCGTTCGGGAAGTTCTCCGGGTTCGTGACCATCTCCAACTCGTCGGCGACTTCCGGGGTCGTCGGATTGGCGATGGGCGTCAGGGCGATCACTCCCATCGGCGAGCCCCCGTTGGGGCACCCCGCGCACGCATTCAGCCCCGGGGTGAAGACCTGGGTGAAGTTGGGCATGCTGACGCCGGCGGACGAGATGTCGCTCATGATCATGTCCATGGCGCTCCGGCCGTTCTGCTGGATGTCGGTCCTCTCCGGCTGCACCTTGAAGGCCCCCTCTCCGCTGCTCAACAAGGTGAAGATGGAGGCCGTGACGATCATCGTGATCACCATCGCGACCAACAGCTCCACGAGGCTGAACCCGGCCTGCCGGGACGAGTTCTTGAGGGTCATCACCGCTTCTCCTTCGCTCCGCGCTTCCATTAGGGGCAGCCCTGTGACGTGCAGGACCGCCAAGTCACGAACCGCGACTTGGACAAATCGCCGCCTAGCCTCGACGAGGACTGAGACTCCACGGTGATGAGAGAGTAGAGCGTGGGTCCGTTGTTGAAGGGCTGGATCGTCCAGCGGGTGCGAATGAGACCCACACCCGGAACCAGCCGGTACATGTGGTAGGTCAGCACCCCTCCCACGAAGATATCCGTGGTCGTGCTGGGCGTGGCGTTGGCGGGCCCGGCGTCGTTCAACAGGTCACCCTGAAGGGCGATGGACGTCGGCGGATTGACCAGGGTGAAGTAGTCCACGGACTTGATCCGGTCCAAGGTCGTCGAAGCCTCTGCCGCCGTCGCCGTCGTCAGGCTTCCGATCTGGTTCGACGAGGCGGCGTAAACCATCAGGTTCGTGACCGCGACGATGCCGACGGCCAGGATCACGATCGCGACGAGGGCTTCGACGAGTGTGAAGCCGGCCTGCGCGTCTTTCTGCTTGTTCATCATGCCCTCACTCAGTGCTGACACGGCCGCCGGGGGCGACCCGCACGTTCCGCGTCAAGCCGCTCGAGATCGACGCCACGGTGATCAGCCAGTCCGACCCCGAAGGGACGATCTGCGCCACTCCCGAATCGACGCTGTTGGGACAGTCGGCGCTCGCCCCGGGGTTGCAGGCCGCACCCAGGTGATTGAAACGCAGTCCCTTGATGGTAGGCCCCCCCGCGGTCCTGAAGATGACGCCTTGTGGCAGGACCCGGACGGGGCCCACCTGGTTGGGGTCCCCCAGCAACACGCTGATGTTGTTACGCACGGCCGTATAGGGAGCCGGTGTCATGTCGTCCTCGATCACATAGCGATACGAGGTCGGACTCACGATCAGCAGGACGACACCAAGCGTGGCGTTTCGCTTGATGGCCCGCGCGCGAGCCGTCTGGAACTCGCCGGCCACCTGCGCGGCGGCGCCCCGGATGCGGTAGTTCCGGATATAGCTGCTGATCGCCGGGATGGACACCGCAACCATGATGCCTATGATCCCGACCACCATCAGCAGTTCGACTAGTGAGAAACCGGCGTCGGCGCCGGTGCGACGATTGTTGAGCATGGCTTTCATCCTGCCCTCCTCTATTGGCAAGTCGCGTACCGTAGGCGACTCCTGCGCTCTCAACTCATTCAATAATAGACTTTTAAAGGCCAATCCTACACTCCCTGTTCCTCGCGGGCACAGTCCGTCGGTGCTACAAACCGTAACGCCCCGGTCACTCCGGGGGTCCATCCAGCGGCAGGCGCACCGTGGCCGCGAGCCCCCGCGGCGGTCGCTCGGCCAGCACCAGGTCCCCGCCGTGGACATGGACGATCTTCTGCGCGAGCGGGAGCCCGAGACCAAGGCCGCCCGGCTTGCCGGTCGCAAAAGGGCGAATCCGGCTGCGGGCCTCGGCGGATAGGCCGGGGCCGTCGTCGGCGACGGTAATGGCCACCGCCTCGGCGTCTCTCGCTCCCGCGATCCAGACGTGGCCAGCGGCGCCGGCCGCCTCCACGGCGTTGCGGACCAGGTTCTCGAAGGCGCGCTCGATCAACCCCTCATCTCCGGTGATCGAACCTAGCTCGGAGCTGGAGACAGAGACGTCTGGGGACCCTTCGCCCCGCGCTTCCCGGGCGACGACGCGGGACAACATGCGATGGAGATCGAACGGGGCGAGGCTCAGCTTCTCGCGCTTGACGAAATCCATGAAGCGCCTGACGACGGTCTCGAGGGTCTCGCATTCTTCACGGATGCGCGTGGCCGCGTCGACGACCTCAGCGGCGGGTGGGCTCCGCTCCAAGAGGCGCGCGTAGCCGAGGATGGTTCCGAGGCCGTTCCGCACCTCGTGAGCGATCCCCGCCGTCAACTCTCCGGCGCGGGCGAGGGCTTCCTTGTCCTTCAGATCTTCCGACAGCCGGCGGCGCTCTTCCACGTGCTCCCTGTCGAGGGCCTGCCCCCGGGCCGTGAGGCGGGACATGGCCTCCTCATAGGCGTCGAGCGCCCCCCTCGTCGGCGGACTCGTGTCGCCGCGCGGGAAGAGAGCGAGCCCAGCGGCCGCGATGAGAATGACCAGGGAGAAGGAGTGACCCACGAAAAGCTCGCGCCGCTCTCGAAGGTCCTGCGCCAGCTCGGGCGCCGCGACGGCAAGGCGCAGGAGGAGCAGTTCCTCTCCCCCTTTGAAGGACGCGTAGGTCAGCAGGCGGGCCGCCTGGCCGGGGATCGGTCCGACCGTTAGAATGCTTCCCGTCCGCACCGAGGCCAGGTCGCTCGGGCCCAGCCAGTGCTCGACCGGCGCCTCCGCTGGATCCGAGAAGAGCCGCTTGCCGGAGAAGTCGAACACCTCCACTTCCGACGCGAGCGAGGCTCGCGTGGCCTCCCGCGCCGCCTCCAGGAAGGCCGCGGGCTCGCCCGAGCGCAGCATCTGGGCGAGGCGCGGACGGGCGGCGAAGAAGGCATCACGGGTGCTCCGAATCATCCGATCCCGGAGGCGTGTCTGGGATCGCATGGTTTGGACCAGCCCCTGCACGTCCACGATGCCGAGGAGGATCACTGCGAGGCCGACGGCGAGCCGCAACGAGGAGCGCCGCAGGTCAGCCACGGAGCAGCCCGCGGTACCAAACGAGGAGGGGTTCTCCCACCAGGACGACGACGAGGGCGCCCAGGGCGAGGAACGTGCCGAGGGGCAGCTTGTGCTGGGCCCCCTTCCCCTGGAACGCCATGAGGCCGAGGCCCACAACCGTCCCGGCCACGCTGGCCAGGAGCAGCGTGAGGAGGGCACCCTGCCAACCCAGAAACGCGCCGATCATCGCCACCATCTTCGGGTCACCGCCGCCGAACCCATCGGTGCCGCGAGCCATCTTGTAAGCGGCGTTCAGCGCCGTGAGCGCGCCGAACCCGCCCACAGCCGCGATCACCGCTCCGAGCAATGTGACGGGCGATCCCGGCAGGAGGCTCGCCGCCACGCCCACCGCGATTCCCGGCAGCGTGATGACGTCGTGGAGGAGCTGATGATCGAAGTCGATGAGCCCGAGGACGATCATCGCCGTCGAGAACGCCATCAGGACCATGGCGCGAGGCGTCGGCCCCAGTGAGGCGGCGAGACCCAGATAGAGAAGGCCGTTGGCGGCTTCGACGGCCGGATAGCGGGGCGAGATGGGGGCACGGCACCGCCGGCATTTCCCGTTGAGCGCAAGCCAGCTCAGCACGGGTATGTTGTCGAAGGAGCCGATGGGCGATCCGCATCGGGGGCAACGCGAGCGCGGAGTCACCACCGATTCGCCCCGCGGGATCCGATGGATGCAGACGTTCGCGAAGCTCCCGACGATGAGACCCAGGAGCAGCGCCTGCCATTCGAAGATGGTCATTGCTGCTGGCATTGTCGCATCGGCCCGGCCAGCGCACCACCGCCAGAGAGAAGGGCGCGTAGTATCATCCGCCCGCGATGGGGCTGCTCTCAGGGCGCTTCGCCCGCCCTCTCCTTCTGGCGGCGGCTCTGGTCTCGGTGGGCTTCGTATCGTCGATGTTGACCGCCACCGGAGGGCACGCTGCGCCCCAGGTGGTCGACCTCCTCGTGGTCTGCCAGTACGCGAAGGCCATGGCCGAGGGGCACGCGTTCCAGTACAACGCCGGCGACCTTCCTTCGAGCGGCGCCACGAGCCTTCTCCACACGACCGTCCTGGCCGGGGCCCACGCCATCGGCTTCCGAGGCGAGGGCCTCGTGGCCTTCGCCATCGCCTGGGGCGCGGCCCTCTTCGTCCTCTCGGTCCTCGTGGCACGGCGCATCGGCGAGCAACTGGCCGGCGAGCGAGAGGGTGCCCTGGCCGGAGCCATGGTGGTCATGGGGGGCCCGGTCGTCTGGGGCTTTCTGTACGGCTCCGACACGGGGCTCTTCATGTTCCTGGTGCTCCTCCTCTTCGACCGCATCGTGACCGAGTGGAGCACGTCCGCTCCCCGCGGCGTGGCTCTGACCGGAAGTCTCCTGGCTCTGGCGCGTCCCGAGGGTCTACCGATCGCGATGATCACCGCTATCGCCTGGACAATGACTCCAGGCCGGAGATCGCTCGGGCGATCGCGTTTCTTGGTATGGATTCCGGTCGGCGTCGGCATCGGCGTGTTGGGGCTCTATCGCGGGGTCACGGGAACGTGGCTCGGCTCGTCCTTCGCCGACAAGTCTCTCGTCGCGAACTACGGCTTCGCCGACGCCTTGGCTCTTTCGACGGAGTATGCGGTGGACGTGCTGCGGGGCCTTCTCCTCGGCTTCTACCCTTCTCAGTCCCCCGTGGGCCTCGCCCGCGGATGGGCCTCGCTCTTCTTCCCGCCTCTCGGCTTGCTTCTAGTGCTGATGGCGTTTCTCCGGCCCAAGCCGCAGCATCGCGTTCCCCTCACCCTGTGGGCTTTGGTGCTCGTGATCGTATCGGCCCTCGTGACACCCAACATGTTCCTGGGGGTCCACTTCAACCGATATCTTCTCTGGGCGATACCATCGCTCCTCGTCCTCGTCGCGGTCGGCCTCGGGAAGGGCGCGCAGCTCCTCGCTCCGGGAGACGCTGGCGCCGAGACAAAGCTCTTCAACCTCGCGGCCGGTCTCTTCCTCGTCCTCGGATTTCTGTCCACCGTGCGATTTGGCATCCTGTACGGCGAGATGGCCGGCGAGATCCAGGGCCGCGACGTCGCCGCGGCAACGTGGATCTCGAGCCACCTGCCGCCCGGCACTTCGATCGCCAACGTCGCGACGAGCGTCGAGTACCTGACGGGCCACCGTAACGTCAACCTCCACGGCGTGACGAGCCCGGCGTTCTTCGGAACTCGATCCGCCGAAAGAGAGGCGGGCTTCGTCGAAGCCCTCGGGCGGCTTCCCGAGCGGGAACGTCCTGAATACCTCCTGACATCGGTGTCCGTGCAGGAAGGCTATCCGACGCTCCGCGAGGTCGTGCGGGAGCCTCCGCTCTTCCACGGACCCTCGCTCGGGGACGACCTGCTCCTCTACCGCATGCGGTATGACCTGGTGGGAACCAACCAGCACTTCTTCCTTCCCGAGACCAGGGCCGCCGTGGCGGCCCTCCACGAGGTCGACAGACTCAACGTCTGCGACGCTCGGGACGAGGCCGCGCATCAATACGCGTTCAGGTCCGAGTTGGCCGGCGTACCGCTCTGGGGAACCGCCCGGATCGCCTCCTATGTGCTCGGCGGGCGAGAGGAACGAGTCATCGACGCGGGGCGCGCGATCCTGGGCGAGGAGTCCTTCTTCGTAGACGACGAGCCGGGGCGGGACATGCTGATCGTGCTGCGGACGGCCCCGGCGATCGACGCGATCACCCGCCGCGCGTCAGGCACTCGCGCGATCGGCATCGGGCTTCCGGAGGCCCAGGTGAGTGTGGGGGTGGATGGCGCTCCCGTCGTGCGCGCGACCTTTCATCCCCGCGAGGGCTGGGACGAGGCAGTCCTCTCCATCCCCGGATCGGCGCTGACCGCGCGACGGACTCGCCTCCGCCTCTCGGGCCGCTACTCATCGTTCCAGTACTGGTTCTTCCAGTAGAGCGCTCCCTTTCGTCGTGATACCTTGAACGGCGCATGAACGCGGCAACAGGCTTGGCCGGACGAAAGATCGTGGTGACCGGGGGCGCGGGCTTCCTCGGAGGCCAGGTCGTCGCCGACCTGCGCGGCCGTGGGGCCGAGGTGGTCGTGCCACGGAAGAAGGACTATGACCTCGTGGATCGCGAGGCCTCTCGGCGGCTCCTGTCGGAGACGCGCCCCGACATCGTGGTCCATCTCGCCGCGCGCGTGGGTGGCATCGGCGCGAACCGCGAGAACCCAGGCTCGTTCTTCTTCGACAACCTGATGATGGGCGTGCAGCTCATCGAAGAGTGCCGCCTTCAGGCCATCGGCAAGGTCGTGACCGTGGGGACGATCTGCTCGTATCCGAAGCTCACGCCCGTTCCGTTCAGGGAAGAGGACATCTGGAACGGCTATCCCGAGGAGACCAACGCTCCTTACGGGCTCGCGAAAAAGATGCTCCTGGTTCAAGGGCAGGCGTACAGGCAGCAGTACGGTTTGAGCGCCATCCACCTGCTCCCGGTGAACCTCTATGGACCCGGCGACAACTTCGACCCGTCCAGCTCCCACGTGATCCCCGCCCTGATCAAGAAATGCCAGGACGCTCTCGACTCGGGCGCCTCGTTCATCGAAGTGTGGGGGACGGGACGAGCCTCGCGAGAGTTCCTCTACGTCGACGACGCGGCCCGGGGGATCGGCCTCGCCACCGAGCGCTACGATGGCGCGGAACCGGTGAACCTGGGAGCCGGCTTCGAGATTTCGATCCGGGACCTCGTCGAGCTGATCGCTCGCCTGACGGGCTTCCGTGGAGAGATCCGCTGGGACGCTTCGAAGCCCGACGGCCAGCCGCGGCGCAGCCTCGACACGTCACGAGCCGAACGCCTCTTCGGCTTCAGGGCGACCACGGGCTTCGAGGAAGGGCTGCGCGCGACCATCGACTGGTACAGGACTCAGGGACACCGAGAGCCCGCGGCCCGCTAATGGATCCCGTCCTCGCCGCCGTCCGGGGCTTCTACGAAGACAACCACGAAGGGATCGAGGCGGCGCGGACAGCGCGCCACTACTTCTACGACTACCTCACCCGGGCGCTCCGGGCGCGGGTGCCCGCCGGGCAGCACGTCCTCGAGATCGGCTGCGGCTCTGGTCATCTCCTCCCGGCTCTGCAGCCCTCGCGAGGAGTGGGGGTGGACATCTCGCCGAAGGCCATCGCGGCGGCGCGCCGAGCCCACGCCGGCGAGAACCTGCACTTCTTCGAAGGGGACGGCTCCGACCCGGCGCTCCTCGCCCAGCTCGGCGGGCCTTTCGACTTCGTCCTCCTGGTCAACGTCGCGACCCATCTCACCGACGTGCAGGGCGCCGTCGAAGCGCTCCACGGCGTCCTTCATTCGCGCAGCCGCGTGCTCATCTACAGCTACAGTCGCGTCTGGCAGCCTGTGCTTCGACTTGCGGAAATCCTCCGCCTGAAGTACGAGGCGCCTCCGGAAGCCTGGCTCCCGTCGGAAGAGGTCACGAACATGCTAGACCTCGCCGACTTCGAGATCGTGCGACGCGACTATCAGATCGTCTGCCCCGCCGACGTCCCTGTCGTGGCAGATCTGCTGAATCGCTACGCGGGCCGCCTTCCCCTCGTGGAACAGTTCTCGCTCATGTACGGGCTCGTGGCCCGGCCCGCTCCCCATCGCTCCCCGGGTGCCAGGGCCACCCGGCCGAGCACGAGCGTCGTGATCCCGTGCCGCAACGAGGCGGGCCACATTCGCCCCCTTGTGCAGCGGCTGCCGACACTCGGCCCCAGCAGCGAGTTCATCTTCGTCGAGGGCGGCTCGACCGACGACACCGAGGGGGAAATCCGCCGCGTCATCGCGGAAAACCCCCACCTTCCGATGAAGCTCCTGAAGCAGACCGGCCACGGAAAGGGAGACGCTGTGCGCCTCGGATTCTCCCACGCCCGGGGTGAGGTCTTGCTGATCCTCGACTCCGACATGGGCGTCGCCCCCGAGAGCATCCCGAAGTTCGTCGAGGCCCTGGTCCGGGGCAAGGGGGAGATGATCAACGGCTCGCGCATGGTCTACCCCATGGAGGGAGGAGCCATGCGCTTTCTCAACATCCTCGCCAACAAGGCGTTCGCCTTCCTCTTCTCGTGGCTCCTGGGCCAGCAGGTCCGGGATACCCTTTGCGGGACGAAAGCCCTCTATCGGGAGGACTACGAGCGCATCGTCGCGAACCGCGGGTTCTTCGGCGACTTCGACCCCTTCGGGGACTTCGACCTCCTCTTCGGTGCGGCGCGCCTCAACTTGCGGATCGTCGACCTCGCCGTCCGATACTACGAGCGTCAGTACGGAACGACGAACATCTCGCGGTTCCGCCACGGATGGCTGCTCCTGAGGATGAGCCTCTTCGCCGCCCGGAAGCTCAAGTTCCTGTGAGCCTCGAGAAGCTCGAGGAGCACCGGCGCCTCTGGTCGCGCAAGCCGGTCCTCGCCGACGTCTACGGCGTCTGGTTCGATTTCCTCGTTGGCGCGCTTCCCACGTCGGGACGGATCCTCGAGGTGGGAGCTGGCCCGGGATTCCTCGCCGAATTCGCCCGTCGACGCCTCGGCACCCGTTGGATCGCGACCGACGTTCTCGATGCACCCTGGAACGATCTCGTGGCCGACGCCCTCAGACTTCCGGCCCGGGACGGAACGATCGACGCGATCGTGGGTCTCGACGTGGTCCACCACCTCGCGGAGCCCGGGCGTTTCTTCGAGGAGGCGGCCCGGGTCCTGATCCCCGGCGGACGACTTGTCGTCGTGGAGCCGTGGATCACGCCTTTCTCGTATCCCATCTATCGCTTTCTCCACCAGGAGGGTTGCGACACGAAGCTCGACCCCTGGCGCCCGTTCGAAAACGGGTCGGCCAAGGAGGCGTTCGACGGGGATGGCGGCGTCTTCACGGGCCTCCTTCGTTCCCTGCCTGCCGGCGGCTGGAGTCGGTTCGGCTTCGGCCCGCCGAGGGTGACACTGCTGAACTGCTTTGCGTACCTGTTGAGCCTCGGCTTCCGGGAGGGATCGCTGCTTCCCCGGGGCATCGCACCTTTGTTCCTGGCGATGGACAAACACTCAGGCGCCCTGTCGAGCATCTTTGGCATGCGGGCGCTCTGCGTTTGGGAAAGAAGCGCTATCATCTCCGCAAGGTCCGAACAGTGAGCGCTGCAACGCCGTCGCACGCCGACCGCCTGGCTCGCGAGATCGAGCACGACCGGAAGATCGCGTCACGCGCGGACGAGATCTGGGACTGGGACAGTCCAGCTGGGCGCGTGCGGGCCGATCGCCGCGCGGGGTTCTTCGTGGAACACGCGGGCCTCGCGCCCGGGCGGCGCGCCATCGAGCTGGGTTGCGGCACGGGTCTGTTCCTCGAGCGTGTGGCCCGCTCCGGCGCCGGAATCGTGGGTGTCGAGCTCTCGGAGACGCTCCTCGCCAAAGCGAAGGCTCGTGTCGCTCCACTCGCCAACGTGACGCTCGAACGGGGCGACGCCCATCGCCTTCCCCACGCCGACGCTTCGGTGGACGCCGTCTACGGCAGCTCGATCCTTCATCATCTCGATCTCACGCGGTCGCTTGCCGAGACCCACCGCGTCTTGCGGCCGGGGGGACGGATCACCTTCACCGAACCCAACATCCTGAATCCGCAGGTCGCCTTCTTGTTCTTGCTCGCGCCCCGGGCGCGGTTCGGCCTCTCGCCCGATGAGATGGCGTTTTCGCGGGGTCGGGCGATGAAGGCGCTTCGGGGTCTCGGTTACTGCGATATCGTCGTGAAGCCTTTCGATTTCCTCCACCCCGCGACGCCCCCGGGGTGGATCACGGCCGTGAGCCGGCTGGGAGAGCGATTCGAAGCGACGCCGGGCTTGAGCCGGATCGCAGGCTCATTGCTCATTCATGCCCGCAAGGGATGACCTGGTCCGCGTTCGTGGCGTAGGGTGGCGCCCGATCTCTCGTCAAGACATCGGGGCGGCCCTCTGCCTTCTCCTGATCGCGCTCTTCCTGTTTCGGGACGCGGTGTTCGGACGCGGCGTCCTCTTCCGCCGGGACATCAGCCTCGTGTGGTACCCACAGGTCGAATCCTTCGTGCGCTGCGTCGCCAGTGGGTCGTGGCCGCTCTGGGACCCCTACCGCGGCTTCGGCCAGCCCCTTCTCGCCGACCCGAGCGCGCAGGTTCTCTACCCGTTCACGTGGCTCAACCTGATCCTGCCGCCGTGGGTCAGCTACACGCTCTTCGTGGTCGCACATCTGTGGTTGTCCGGCATCGGTCTCTACGCTCTGGCGCGACGCTGGAAGGTGGCTCGCGCTGGAGCGCTGCTGGGCGGCGTGATCTGGATGGCCGCCGGCCCCTTCCTATCCCTCGCCTCTCTCTGGCATCACATGGCCGGCGCCGCCTGGATTCCCTGGGTCTTTCTCTCGGCGGACGTCGCCTTCGAGCGGCAGGACTTGCGGGCTGTCCTCGTGTGGGGTACGGCCATGGCCGCACAGATCCTGGCGGGATCGGCCGACATGGTCGTCATGACGCTCGTGGCCCTGGGGATCGTCATGGTCGCCCGCGTGGCTACTGGCGGAGAACCCCGCACACGGGCCGGAGCACGAATCGCGCTCACTGCGGCCGGAGCGGGCCTCGTCGGGCTCGGACTCTCGGCGTGCCAATGGGTGCCGACCTTGGCTATGGCCGTGGGCACCGCACGTCTCGGCCTCGACGCCTCGGATCGCACTGTCTGGTCCCTGCACCCGCTCTCCTTGTTGGAGCTGACGCTCCCGTTCCATTGGAGCCTGATGCCGTTGTCGCAGCGCGCCATCACGACGCTTCTCGAGTCGCGTGACCCTTGGCTCCATTCCATCTACTTCGGCGGCCCCACCCTCGGGCTTGCGGCGGCGGGGCTCGGCTTCGGAGATCGCGGGCGGCGCTTCGCTCTCGCCGTGATTGCCGCGGGCGCGGGCGGCGTGGCCCTGGGTCGGCATGCGTGGGCCTACGACCTCCTGATGACCGTGCTGCCGCCGTTGCGCATCCTGCGTTTCCCCATGAAGGCGATGGTCCTGTGCGCCTTCGCGGTGTCCCTCTTGGCCGCGATGGGTCTGGACGCATGCGTGACTCCAGCCCCCCGCTCGGTTCGGGCACGGCGGCTGGCGCTTCTCGGCGCGCTGGTGTGCCTTTCGATCGTGGCCGCAGCAGCGCTCCTCTCGACGACCTGGGCCACCGATTGGTGGGCGCCGTCGCTCCTCGCGCGTCGTCCAGGCCTTCCCTCTGACCTGGAGCTGCTATCATCGACGGCTTCCAGCCTTTGGGTCGGCTTCCTCGCGACGATAGCCGCGGCAGCGACGGCCTTGTGGCTCTACCGCGGACAGAACGTTCGTCCCTTCGCGGCCGCGGCGATGCTGGGAGTCCTCGTGGTCGCCGATCTGGCGGAGGCCCAGAGGGATCTGCACCCCGTGGCTCCGAAGGCGATCTTCACCCACAAGCCCGAAGTGGTTGGAGCCCTCACGGCGTCGACCGATCCCAGGGTCTACGTCTACGACTACTCGACACTCCCCCGTTTCCGTCGCGCAGAATCAGGCGGGCCGTCCCCGCTTTCGCTCCCCTCTGTGCCCGCGGGTTGGTCGTACCTCCAGGCGCTCACCCTCGGAGCCCTCGACTATCTCATCCCACCGACATCCGAACGTTGGGGAATCCGCGGAAGCTACGACCTCGACCTTCTCGGCCTGCAGCCGCGCCCTCTCGCTGAGCTGAACGAATTCCTGAGGATGCGGGAAGGACAGCCGACGCACACCCGCCTCCTGCGGATGGGCAACGTCTCGAGCGTGGTCGACCTGGCGCCCCCCACTCGGTGGCCGGACCTGCGCCTCACGGCAACGCTTCCGAGCCTCTTTGCCGAGCCGATCCGGGTCTACGAGGTGCCGGAGCCTCTCGGGCGAAGCTATGCGGTCGGGTCAGGGTACGTGGCCGACGGCTCGGCCGCCCTCGAGCACCTCGACTCCCCGGACTTCGATCCGGAGAAGGAAGTCCTCTTGCCCTCGGGACCGGCGCTTCGTGCGCGCGAGACGTTCTCGGGGCGTAGCCGGGTGACCCTCGCCAAGCCGGACCGAGTTGTCGTCCAGGCCGAGTTGTCGCATCCCGGATATGTTGTGCTCGTGGACGCGTACGACGTCGGCTGGCGGGTCGCCGTGGACGGACGCGATGCGCCGCTACTGCGTGCCAACGTCGCGTTCCGGGGTGTCGAGGTCCCCAGGGGCGCCCACGAGGTTTCGTTCGTCTACAGGCCCAGATCAGTTGTGGCGGGCGCGCTGGCGAGCGCAGCGACACTCCTCCTGGCTACGGTTGCCGCCCTCAGGGACAAGGTCATGGCGGCCCATCGGTGAGCTGGGCATTCAAGTTGCTGCCGGGCCTGTCCGTGACTTACGCGTTCGCGCGGCGGACAGCGTTGATGCGAGCACCCTGGTTCCGCCGGGCGTACGCACGGGCCTACTTCTTCTATAAGCGCCGATTCGAGGATCCCTTCGACGGCTTGGTGCAGCAACGGCCTGAGCTCTTCGCGGGCGGGCACATCCTCGACGTTGGGGCTCAGATCGGCTATACGTCGTCTCTCTTCGTCACAGCGCTGAGCTCCGGCTTCAAGGTCTATGCGTTCGAGCCTGAGGCGGAGAACTTCTCGTTCCTGACGGAGACCATCGCGCTCAGAGGTGCGAACGACACGATCGTCCCCGTCAATGCGGCCGTTGGAGACCACGACGGGAGCATCGACTTTTGGACGAACCCGGCGCACCCGGGCGACCATCGCGTCGCCTCGGCCGCCTTCCGCGAGCAGCACGAGGTGGGAATCAGAACGAACGCGGTGCGCCTCGTCTCGCTAGACGGCTTCCTGACGTCCATAGGCGCGGCGGCGACGCCGGTGGCGTTCGTCAAGATCGATGTCCAGGGTTACGAGCCCGCCGTGTGCCGCGGAATGACGGCACTCCTCGATCGCTGCCCCGACGTCGTGGTGGCGATCGAGCTGTCGCCCCGTGAGCTGCGCGCACAAGCTTTTGCGCCGGCCGACTTCATGACCTTCTTCCGGACCCGTGGCTACTCCATCCACCTCCTGGCCAAGGACGGCAGCCTCAGTCCATTCCGGGAGGAGATTCTCGACGTGGAGTCGACTGACCGCGGCTATGCCGACCTCCTCTGCTCCCGACGGGCCCTTGCCGGCTGAGGGAGCCCGGGCCCCAAGCCCCCTCGAGTCGCCGCGGACGCTGGCGCTCCTTCTCATCCTCTTGAGTCTGGCCGTGAGCGGCCGGTCGTTGACGACCCACCGGCAACTCGCGGGCCTCGGCGGAATGGTGGACGAGTGGTTCACGGTCGGCTTGAACTACCGTGTCTACGGAACGCTGGGGATCGAGCCCCGGCGATCCGACGTGACGCTGTCTCCGGGCTATCCTCTCTTCGTCGCGGCGGTGGCGTCGGCGATCGATGACCCGCCCGTGGTGACGCGACAATATTTCTTTCGTTCCATGGACGTGATCTTCCTGGCTCACGCGGTCCTCCTCGCGGCGGCATCGGCCGCGCTCTTCCTGTGGCTCTGGCCGTCCTGCGGTCGCGGCGTCGCTCTGGGCGCCGCCGTGATCCTTGGAACGGGTCCCTACACCGTCATCCTCGTAGGCTTGCTCCACTACGACATCCTCCACATCTTCATGGTGGTTGTCGGCTGCTGGATCCTCCAGAAGGCTCTGGACCGTCGGCCGCAGGCTGCCCACGCGCTCTTCCTCGCGGGCACCTTCTGGGGATTCTCGACCCTCGTCCGGCCGGTGACCATCGCGCTGCCCGTGGTCCTGGGCATCGCGCTCTGGCTCCTGCAAGGGCGCGCATTGAAACGCGCGATGGCGGCCTGGATGCCCTTCGTCCTGGGAATGTCTCTCGTTCTGGCCCCCTATGTGGCGCGCAACCACGTCCTCACGGGACGTTGGACCTTCAGCGCAGAAGGCTGGATGGCTCTCTGGGGTTCGTCGGTCAAGGACCTGGACATCCACCCGAATCACTACAACTGGGGTGAGCTCTTCGCCGACTTCATGCCGACCTTCACCCGCGTGACCGGAAGCCCCGTCTACTCGCGCCACGCCTTCATCGACTACACGATCCCCCTCGAAGATGCGTTTCGCGACGCGGCGTTCCGCAACATCGGGGATCAACCGTTCGTCTACGTCAGGAACTGCGTCCGTTCCTTCACGACGTTCAACCTCACCATCAATTCGGTCGTGATCCGGGTGTTCCAATACCTTCAGACAGACGCCACGGTGTGGCCTTCACAGGATTGGTTTGCCGTTGGGCATTCCCACGAGTTCCTTCCCGGTCGAGCCTCATCGGCGTTCTCATGGTTCGTCGGCGTACTCACAGTCCTCTCGGTCGCGGGGGTGATCGTGGCCGTCCGCCGTAGGGACCGGAGCCTCGTCGCGGCCGGGGCCGTCTACGCGTCGATCTCAGCCGTCCATGCGCTTGTCTACATGGACCTGATGTACTTCTACGTGAAGGTGCCGTTCCTCGTGATCTTCAGCGCCTCGGCGCTGAGCCGACTCCCTCCGAAGACCGCGACGGCGGGTGCGGCGCTGCTGGTCGTGTTCTCCCTGCTTCTCTCGTGGGCGACCGTTCTTTGAGGGCCGTGCCGGAACGCCGTCGTGTTACGCTGCCGTCCTTCGGGTCATGGCCACCTCCCCTCACGCCGACTCCTTCCTGACCCGCGACATCCGCATCTCGCTCCCGGGGCGCGAGACGGTTTGGGCGGCTCTGGGCCTCCTCGCCATCGTCGCCTTTCTGCTCCGAAACGCACTCTTCGCCGGACAGGTCTTCTACGAGCGCGATCTCCACCTCCAGTGGTTCGGCCAGGTGGAAAGCTTCGTGCGCTCCGTCACCGCGGGCTCGTGGCCGCTCTGGGACCCTTTCGTCTCCTTCGGGCAGCCCCTTCTAGCCAACGCCAACAACCAGATCCTCTATCCGCCGACGTGGCTTCATCTCCTGATCCGGCCGTGGACCTACTACACGCTCTTCTTCTTCGGACACCTCATGCTGGCCGGCCTTGGTCTCTACAGGCTGGCCCTGCGCCTCGGCGTTTCACGCGGCGGTGCTTTCGTCGCCGGGGCACTTTGGATCGCATCAGGTCCGCTTCTCTCCCTCGGCAATGCCTGGAACCACCTGGCGGCGGCGGCCTGGATGCCGTGGGTGGCCATCGCCGTGATCGCGGTGGCGGAGGAACGGAACGCGAGGACGGCGCTCATCTGGGGGGGCACTTGGGCGGTTCAGATCCTGGCGGGCTCCCCCGATGTCTTCGTCATGACGGGATGTCTGGCTCTCGCCCTCTTGGCGAGCCGGATCGCCTGGGGACGCTTGGCCAGCGGACCGAACGCCAGGATCCTGGCCTGGACGGCGCTGGCAGCGGCGTTTGCTCTCGCGGTGTCGGCGGCCCAGTGGATCCCGTCGGCGGACGTGGTCTCGCGCTCCGATCGGATGAGCCTCGACGTCATGGAACGCACCTACTGGTCCATCCATCCGGCCAGTCTCTTCCAACTCGTGGTTCCGCTCTGGTGGTACGAGCTGCCACTGAAGCCTGAATGGCGCTCCGCCCTTTTCGAATCGCGGGAGCCCTTCTTGTTCTCCATGTACGTGGGATTCCCCACCCTCGTGCTGGCGGCTGCGGCCTTGACCACCCGGCGAGGCTGGCGCCTCGCTCTGTTCGCGCTTCTGCTCGCGTCAACCCTCGTGGCTCTCGGGAGGCATGCCCCTTTCTACGATCTCGCCCTCTTGCTCGTCCCTCCACTTCGGATCCTCCGGTTTCCTGCGAAAGCGTTGGTGCTCGCGGGCTTTTGTGGCGCTCTCTTGGCCGGTCAAGGCTTCGATGAGTGGATGCGGTGTGACGACGCGCGCAGACGCTGGCGGGCGATTCCCCTCCTGCTCGCCGCGGCGGCGGCTCTCACGGGCATCGTGGCAAGCCTGACCCGCTGGAACACGGGTGTCTGGGACCCGTTCCTGGTGACAACCCTCCCGGGGAGCTCGCCACTCACGGATCTCCTCTGGCCCGTCTTCCGGAAAACGATGTGGGCCCTCCTCCTCGCTCTAGGCCTTCTGTTGGCGGCGCTCGCGCGCCACAAGGGCCGCTCAGCCGCACTCGGATCGGCCGTGCTCGTCGCGTTTGCCGGTGTGGGGGACCTCGCCTGGAACCACCGTAACCTGAACAAGACGGCGCCAAGGACATTCTTCTCGTTGAAGCCTGAGGTCGTCGACTCCATCGACCAGCGGGACCTGGGCCGCCTGTTCGTCTACGACTATTCGATGACCGAGGGGCGAAGCAAGCGCTACCTGAAACGGGATGTGCCCTATGTCGTGGCGGGGTTCAGGAGGGACACCGGCTACGACTGGGCCAGCGCTTTCGGCCTGAGGATGTACCTCGTTCCGCCCATCGGCGCCGCGTGGCGGCTCTACGGCAGCTACGAGAAGGATGCCCTCGGCCTGCAACCGAACGCTCTCGTGGATCTGAATTCTGTCCTCGTGTACGCCGAGGGAAAGCCGCTCGCGACCCGCGTGTTGCGTCTCGGCGGCGTGAGCCAGGTCCTGGCGCTGCACTCGGAAGGGCTCGAGAGTCTGACCGAGGCGAAGACACTGCCGGGACCCTTCATCGAACCGATTCGTCTCTTTTCGGTGCCGCATCCGCTGCCCCGAAGCTACGTCGTGGATGGGGTGCGCAGCGTCGACGGACAAGCGGCGCTCGACGCGATCGTGAATTCGGACTTCCAGCCGGAGTCCGAGGTCCTCCTGCCGCAGAAGGCTGCCTCTCGCCGGCCGAGGGAGAACTTCAAGGGAAGCAGCAGGATCCTCACGATGCTGCCCGACCGCGTGCTGATCGAGGCCGAAACCAGCGCAGACGCCCATCTCGTCCTCGTCGACGCCTTCGATCCGGGCTGGCGTGCCACCGTGGACGGCCGGACGAGCGAGGTGCTCCGGGCGAACGTGGCGTTCCGAGCCGTGGCGCTGCCGGCGGGAAAGCACATCGTCGAGTTTCTCTACCGACCGAGGTCGGTCGTGTGGGGGCTCGCGATCAGTGGGGCCGCGATCTTGGCCGGCGCGGTCTTCGTCACCAAAGCAACGGTGCCAGCGATGAACCGTGACTGAGGGCAAGCCAGCGCCAAGCCCGACCCGCGCGCTTCGACTGGCACTGGTCGGGCTGGCCGTCGTCGTTCGGCTCCTGCATCTCGCGCACGTCCAGCCGAGTCCCCTGTTCGAGTTTCACCGATCGTTCCGCGAGTCGGACATGTACATCTTCGACCAGTGGGCGCAGCGCATCGTCGCGGGAGACGTCCTGGGACGCGAGCCGTATCACCCGCTCGTCGGTTGGCAGGTGGCCTCGGCGCCTTCCGAGTCCTGGAAGCACTGGTACGGCGACGAGCGAACCTTCCACAAGGCCCCTGCCTACGCCTATCTGATCGCGTGTCTCTACGCGCTGTTCCGGGAGGTGATGCTTCCCCTGGCCCTGCTGCAGATCGCGGCGTCCGCGGCGGCGGTGTGGCTCCTGTTCAGGATGACGGAGCGGCTCTTCGGGCGAGAGCCTGCCTTCTTCGCCTCGCTCTTCCTCGCAATCTACTCGCCGGCGATTCACTTCGACGTTGTGATGCTTCGTGGGCCCTGGATCGTTCTCGTCTCGCTCCTTGCGACGTGGCAGCTCATGGGGCTGCTCGATGTCCCCTCCCCGCGGCGCGCGGTCCTCCTGGGACTCCTCCTCGGCCTCTCCCTCATCGTCAACGAAGGCTTCCTCACGGTGCCACCGATTGTTCTCCTGGTCCTCTGGCTACGGCTCCCCCACTCCGGAAGGCGCTGGCCCATCGCCGGTCTCGTGCTGCTCGGGACCGCGGCAGCCCTCGCGCCGCTCGTGGCGCGCAACGTGGCGGTGGGGGCGCCAGCCTTCAAGCTTGCGGTCACAGGCGGCATGGTCTACGCGGTGTGCAACTCCGCGGCCTCGAGCCCTTACTTCTTCGAGGCCCGCGCGGCTGCCTTCGTTCCGATCCTGGCGGAGAGCGGCGGAAGCCTCGGCCGAACCGTCGTGGCCTGCCTCCGCTCTTTTCCGAGCTGGGGCGACGTGGCGCTCTTCTATCTGCGCAAGGCCTCGGGGCTCGTGATCCCGTTCGAGAACCCCGACAACGCCAACTTCTACCATGCGGCCCTCAAAGATCCGCTCCTGGCCGCACTCCCTGGATACGGAGCTCTCTTCCCTTTGGCCTTGATCGGGCTCGGGCTAGCGGCCCGCCGCTGGCGGGCATTCATCGCCCTCGCCCCGTACTCGGTCTCACTGCTCCTCGCCCTCCTTCTGACGCTCCCTATGTCGAGATACCGCGTCACGCTGGCGGTCTTCATGATGCCCTTCGCCGGCCTGGCGTTGGCCGCCGGCGTCAACGCGCTGCGGCATCGGTTCTTCCTGCGGCTGGGCGCCGGTGCCGCCGCCGCCACCACCCTTGCGTTGGCCGCTACGGCCCTTCAGTCGAAGGTCGTGTTCGCCGGCCAGCCCACGGGACTTTTCCTTTACCGGCCCGCCGAGTTTCTCCTCAGCGCGGACGGCTATGCCCGACGGGGCCGGTACGCGGCGGCGCTCCACGAGATCACAGAACTCCTCAGCCACAACCCCGACCGCGCCGTGCGGCCCACGGCTTTCCTGCTGGCGGCTCGTATCCACGTGGAGCAGCACAGGCTTGAGGCCGCTCGACAGGACCTCGACCTCGCCATCGAGGCCGGCGGAGACGATCCCTCCCTCTTGATGACCGCCGGCGACTTTCAGCGGCAGCTCTTCCACGACGAGACCAGGGCGAGGGTGGCATACGAGCGGGGTCTTGAGCTCGCCCTTCCCGGCCCGGTGAGACAGGAGCTGCTCAAGAGACTCGGCCGTAGCGCTACAACACCCTGAGCCCGGGAGTTCTTCCGCCGCGAGAGCGGACGTCGCGGCGCCTTTGGCTTCAGCCATGCGTGGAGTAACATCCGCATCCAAGGTGGCGCCCCGGGAGGACTCTGCTTGACCACCCTCTCCCGCTTGGGGTCACTCTTCTGGCGATCGCGCAGAAACCAGCGGAACGCCCTTACATCTGGAGGGCCCCTGTTGAATCGCCGAGACGCCTCAGCCTCTCTGGGGATCGTGAGCATCGTGCTCCTCCTGTTCTCCGACGCGATTTTTCGGGGACGGGTCTTCTACGAGCGGGACCTCCACATCGACTGGTATACCCAGATGGAATCCTTTGTGCGGTCCGTCGCCGCGGGATCCTGGCCTCTCTGGGACAACTCCATCGCCTTCGGCCAGCCCCTTCTCGCCGACCCGAGCGCCGAGATCCTCTATCCACTCACATGGCTGAACTTCCTCATGCAGCCCTGGTGGTACTACACCGTTTTTGTCGTCTTCCACGCCTGTCTGGCAGGTCTTGGCCTCTACCGCCTGGGCTTTCGCATCGGCCTCTCGCATCTCGGGGCCCTCGCCGCCGCGGCCGTCTGGATGACGTCGGGGCCCTTTGTGTCTATGGTGAACCTCTGGCACCACTTCGCGACCGCTGCGTGGATGCCCTGGGTGCTGCTGGCGGCCGATCGGGCGTTGGACGCGCCGCGACTGCCACGATCGCTGACCTGGGGAGTCGTTGCAGCGTGTCAGATCGTGGCGGGTTCCGCCGACATCTGCGCGATGACAGCGTTGCTCAGCATCGGTCTCGTCGCAGTGCGGATCCGGTGGCGGGCCTGGAGTGACCCATCGAACCGTCGGCTGCTATCCCAACTCTTGGTGGCCGCCGTTATCATGACCCTCGCATCCGCTGGAGTCTGGGCGCCCGTTCTCGACATCGCTCGGCGCTCTTCTCGATGGAACTTCCCCGAGGAGATGAGAACGGCGTGGTCCGTCGAGCGGTACACGCTTCCGAACCTCGTGCTGCCCGTCTCCGACGAGTCCCTGCGCCTCCTCAAGCCCCGGCCCGCCGCACCCGTACCGGAGCCGCCGGCGCCGCTCCTCGCATCGGTCTACCTCGGCCTGCCCGCGCTGGGGCTCGTTGCATTGGCGGTCGCCAGCGGCAACGCGGCCTGGCGTGGCCCTCTCATCGTTTCGTTCGTCGTTGGATTGCTCGCCTCGATGGGGCGGAATACTCCTTTCCTGGGGCTCGCGCTCCGTCTCGTCCCGGCCCTACGCATCCTCCGATACCCCTACAAGGCGATGATCGTCGCCGCCCTTGCCTGGGCCCTGCTGGTTGGGCTTGGAGTGGACGCATGGGCGAGCGCAGCATCAGGATCGGGGCGCAACAGCAGGCGCGCCCGCGTGGCGCCGCTGGTCCTCTTCCCGGCCACGATCGCCCTTCTCGGACTGGTGGACTTTTCGCCGCTGGCCGGGATGGCGGACAGCGATCGGATGCATGTGACGTGGGCTCTCGCGAGCGCCGCCGCGATGACAATCCTCTTCCTGTGGGGTGGCACCGTGGGGGCCCCGAGGGCTGCGAGAGCGTCGGTCGTCCTCATCCTGGGAGACTTGATGCTGGCCCACCGAGGCCAGAATCGAACCGCCGCGCCCGCGGCTGTCTCTTTCCGTCCGCCCGTCATCGACGCGATCGCGTCTGTCGACCATTCGAGAGTCTATGTCTACGACTACCAGACGCCCGGCAGCAGCGCCCGCTACCTCGGTCGCGACGACCCCTACATGATCTACGCTCCGCCTCCGGGTCAGTCCCTCGAGGCCACACAGGTTCTTTCCCTACGCCTCTATCCGTTTCCTCCCGTGGCGGGACGTTGGGGGATCGAGAACAGTTACGATCTCGACTTCCGCGGCCTCTACCCGCTGCCACTGGCCGAGCTGGCGCAGCGCCTTCGCTCCGTCGAAGGGACACCCGCCCATCAACGTCTACTCCAACTAGGCGCCGTCCGCTCGGTCGTATCGCTCCACCTGGCGGGGCTCCAGGATCTTGATCTCGCAAGCACGATCCCTAGCCTCTTTCCGGAGCCGATCCGCGTCTTCCATGTGGGGGGAGCTCTCCCGCGTGCATATGCCGTGAGTGGAGCTCGGATCGCGGATGGGGAGCTCGCTCTCGCGACGCTCACAGACCCGGACTTCGATCCTGAGACGGAAATCGTCCTGCCCGGCGGGTTGGCGCAAAGGCCCGACCCCTCATTTCGCGGGCGGATGCGCCTCGCTTCCCTCAAGCCGGACCGAGTCGAGATCGAGGCGGATCTGGGCGCTCCGGGCTACGTCGTCCTTGTGGACAGCTTCGATCCGGGATGGCGTGCCTCCGTCGACGGCGCTGACGCGGAGGTGCTTCGGGCGAACGTCGCTTTCAGGGCGGTGCGGGTCCAAGCGGGACGTCACTCGATCCGGATGGTGTACCGCCCGCGGGCCGTCGTCTGGGGACTGGTCGCGAGCGCCCTGAGCGCCTTCGGTTTGGCCGCGATCCTGCGCCACAGCCGGACCGAGCCCGACTAGGGACGGAACACTTCCCCCAGCCGAATCGGGTCGATCTGGCCCAGCGCCACGTCCTCCACTCGCCCACTCCCCGCAACGCGGAGGCTCATGGGCACTCGCTGGATCTTGAAGTGCTTGCTGAAGTCGCCCGCTGGGGCGCGAACGACCGGAAAAGCAATGGGTGTCGCCATGAAGAATCCCGGAGGTTCCTTGTCCATGAGAACGCCGATGACCTCTAGTCCCTTGGGTCTTCTCTCGAAAGCCCTGTTCCATTCCGGAATCATTCGGTGACAGACGGGACAGCCACTGAGGAAGAACAGAAGGACGGTGGTGGAGCCCTTCGGGAACGTGATGTGCTTGACGTCTCCGTCGATTCCCTCGGCGTCAAAGGCAGGCACAGACTCGCCCACCTGAAGGATCTGGGCAGCCTGTGGGGGTAGGTCGGAGGAAGCCGGCCACGCGGGCCATGCGAAGACCACGCCCAGAAGCGCCACGAGAAAGCGGCGCGAGCCCCTGGAAGCGGACCCGGCCCTATTGGTCATATCGCGGTCGCCAAAACTTCGAGATCTTCGCAATCGCAAACCTCCCGGTCCGTGAATCGTAGTCGAACGCCACGCCGGGGGGATCGGTCGGCACGCGAGCGACGAGCCCGGACCCAACCAACTCCTGGGCAGACCGGGGCGAGCGGCCCGAGCGCTCCGCGAATTTGCCAGCGGCCGCGTTCAGGGCATCAACCTCGTCGAGGGCATCGAGGAGCTGCATGTGGTGGAGGGCGTTGTCGCGAATGGCATCCTCAGGGGCATTGTCGTATTGAGTCTTCCAGACCTGGCGGGCGGTCGCGCGGTCGCCCCCCTTGCCGAGCATGCTCGCCGCGAGACTCTCGAGCCAGAAGGGCGCACCTTGGATCTTGGCTCCACGCAGAAGGACCGCGGCGGCTTTCTCGTGGTCGTGGAGAAAGAAGTAGTAGAGACTTCCCAGGTCCCAACGAATGCGCCACGCCTCGGGCAGATTGCGGATGCCTCTTTCGAGGACCTCGACGCCGGCCTGAGGCTTGCCGGGTCCGTTCGGCCACGGCTCTGCGAGAAACAGCGCTCCGTACCGGTACGCGAGTTCCAGACGGGGATCCAGGGCGTTGGTGATCTCGATGAGAGGCGCCAAGTTCTGATAACTCGTCCCCGAGCCGAAGGCCCTCTCGCTGCCGTAGTACTGGACCGCACGCAGCCAGTAGATCCCAGCCATGACACCTTCGAACCCCGGGCAAAACCAACGGACCTGTTCGCCGGTCTGCAGGTAGAGCCTGTTGCTCTGCGCGGCCAGTTGCCCGAAATCGCGGTCCAGGCTCCCCTGAACGAGCGGAACGAGCGGAACGAATCCCAGGAAGGCGTAGGGAAGGAGGCGGTTCATGTGAGGTCGCGGGACCGGAAGCGCAGCATCGCCAGGCCGAGAACGACGAAGGCGTAGGAGGCCGCATAGATCGTGAGCCTGGCGAGGAGCCCTCCTCCTATGGGGTCACCGTAGATCACGTGGTCCTTGATGTCGAAGTTCAGAAAGTTGGGGACAACCAGGTAAACCAGGCGCACGAGCCACTCGGGTACGGCCTGGCTCACGTCGCGCATGTTGCGCACGACGTCCGAGAAACGTCCCGCGACCACGGTGCAGACCGTGAACACCGCGGCGAGGGTCGAGGACGTCATCGTGGAGAAAAGAAGTGCCAAGGCGACGGTGAGCAGAAGGCTCAGGAGGATGGCATAGATGGCCTTGAGGAGGCTCCAGTCGATGCCCCGCCCCGTGGCAACGAGGGTCAGGTAGAGGCCCACCGTCATGACACCCACGTTGACCAGGAGAGTGAACCCGAGGCCGACGAACTTACCGAGGAGAAACTCCTCCCGACTGAGCGGTTTGGCGAGCAGGGGGTAGAGGGAGCGGCGCTCGATCTCCTTGCTGACCAGTCCGACGCCGATGAAGACGGCAATCAACGTCCCGAAGATGTCCATGGAAGCGAGGCCGAGGTTCTTGATGATCTTCTCGTCCTGCCGGATCGACAGCTCTCCCAGGAGAAGGCCCGAGAGGGTCATGAGGATCGCGAAGAAGACGAGGTTGTAGAGAACCCGCTCTCTCACGGTCTCCCGGAAGGTGTTGGCCGCGACCGCCGCGACCCGCTTCAGTCTCCCGGCAACCATGACGAATCCGGGGCGCTCTCGCCCATCTGTCGAAAGAAGTAGTCTTCGAGTGACTCCCGGACGTGGGTCACCGAGAGAATCCGCGCC
The DNA here is from genome assembly GCA_041493035.1 of Vicinamibacteria bacterium. Taxonomy (GTDB): domain Bacteria; phylum Acidobacteriota; class Vicinamibacteria; order Fen-336; family Fen-336; genus JBGPYB01. Next base: position 9,627 of record JBGPYB010000029.1, on the reverse strand, counting down.
CCGGAAGCCGTGGCGGCCTGGAGCACCGGCATGAGTGACTTCTCCTCGACCTCGAGGCGTCGTCGCTCCCCGATCTGCTGGCTGGATCGGACGCCGAGCGCTGGAGAGGCGAAGACCGCGGCGTCGCCGCCGCTCAGCAATACCTCAACGCGCGCGTCCTGAGTCAGGATTTCGTCGAGGCGCCCCACTTTCAGCAGTCGACCGGAGCGGAGCAGCCCGACTCTATCGCACAGGGTCTCTGCGTCGGGCAGGATGTGCGTCGAGAATAGGATCGTGCGCCCCTGAGCCTTGAGGTCGAGAATGATGTCACGGACGAGCCGACGCCCGATGGGATCGAGACCCGACATCGGCTCGTCAAGGATCACAAGCTCGGGCTCGTTCATCAGGGCTTGGGCGAGACCCACCCTCTGGGACATCCCCTTGGAGAAGCGTCGCATGGGAACGTGGGAAGATCGCTCGAGACCCACGAGCCCGATGAGCCTTTGGGATCGCTCCCGGCGCACGGAAGCGGGCAGGCCGAAGAGCCGCCCCACGTAGTCGAGGTATTCGGCGGGGCTCAAGTAGTCGTAGAAGTAAGGGTGCTCCGGCAAATACCCCACCCGGTGACGCCACGAAGGGTCGGCGATCGGCTTACCGAGGATCCGGGCCGCGCCCGAATCCGGAGAGACCAGACCCATCAGGATCTTCAATGTCGTGGTCTTTCCGGAACCGTTCGGGCCGAGGTATCCGAATGCCTCGCCAGGTCTCACCTCCAAGCTGAGGTCGTTGAGGGCCGCGACCCGTCGGCGTCCTAGAAAGCCAGCGGGGAAAGCCTTGGTGAGATGGGAAGTTTCGACCGGGACCGGATGGGGCAACCCTGACATCGCCTTGGATGCCGGATTGTAGCACGTGAGGACAACGCCGCCTGTCAGGCGCGCACGGCGTGGCCCGTCACTGAAGGGGTGGGCGTTCTACTTGAGCGCTGGGCATGCGGCCAGGAGCGCACCGGCGCCGCAGCACGCCACGTTCCCCTGAGTCCCACCGAGAACACCGCTCGCGTCGCCGCCGAAGCTGCGCGTCCCCGTGCGGTTCAGTATGGCAGGCTGAGCGTTGTAGCAGTAGGTCGCGGCTCCCACGCCGACAACCGTGGCCGAGACCCCGTAGGTGCGCTGGTATCCGGACTTCGTCAGCACGCCCGCCGTCCCCAGGTTCGAGTCCAGGAACGTCGGAGCGGTAGTAGCGTACCCCGGAATGCAGGCACCGTTCGCCGGCGTCGCCAAGCAGGTCGCCGTGCTGGCGTAGCCGTTTCCGTTGCTGGACCCTTCGTACGCTGCGTTGGCCGAGATCACGGTTCGGATGTCGCCCTGAGTCGCAGACTCATTCGCCGATACACGGGCTCGGAGAAGGCTCGGGATCGCGATCGCCGCGATGATGCCGATGATCGCCACGACGATCAGCAACTCGATCAGTGTAAAACCCTTGTGGTTCTTCATTCAGTCTCCCCTTTCGCCTTCGCCACATCTCGCTCTTCGAACCGGCACGCTTAACGGCTGCGAGGGGAGCTTGCGGGCTCCCCTCGCATTTCCACGAGAGGTCTTAGTTGAGAGCCGGGCAAGCGGCCACGAGCAGGCCGGCGAGGCAGCACGCGGAGTTGGCTTGAGTGCCGCCGAGGACGCCGCTGAAGTCGCCGCCGAAGCTGCGCGTGCCCGTGCGGTTGAGTATGGCAGGCTGAGCGTTGTAGCAGTAGGTCGCAGCTCCCACGCCGACAGTCGTGGCCGAGACCTGGTACGTGCGCTGGTATCCGGACTTCGTCAGCACGCCCGCCGTCCCCAGGTTCGAGTCCAGGAACGTCGGAGCGGTCGTAGAGTACCCCGGAATGCACGCACCGTTCGATGGCGTCGCCAGGCAGGTGGCCGTGCTGGCGTAGCCGTTTCCGTTGCTGGACCCTTCGTACGCCGCGTTGGCCGAGATCACGGTTCGGATGTCACCCTGAGTCGCAGACTCATTCGCCGATACACGCGCTCGGAGAAGGCTCGGGATCGCGATCGCCGCGATGATGCCGATGATCGCCACGACGATCAGCAACTCGATCAGTGTAAAACCCTTCTGGTTCTTCATTCAGTCTCCTTTTCGCTGTCTCAAATAGAGTGCGTGCCTCTCTTGGAAGCAATCAGCGTGCCGAGCCCGAAAATAGCACAAATATCTATAAATAAGCAACTTAACTACGGCGGCAGCATCCTAAGGCCTGACAAATGTTGTCGTTCCCGTCAATTTTTGGCAACCGCATCCTCGATCTGGTGCTTTGCCATCAGATAGCGCAGCGAGCGAGGCGAGATTCCCAGTAGCCGGGCAGCGGCCAGGCGTTCGCCGCCGGCCTGGCCGAGGGCTTCGCGAAGAAGGTCCCGCTCCGTCGAGAGGAGGTGCTCGTCGAGACTGAATCCCTCCCTCAATTCCGAACCCGCGCGCGAGGCTCCGGCGTCCTGGAGCGCCTCGGGGAGGTGTTCCGGCAACACGGTGGGGGTGGTCTCCAGGGCGACCGCCCGTTCGATCGCATTCTCGAGCTCACGCACGTTGCCGGGCCAGTGATAGGCCATCAGCCGAGCCATCGCCTCGGCCGAGACCTTCGTGACGCGCTTACCCATCTCCTTGCTGAAGCCCTGTAGAAAGTGGTCGGCCAGAAGGGGAATGTCTTCGCGTCTCTCCCTGAGGGCCGGCAGCCGAATCGGAATCACATTCAAGCGATAGAAGAGGTCCTCGCGAAGGCGCTTCTCCTGGACGAGCCGGTCCAGAGGACGGTTGGTCGCGGCGAGGACCCGAACATCGACGTCGATCTCGTCGGTCCCCCCGACTCGCCGTATCCGTTTGTCCTGGAGAGCCCGCAGGAGCTTGACCTGCATTGCCGGCGGAGTGTCGCCGACTTCATCGAGAAAGAGCGTGCCGCGATGGGCCGCCTCGAAGAGCCCCTTCTTGGTTTGATGAGCGTCGGTGAACGCCCCCTTCATATGGCCGAAGAGCTCGCTCTCCAGGAGCGTCTCGGTGAGCGCGCCGCAGTTGACCGAGACGAACGGAGCTTCCCTCCGCGGGGACAGAGCGTGGATCGCCTTCGCGACGAGTTCCTTGCCGGTGCCGCTTTCACCGGCTATCAGGACCGTCGAGTTGGTGCCCGCCACTGACCTCACCAGATCGAATACGGCTGCCATGGTCGGAGACACGCCCACGATTCTGTCGAGGCCGTGCCGCGTCCGGAACTCCGCCTTCAGAAGGAGGTTCTCTTCCTGAAGCTGCCGCTTCTCCAAGGACCCCCGAACGACGATCTTCAGCTCCTCGATGTCGAAAGGTTTGGTCAGATAGTCATGGGCGCCGAGCTTCAGGGCCGCGACGGCGGTCTGTGTGGAGCCAAAGGCCGTCATGACGATGACGAGGGTTTCCGGAGCCGCAGCCTTGACGTGGCGCAGGATCTCGATCCCGTCGCCGTCGGGAAGCTTCACGTCGGTGATGACCATGTCCACCGGCCCCTTGGCGAGAACGCTGGCAGCCATGGCTCGGCTGTCGGCGACGACCACGTCGAAGCCCTCCTTGCGGAGCATGATCCCGAGGAGCTCGCGCATCGAAGGCTCGTCGTCGACGACCAGGATTCTCTTCACGATCGACGGATGCTACTGCGCCGCGACACCAGGGGGCAAGCGCGAAGCGTGGCGGCCACGGCGCCAGAGCGTCAGCGCCAGGATGGCAGACGCCGCCGAGAGAGCCCCGCCCCAAAGCACAGCCGAAGGGCGGTATTCAAAGACGACGGTGTGGCGACCGACGTCCACGTGGACCGCCTGGAACAGAATGTTGGCCCGGACAATTTCCGTCGCCCGACCGTCGATTCGGGCACGCCAACCGGAGTAGAACGACTCCAGCGCGACAACGTAGCCGGGCGACGCTGCCTCGACGTCGAGACCGATGCTGTCCGCGCGGCGCCAGAGCTCCCGCAAGGAATCGGGTTGACCCGGGTTCGCGGCCACCGACTCCTCGCTCCCGGGTGGAATGATGATCTCGGTCGCTGGATCAAAGGAGGCGTCACCAATGAGCTCGACCGAATGGGGCTCAGCCGCGACGCGAACGCGGTGCACGACGTAGGCCTTCGCCTGAGCCTGAGGGACGCGGTACACGCGAATCGGCTCGGGAAAGGGCGAAGCGAACTCTTTGGCCTCATCCAGGACCGTCCACTCATCGAGGCCCACCACGTAGTCGACGCCCCCCATCTGGAGAACCCGTCTGCCGAGCGGGGAACCGATCCCGTTCTTCATGATGAGTGTGAGGTTGTTCAACAGGGGAGGTGCGAGGCCAGTGAAATCACCGTCGTAACTCCCGCGGAGCCCCCACCGGGCCCCCGTCGGCGGCCAGATCACGTCCCTGAGGCCGGCGGACAAGCACCATTGCCGCGTCCACCCCGGGGGCCCTCGGAACACCTGCTGACTCGCCCATTCCGGCGGCTTGGATATCGAAACCCAGATTCGCGAGCCGGCAGCGACGTTGCCCAGGAGCGCCGGACGGGCCCTCACCAGCTCCCGAGGCGCCGCAGGATTGATCTTCCAGCCGACGCTCGCAAGGTCCGCGAGGACGAGCGACGCCGCTGCCGCCGCCGTCCACACCGCGCGGGCCGGTCGGCGACTCCCTAGCCATGCGAGGAGGGCGATCCCGGCGGCCAGCGAGCCGGCTCTGGCGCACTTGTAGGCGGCCTCCGTGAGGACAAGCTCTCGGCCGACGCCGTCGATGGTCGGTTCGATGGCTCCCAGGAGAACGGCCGGGCCGCGGAGGATCCAGAGCGACGCCGATAGAAGGACGAAGGAGAGAACGATGCCGAGTGTCGTGCCCAGGAGCCATCGAGATCGCTGGCCTGATGCGCGGCCGCGGGCCCAGCCCTCGATGGCCAGGCCCACGAGCATGGCCCAGAAGAAACCCGCTAGGATGACGTATTTCTGGGGGTAGCGGAAGAGGAAGAGGGGCGTGAAGCGAATGAGGAGCGGGTAGAGGAGCGTGTGGCGCCCGAGGGCCGCCAGGATCGAGAAACCAAGCCCTGAAGCGGCGAACAGCGTGTACCGCGTCCAACGCAGAACCGCCGAAAGGCTGACCAAGGCGGCCGCAGCAGCTCCCATGTAAATCCACATGAAGAGGGGCTCGCGGGCTTCGAACAGCGACACCCGGGTAGCCGCGTTGAAGGGAAGGTCGCTCACGAGCCCCGGAACCCACAGGTCGATCAGGGATGCCGGATGCAGGGACCAGTACATCTTCACGGCCGCGTCCAGTCCGAGCCTTTGCCCGGAGGGGAGGATCCCGAGGGTGGGGAGCCACTGGGCAGCCGAAAGAAGCGCCGCTGATGGGCAGGCCACGAGCGTGACTGTCGCAATCGTGCGAAGCCGACTGGCCACGGGGCGGTCCCCCACCGCAAGGAAAGCGATGACATACCCGGCGGCGACAAATGCGCTCATCAGGCAGAGATCGCCTGAGCCGGCAAGGACCTGCCCCGTCGCTACGGCACCCAACGCGACCGCGGATCTCGCGGTGCCCGAGGCCAGAGCGGCGTCCAAGGCCAGCAGGACCCACGGAAGCCATGCCGTACCGGCGAGATGATGGTAGTGGCTCACCAGAACGAGAAGCGGGCCCGACGCCATCCAGGCCCCGCCTGCGGTGAAGGCAGCGAGCCTCCCGAGGCCCCATCGGCGGACGAGAAGATAGAGGCCAAGACCGGCGGCCGTCACATGGAATAGGGTGTACACCTTGTAGAAGATGTCAGGACGCAGGACGAGATTGAGCCACGTGAAGGGATACAGGACCTGGCAGCTGGGATCGGCAAGGAAGGGGAGGCCGAAAGACATATACGGATTCCAAAGCGGCAGGGATCCCCCCGCGACAACGCGGACAAAAGCCTCCACTTGTGGGTACCAGTAGAGGCTGATGTCGCGCTGCCAGAAGACCCATTCCGAGAACAGGACCCGGTAGAAAAGCGCCAAGGGGATGATGGGGAGGAGGAAGGCGGGCCATTCCCGCCTGAGGATGCGCCCGAGTCTCAAGCGGAAACCGGGGCAGAGATCGGGACCAGAGGAAGGCGGACCTCGACCTCTGTCCCCTGGGAAGGCACGCTCCGCACGGTGATGTCACCACGGTGCTCGCGCACGATGCGATAAACGATGGCGAGCCCCAGTCCGGTTCCCATGGGCGTGCGCGACTGGAACGGCTCGAACACGGTCCGCTGCTCGTGAGGGAGAATCCCGGTTCCTTGATCCCTGACCGACAGCACCACCTCGTCGGCGGTCCGACGCAGGCGCACTCGAAGGACGCCACCCGAAGGCATCGCCTCCAGCCCGTTCCTGGCGAGGTTCCAGAAGACCTGGGCAATCTGGTCCGGATCCGCGAGGCAGAGATGCGGCCCGCCCTCGGCCTCGAAGTCGACCGCCCTCGATGAGCCGACCTCGGGGCTGTTCCGAAGCAGGGTGACTGCCTCGTCCACAACGGGGCCGATGTCCACGGGGCCCGGCAGGGGGCGGACGGGCTTCGCCTGAAACAGGAACTGATTGAGAGCGTCGGAGAGCCTCTTGGACTCCCGCGTAATGATGGCGAGCAGTCGCTCCTGCTCCGGCGAGATATTGGGCTCGGTGAGGAGAACCTGTGCCGAGCCGCTGATCGAGCCCAACGGATTCCGGATCTCGTGGGCCAGGTGAGCGGCCATCTCGCCCACCGCCGCGAGCTTCTCCTTGGTCCGTACTTCGTGCTCCAGGCTCTTGATCTCGGTCAGATCCTGGAACACCAGGAGATAGCCGGCCTTCGCCGGCTCGGAGGTTGCCAGAGGAGAGACCGAGACCCCAAGCTCCACCCTCTGTCCGTTCAGGTGCTCGTAAGCGATGTCCAAACGGGCCAGGCTACGGTCGGCGGCTCGAGCTTGAAGAGCCGCGGCATCGAAGAGGCGCGATCCGAACGTTTCACGTACGCTCCGCCCTCGAAGCTCCGGCAAGGAGCGCCCCAGGATTGCCTCCCCCACCCGGTTGACATGGAGGACGTGCCCACCGGCATCGGCGATCACGAGCCCGCTGTGGATGCTGTCGACGATGACCTTGTTGAGCTCCTGAAGGTCGGCCATCTGGACCACGGCCTCCTCGAGCCTTTCGTCGGCGCTCCTCAGGCTTTCGGAGAGGTATGAGCCGATGGCCGCGACGGTGGCGCAGGCCACGCCCGTCACGAAGATCGAGTAGAGAAGCTGCCTGGCCGGAAGGAACTGGACGTCGAACAACTGCTGGGCCGGGACCAGGCCCTCCCGGACCGACCAGAGCAGGCCGCCGTAGAGAACCGTCGCCAGCCCCGCCAGAACCATCCCCTGCCGGCGGTAGACGAGGACGCTTCCCGAAAGAACCGAGATCGGGTAGAGGAGGATGAAGCCCGCCCGAGTCCCTCCGGTCACCCAGACGAGCCCCGTGATGACGACGAGGTCGCCGATCACCTGGCCGTAGATCAGGAGGGCGCGATACGGGACGAAACGCAGCGCGACGGCGTGCACCAGCGTCAGGGCATACGTGGCCGCGATGAGGAAGTAGAGAGGATTGACCCGGACCAGCGTCTCCGAGACCGTCTCGACGTAGACCGCGACGAGCAGAAGGGTGGTGATCATCACCACCCGCAGGAGCATGAGGCGTTTGAGCTTCTGCTCGAGCGCACCGTCCATGGGCAGCGCCGCGCCTATCCGAGCTCGTTCAGTGGCTGAGCTGGGAGATGAGCGAGAAGAGCGGCATGTACATGCTGATGACGATCCCTCCGACGGTCGTGCCCAGGAACAGGATCATGACCGGTTCCATGAGGGTCAGAAGGTTCGCCACTGCCTGGTCGACCTCTTCCTCATAGAAATCGGCGATCTTGGACAACATCGCGTCTAGGGCACCCGTCTGCTCTCCGACCCCGATCATCTGCACCACCATCGGCGGAAACACGCCGCTCTCCCTGAGTGGCTGGGCGATCGTCAAACCGCCCTCGACCCCCTTCCGAACGGCCATGATGGCGTCTTCGATGATGGCGTTCCCGGCGGTCTTGGCCGTGATCTCGAGGCCGTCGAGGATCGGCACGCCCGAGGAGATGAGGGTCGCCAGGGTCCTGCAGAAACGGGCGACGGCGATCTTCTGCATCAGGATCCCGAGGATCGGCAACTTGAGGATACCCCGGTCCACGACCCGGCGGCCGCCGTGGGTGGCGTAGTACCGCTTGAAGGCGATGCTGCCGACGATCAGGAACACCACGAGGAAGGGAAGGGCTCGGATGAAGTAGTTGGAGGCCGCGATCACGATCTTCGTCGGCAAGGGGAGATCCGCCCCGAGCCCCTCGAACATCGCCGCGAAGGTCGGAATGACTTTCCACAGAATGACCGCCACGACGATGCCGGCGATCACGATGACCGCGACGGGATAGACCATGGCACCCTTGACCTGCCCCTTGAGCTTGACGGCCTTCTCGATGTAGGTCGCGAGACGCTTCAGGATCGTGTCGAGGATACCGCCCGCCTCTCCTGCGGCGATCATGTTGGTGAAGAGGTCGTCGAAAGCCTTGGGATGCTTCCGCATGGCGTCGGCGAGGGAGGCGCCCCCCTCGACGTCCATCCGGGTCTGCAACAGGATCTTGGCGAAAGTCTTGTTGTCCTGTTGGCTCCCGAGGATCTCCAAGCACTGCACCAGCGGCAAGCCGGCATCGATCATGACCGAGAACTGCCGGACGAAGATCGCCAGGTCCTTGGGAGGCACGCCTCCGCCGAATTTCGGCAGGGCCATCTCCTTGCCCTTCTCCTTCACCGAGGAGACCAGGATCTGGTCCCTCCGGAGGAGCGCCATGATCGCTTCCTTGTTGTCGGCGACGCGTTCGCCGGAAACCGACTTGCCGTCGCGGGTCTTTCCCTTCCAGACGAAAGCAGGCATGGGATCTTCTCCTTAAATCAAGACCTACCGCGGCCTCATCGGCGGACGACCACCCGCTTGGGGTGTCGTCAGGCTGGCACCACGGCTGATCATGTCCTGGAGCTCGTCGGCGTTCGAGCTGACGCCTAGAGCGGTCTGCAGGGAGATCTGCTTCGAGAAGTACAAGCTGGCCAGGGCCTGATTGAACGTCTGCATCCCCCACTTCTCCTGGCCCGTCTGCATCGTCGAGTAGATCTGGTGGATCTTGTCTTCGCGGATGAGATTCCGGATGGCCGCGTTGGGAATCATGATCTCCATGGCGAGGCACCGCCCCGTCCCGCTCGCCTTGGGGAGCAGGGACTGGCACATTACACCCTCGAGCACGAGGGATAGCTGGGCACGAATTTGCGGCTGCTGGTGCGCCGGGAAAACGTCGACGATACGGTTGATGGTGGATGCCGCCGAGTTCGTGTGGAGCGTGCCGAAGGTGAGGTGGCCCGTCTCGGCGATCCGGAGAGCGGATTCGATCGTCTCGAGGTCGCGCATCTCTCCGATGAGGACGACGTCGGGGTCCTCGCGGAGGGCCGCCCGGAGGGCGTTGGTGAAGGAGTGGGTGTCGGCGTGGAGCTCCCGCTGATTCACGACGCACTTCTTGTGGGCGTGGAGATACTCGATGGGGTCTTCGATGGTGATCATGTGCTCGTGGCGCTCGCTGTTGATCTTGTCGAGCATGGCC
>JBGPYB010000247.1:0-5025 GCA_041493035.1 Vicinamibacteria bacterium | reverse complement strand
GGTTGCGGCTCGCCTTGGCTTCAACCCGAGTCGCGGGGGGGGCGCCGCCACCCCCCGGCCCCACCCCGCGGGTTTCGGGGGGGGGCGGGGAGGGCGCCGGTGCACCCGCGGCGCCGAGCCCGGAGGTGCGAGGGGGCCGTGCGGGGCCTGGAAGGGCTCCGGAGCACCGGCGGCGCGAAGCGCGGAGGTGCTAGGAGACGGTCCGGCTCTTCGACCCCCCTCGGTCGCCCCGTACCAGCCTTGGTCCCAGCTGTTCCTCGCCGGCGGGCCCGTCCAGATCCACGTGGTATGGGACGTTGGTGATCACGATCTCGGGCTTGAAGAGGAGGGCGAGCCGCAGCAGGATCGCGGTCTGGGCGTGTAGAAGATTGTGCCACTGCCTTCGGGGCACGAACTGGGGGACAACGATGGTGATGGTCTCGTTGGGCTGGCGCAGGTCGGCGATCCGGTTGATGTAGTCGAGAACCGGCTCGAGGAGGAGCCGGTAGGGCGACTCTAGAATCACGAGACGCACGCCGTTCCCCCACAGCCCCCACTTTCGCTTCAGCGCCTCGTCCTGGGAAGGATCGAGAGAGACGTGGACGGCCGTGATGTCGTCGGAAAGTGAAAGCGCATAGCGAAGGGCCTGCACGGTTCCCCGGTGGACGCCGCTGATCGGGAGGATGACCCGGTGGCGCCTTATGCGGGCGGGGGCGCCCCAATCCTCGAGGGACAGCCGCCCTTTGAGGTCCCGGTAATGGCGATGGATTGCAAAGAAGAAGGCCACCAGAACTGGAATCAGGAAGATGATGAACCATGCCCCGTCCCGGAACTTCGTGATGGCGAAAACCAGCATGACGATGGCCGAGCTGACGGCTCCCAGGCCGTTGACGGCCATCTTCAGGATCCAGCCTTTCTCGTACCTCAGGACCGAGCCGGGCTCATGGACCTCGTCCCCCGGCTTCATGTGCCCGACCTTCCACCAACGTCGAGTCATCCCGGCCTGCGACAGGGTGAAGGAGAGAAACACGCCGATCGCGTAGAGGGGGATCAGGGCCGTGACGCTCGCCTGGAAGACGACGATGAGCAGAGAGGCGATGACCGCGAGAAGGACGATGCCCCGCGAGAGGACCAGGCGGCCGCCCCGGTAGGTGAGCTGCCGCGGCAGGAAGCCATCGGCGGCATGCAGCGCCGAGAGACGAGGGAAGTCGGCGTAGGCCGTGTTCGCAGCCATGATCAAGATCAGGGTGGTCGCCGCGATCGTCGAGAGGTAAAGGGCCCCGCGCCCATCGAAGGCCGTCCGCGCCAACTGCGAGATTACGGTCTCCTGCTCCGACGGCACGGCGCCGATGGAGTGGGCGAGATGGGTTATTCCAAGGAAGAGCGTGCCCAGGATCGCGGACATCCAGAGGAGGGTGATGCCGGCGTTGCGGCTCTTCGGCTCCTTGAAGGCAGTGATGCCGTTGGACACGGCCTCGACGCCCGTGAGTGCCGTCGTGCCGCTCGAAAACGCGTGGAGCAGCAGGAACAGGGTCACCGGCGCGGTGCCGACCTGGAGCTCCGGCGCGTCCGCGACAGTTCCCAGACTGCCGACGAAGTAGCGGTAGAACGCGGTTCCCACCGTGGCGAACATCATGGCGACGAAGAAGTAGGTGGGGACGGCGAAGATGGCCCCGGACTCCTTCACGCCCCGCAGGTTGATGAACATGATCAGGAGCACGCAGGCGACGGACAGCGCGACTCTGTGCTCGTAGAGGGACGGGAAGGCCGACGTGACCTGAGCGATGCCCGAAGAGACAGAGACGGCGACGGTGAGAATGTAGTCGGTGAGCAAGGCCGCTCCCGCGGTCTGGGCGGGCAGCTCGCCCAGATTGTCTCGGGCCACGATGTAGGCGCCCCCTCCGCCGGGGTAGGCGTGGATCGTCTGCTCGTAAGAGACGGTGACGATGACGAGGAGCCCCACGATCGCGAGGGCGATCGGGAAGGAGTGGGAGAAGGCGGCCGTGCCGGCCGCCGCCAGGATGATGAGGATCTCCTGGGTGGCGTACGCCGTCGACGAGAGCGCGTCGGACGCGAAGACGGCGAGGCCCACAGCCTTGCCGATCGCCTGATGGGGCGCGTCGGCGGTGTGGAGCGGCCGTCCAAAAAGCCAGGTGCGCCAGGATCGCGATGGGAAGGCCGGAGGCCGGGACGTGGCACTGACTTCGGATGCGCCCGCCCCTTTGTGATTCGCCACAGATGCAGGCGGCACGATACGAGACTCCGCATAAGGACGGCGCAAGAATGGGAGGTCGAGGTATCAAGAAAGCGAAAGGATTGACTTAGCACCGGGGCGCGCCGCGCACGCAAGTCATGCAACGACGCTCATCGTCGCAACGTGCCAGCGATCTGCGGGGCTCGGGCGGATCACTCCGTCTTGAGGCGGTAGCCCACTCCCGGTTCCGTGATGAGCCACCGGGGCCGCGCGGGCTCCGCCTCGAGCTTGTGGCGAAGCTGGGCCATGTAGACGCGAAGGTAGTGGCTCTGGTCGACGGAGGACGGACCCCAGACCTCCTTCAGAAGCTGCCTCTGCGTCACCACCTTGCCGGCGTTCTTCACGAGGACCGCGAGAAGGTTGTATTCGTTCGGCGTCAGGTGGACCTCCTGGCCGCGTGCCTCCACGTGGCGTGCGCCGAGATCGACCCGAAGATCTCCGACGGTCAGCTCGGCGGCCTCCGCGCCGGCTCCTACGCGCGCGGCGTGGCGCAAGGCCACGCGAATGCGTGCCAACAGCTCGCCGATGCCGAAGGGCTTGGTGAGGTAGTCGTCGGCGCCGGCATCCAGCGCCTCGATCTTGTCGCGTTCCTGGCCTCGAGCCGAGAGGACGATGATCGGAACGGAAGACCATTCCCGGATCCGGCGCGCAACCTCGACGCCGTCCATATCCGGCAAGCCCAAGTCCAGCAGAACCAGATCGGGGACCTGGGCCGACGCCTCGACGAGACCCCGCTGCCCGGTCGGAGCCTCGAGGATCCTGAAGCCGTGGCTCGAGAGCGAGGCTCGGAGAAAGCGGACGACCTGGGGCTCGTCTTCGATGACCAGGATCCGTGGCTCGATCGTCGTCATGGCACTCCCTCGACGGCCTCGGCGGCCACGGAGGGCGGGGTGCCCACGAGGGGGAGAGTAAAGCGAAAGGAAGCGCCCCCACCCTCGCGGTTCGCAGCCCAGATGCGCCCGCCGTGGGCCCCGACGATCCCACGGCACACCGTGAGGCCCAGGCCGACGCCGCCCTGGCGTTCCTGTGTCTCGACGCGATGGAATTTCTCGAAGACGCGCTCCTCTTCCCCTGGAGGAACGCCTGGGCCGCGGTCGGCCACCTCCACAGTGACCTCTCCGTCGCTGCGCCACGCGGAGATCTCGACGGGCGTGCTGCTGGGCGTGTACTTGATCGCGTTCTCCACGAGGTTCACGAGGACCTGCTCGATCAGGATCCCGTCGAGGGCGACGAGAGGAAGGTCCTCGGGAATTCGCGTCGCGACCGGCCGACTGGCGAGGCGTGACTCCAGACGATTGAGAGCCGAGCCAACGATCTCCTCGAGAGGGTGCCATTCGCGAGCCACGTGGATGGCACCGGATTGGAGCCGCGTCATGTCGAGGAGGTTCCGGACCAGGCGGTTGAGCCGGTCGGCCTCCTCGAAGATCGTTGCCGTCAGCTCGCGGCGGGCCGCGGGGTCCACCGCGTCGTCGTCGTCCATGAGCGAGCTGGCGGCGCCCGTGATGGCGGCGAGAGGCGTCCGCAGATCGTGGGACACGGAGCTAAGTAGGGCGTTCCGGAGACGCTCGGTTTCGACGTCGACCTGCGCTTTCTGAGTCTCGTTGGCCAGCCGCGCTCGTTCGAGGGCCGCCGCGGTCTGGCTTGCCAGAGCCTCGAAGAGATGGACCTGCTCGGTGGAGAACCCCTCGGGTCCCTGAGGCCGGACGCCGAGCACGGCCAGAGGCCCTTGCGTTCCGGTCATGGGAAGGAAGAGCGCTCCGGCGCCGGGCAGGGTGTCGGTTCCGAGCCCGGCCATCCGGCCGTGCTCGAGGACCCAGCGGGCGACGCCCTCGTCGCGCGGCTCGAGGGTGAATGCGGACCCCGCTGCCGTCATCGGGACAAGCCGCCCATCGGGGCGCGGGAGGAGGACAGCCGCAGGGACGGACATGATGTCCGCGGCGTGACGCGCCGAGGCCTGGGCTATGTCCTCGCTGCCCCTGATCGCCGCGAGATCGCGGCTCAGGGCGTAAAGGATGGCGGTCCGCTTCTCGCGATCTCGTGCGGATTCCGTTTGCTCGCGGACGCGCGAGGCGAGGTTGCTCACGAGCAGGGCCACCACCAACATCATGGCGAAGGTCAGAACATATTGCGTGTCCGCCACGGCGAAGGTCATGTACGGCGGGACGAAGAAGAAGTCGAAGGAGGCGACGCTCAGGAACGAGGCGAGGATGGCCACGCCCCGTTCGTACCGAGTGGCGACGAAGGCCACGCCGAGCAGGAACACCATGACGAGGTTCGGAGCCGCGAAGAAGGGAGACATCGCCCACGAGAGCACGGTGCAGACGCCGACCACGAGAACGGCGGGGACGTAGGCAGCCGGCCTCCCGCCTCCTCGCAACCGCAAAGGGGCCGGCCGCTCGGCCTCGTCGGAGTCACCCGAGATGATGTAGACGTCAATGTCGCCGCTTCCGCGCACCAACTCGTCGACCAGGGAGCCTTTAAGCCGATCGCGCCAACGCGGGTGAGTCGGTTTGCCCGCCACGATCTTGGTGACGTTGTGCTCGCGGGCATACGCGAGAACCTCGGCGCTGACGTCGCGGCTGCTCAGGACGACGGTTTTCCCGCCAAGCTGCTCGGCCAGGCGCAGGTTGTCGCTCAGGGACTGGCGGTCGGCGTCGGAGAGCCGGCCGTGGAGCGGCGTCTCCACGTAGATCGCGACCCACTCGGCCCTCAGGCCGGCCGCCATGCGGCGCGTCGCGCGAATCAGGCGCACGGTGGCGGGGTTCGGGCCGACGCACACAAGGAGACGCTCT
>JBGPYB010000254.1:0-4615 GCA_041493035.1 Vicinamibacteria bacterium | reverse complement strand
GGCATGACTCGCATGCCGAAGATCCAGCAGGTGGTGAAGGACTTCTTCGGCAAGGAGCCCCACAAGGGTGTCAACCCCGACGAGGTCGTCGCCATCGGAGCGGCTGTCCAGGCCGGGATCCTGTCGGGTGAGGTCAAGGACGTCCTGCTTCTGGACGTCACTCCCCTGTCCCTGGGCGTCGAGACCCTGGGAGGCGTGACCACTCACCTCATCGAGCGCAACACGACCATCCCGACCAAGAAGACCGAGGTCTTTTCCACCGCCGCGGACAACCAGACGTCGGTGGAAATCCACGTGCTCCAGGGAGAGCGGGAGATGGCTCGGGACAACCGGACCCTCGGGAAGTTCCACCTGATTGGGATCCCCTCGGCGTCCCGAGGCGTCCCTCAGGTCGAGGTCACCTTCGACATCGACGCCAACGGGATCCTCAACGTCTCCGCCAAGGACCGAGGCACGGGCAAGTCGCAGGCCATCACGATCACGGCCTCCTCGGGTCTCGCCAAGGACGAGGTCGAGAAGATGGTGCGGGACGCGCAGTCCCATGCCGACGAGGACAAGAGCCGGCGAGAGCTCGTCGACGCTCGGAACCAGGCCGACTCCCTCGCCTACAACCTGGAGAAGCTCCTCGCGGAGAACAAAGAGAAGCTGACGGCCGAAGGGACTGCCATCGAGAATGCGGTCGCCGAGGCCCGCAAGGCCAGCCAAGGGGAAGACCTGGCGGTCATCCGCGCGGCAGTCGACCACCTGAACAAGGTCAGCCAGACGGCGGCTGAGACGCTGTATCGGAACGCTTCGGCGCCCGGACGAGCGGGCACCGCGGGCGACAATGGCGCGGAGGCGAAGCCTGAAGGGGAGGTCGTCGACGCCGAGTACACGGTCAAGAACTAAGGCGCGCATGCGCCGTGAAGCCGAGCGTGGGTGCGAAGCGCCCGCGCTTGGCAACTGAAAAGGAGAACTCCATGGCAATCGTTCGCTGGGAACCGTTTCGCGACCTGGTCAGCCTCCAGGAACGCATGAACCGACTCTTCCACGATTCGTATCGCGGCGTCAGCCGCGAGGCGGGAGAGGAAGACTGGGCCTTGGGTGGCTCCTGGGCTCCGGCGGTCGACATCTTCGAGCACGAAGGAAACATCGTCCTCAAGGCCGAGCTTCCCGGTGTCGAGACGAAGGACGTCGACATCCAGGTCGAAAACAACATCCTTACGCTGCGGGGCGAGCGGAAGTTCGACAGCGCGGTGACGCGGGAAAGCTACCACCGCGTGGAGCGCGCCTACGGTGCCTTCAGCCGGTCGTTCACCCTCCCCACCGTCGTGGACACCGACAAGATCAAGGCGGAGTTCAAGGACGGCGTTCTTCGCGTCACGCTGCCGAAGCGCGAAGAGGCCAAGCCGAAGCAGATCTCCATCAGCGTGACCAAGTGACGAAGGTCCACCCGGCCGCCCGGCAATTGAGTTTTCAGAGGGAAGGGCGGCCGGGATGGCCTTTTTCCGGTACACGTCCGAATCCCGGCGGCGACAGCCTGGACTGTACCTCCTGCTGGAAGCCCACAACTTTTGACCCTCCCCCGTCGTAACTGCTGATAGAAATGGCTTTGTAGGGCAGATGGGACGCTACCAAGCCTGAAAGCCGGGCCGAAGAGGTGATTGGTTGTCAACACGATTCTTTCGGTATGCGTTTTGCACTACGCCGGGAGCACGGAGCCGCTGGAATGGGCCATCGGGACCGGGCGTCCGCGTAGTCGAGAGAGGGTCTTCTGGAGGCTAGAGAGCGCAACATGAACAACAGGACACGGACGATCGCGTCATTCTTCACCGTGGCCATGGCTGCGATGCTGGTGGGAGCCGTGGTGACGACGCAGGTGCAGCGCCCCGCAAGCGCCCTCGCCGGCTCCACCGAGGCTGCCGCCGCTCAGGCCGGAGCCGCTTCCGCGCCGCGCGGGGCTGTCACTCTGGACACGTTCAGGGACCTCGCCAAGGGGCTGACGGCCGGCGTCGTGAACATCAACACCTCCAAGGTCGTCAAACGACAGCGCTCTCGCGATCCCTTCCGTGACTTTTTCGGCGACGACACCGTCGATCGTTTCTTCGGCCCGCAAGGAGGCGGCGGCGGACCCGAGCGTCAATCTCAGCGCGCTCTCGGGTCGGGCTTCGTGATCGACAAGACCGGCTACATCCTGACGAACCGCCACGTGGTCGAGGGCGCAGACCAGATATCCGTGACGCTTGTGGGCGGAAAGACCTACGACGCGAAGCTCGTCGGACGCGATGCCCGAACCGACGTGGCGCTCGTGAAGATCGAGCCGAAGGACCCCCTCACGGCACTCGAGCTCGGAGACTCGGACCAGACCGAAGTCGGGGAATGGGTGATGGCGATCGGGAATCCTTTCGGGTTGGGCGGGAATAGCGTCACGGTCGGCGTTGTTTCTTACAAAGGACGCGCCTTGACTCTCGGCACACAGGGGACCTCCGTGGACATGATCCAGACGGATGCCTCCATCAACCCCGGCAACTCCGGCGGCCCGCTCATCAACACGCGGGGCCAGGTCATCGGGATCAACACGCTGATCATCACTCAAGGCGCTCCCCAGTCCTCCGGGGTCGGCTTCTCTGTACCGATCAACGTTGCCAAGGATGTCGTGCCACAGCTCAGGGAGAAGGGCAAGGTGGTCCGCGGGTGGCTGGGCGTGCAGATCCAGCCCGTGAGCGAAGACATGGCCAGAAGCCTGAAGCTGAAGGATGCCAAGGGCGCGATCGTGAGTGACGTGACGCCGAAAAGCCCCGCCGAGGAAGCGGGGGTCAAGCCCGGCGACGTCGTCATCGGTGTCGACGACCGGACGGTGGCCGACAACAGCGATCTCTCCCGCTATATCGCCACCCACCCCCCGGCAACCAAGGTCCGCCTGAAGCTGGTACGGGACGGCGCCGAGAAGACGGTGGCGGTCACCCTCGGAACGTTCCCCGATGAGAACCAGGCTGAGGACGAGAGCGCCAAGGAGGGGAAGGCCCAGCTCGGCATGACCCTGCGCAATCTGTCTCCCGATCTGGCCGAACGCCTGGAGCTGCCACGGGGAACGAAGGGCGTCGTCGTGATGGACGTCGAGGCCGGCGAGGCCGCCGAGGACGCAGGCCTCCAGCGAGGTGACGTGATCGTTAGCGTGAATGGCGCTCCGGTCGAGGGTGTCGAGACCTTCGAGGGAGAGATCGCCAAGGCCAAGTCCGAAGGCCTGGCGCGTCTCCGGGTGCGGCGCGGCAACAGTCACTCGTTCGTGATCCTCAAGCTCAAGTGATGTCGGCAGGCACGGACAGGGAGGAAGCCATGAAGCCGAAGAACGTGACGGATCACAAGCGGTACGAGGTTCTCAAAGGGATGCTCGAGGACCGCCGTCGAGAGATCCACGACAAGCTTCGCTCGCTCCGCGAGAGCCTGCCAGCCGAGATGGCGCTCGTGAAGGACACCGAGGAACAGAGCGTCGACGACTTCGTCCAGGAGGTGGACTTCGCCCTCATGGAAATGAAGTCCAAGACCCTGGCCAAGATCGACGAGGCGATGCACCGCCTCGAGGACGGCAGCTACGGGGTTTGCGGCGAGTGCAGGACGGAAATCGTCGCGGCTCGGCTCACGGCGCTCCCCTTCGCCGCGCTCTGCCGTGCGTGCCAGGAAGACGTCGAGGAACAGAGCGCGCTCACCCGCCAGACGCGGGTCTTCGAAGCCCAGTTGGCAAAGGCGTTCTCATGAGCGAACCGACGGACGACCGTCCCCCGGACTTCGAATCTCCGGCCGGCGCCCAGGAGGTGAACCTGTCGGACGTACCGTCGGAGCTCGCGATCCTTCCGCTGCGCGACACGATTCTCTTCCCTCACGCCATTCTGCCGCTGGCGGTGGCGAGGGAGAGTTCCGTGGCACTCGTCAACGACGCGGTCCCCGAACGCAGGGTGATCGGCGTCGTGACACAGCGCGACCCGGCGGTGGACGACCCGGTCGAAAGCGACCTTTACCGGATCGGCACCCTCACCCACATCCACAAGATGTTCAAGTTCCCCGACGGGTCGCTCCGGCTCGTGGTGCAGGGCGTGCATCGCTTCCGCGTCCTGCAGGTGACGCAGTACCGGCCCTTCCTGAAGGCCCAGATCGAGATCCTAAGAGAGGAGATCCCGCTCGAACAGCAGATCGAGGTCCAGGCCCTCGCCCAGAGCGCCCAAGGGCTCTTCCAGCGTGTCGTGGAGCTGTCCCCCACGCTGGCCGACGAGCTCCAGACGCTGGCCGCAAACATCCAGGATCCTTCTCGTCTCGCGGACTTCATCGCCGGAAGCCTCCAGTCCTTCAGTACCGCGCAGAAGCAGGAGATGCTCGAGGTCCTGGACGTGAAGGCGCGGCTCGAGCGCATCAACAAGGCGCTGGCCAAGGACCTGGAGGTTCTGGAGGTCGGGAACAAGATCCAGAGCCAGGTCAAGACGGAGCTCCAGAAGAACCAGCGCGAGTACTACCTCCGCGAGCAGATGAAGGCCATCCAGAAGGAGCTGGGGGAGGGGGACGACCAGCAGCGCGAGTACAACGAGCTCCGGGACAAGATCGAGAAGGCCGCCATGCCCGAGGACGTGAAGAAGGAGGCCATGCG
>JBGPYB010000023.1:0-40782 GCA_041493035.1 Vicinamibacteria bacterium | reverse complement strand
AGCTGGGGGGCGGGGAGCTCGCGAGGCAGGTGGCGGCGCTGCGTCCCGGGATCCGGGTGCTGTACATGTCGGGTTACACGGCCGACGCGATCTCCCGGCAGGGCCTCCTCGGTGAGGATATCGTCCTGTTGCAGAAACCGTTCACGGGAGACAAGCTGGCGCGGGCCGTGCGAGAGGCCCTCGAGCGACCTGCCCCTCGTGGCTGACGTCTCGGGGAGACAGGGAATGCAGGAGGCCCAACCGAAAGGGCACGTGCTGGCGGCGCTACTGTCGCACCCGTTTCGCGTCTTCTCCGTCCTGATCGTGACGATCTTCTCGGCCGAGTTGGTCGTGATGAAGTCGCTTGGTGTGTTCCTTCCGGAGCTGAGCCCGGCCGCCGCCACGCTCCTGGACGCCACCCTGCTCAGTGTCCTCATCGCTCCCGTACTCTGGTTCGTGGTGGTCCGGCCCCTGCGTGGCGCCGCGGTCGAGGAGCGGCTGCGCGCCGACACGGTCGTCACCCTCCGCAAGAAGGATGAGCACGACCTTCGCCTGGCGCGCTTCTCCTTGGACCATTCGGCCGACATGATCCTATGGGTCAATCGAGACGGGCAGTTCATCTACGCCAACGACACCGTGCTGCGGCTCGTGGGCTACTCGCGCGAGGAGCTGCTCGGCATGAGCCTGTGGCAATTGGCGCTCGGGCAGGCGCCCGAGGCGTGGCCCGCGGTCTGGGAGGGCTGCCGGCAGGCGGGGTCGGCGGCGCTCGAGGACGCGATACGGAGGAAGGACGGCTCGACCCTTCCGGTCGAGGTGGTCGTCACTCACGTCGACTTCGATGGCATGGAGCTTCAATGCGCGGTCATTCGCGACATCACCGAGAGGCAGCGGGCGCGGCAGGCGCAAAAGAGGGTCGAAGAGGAGCTACGCCGCGCGAAGGATGCGGCCGACGAAGCGAGCCACCTCAAGAGCGACTTCCTGGCGAGCATGAGCCACGAGATCCGCACGCCGATGAACGGCGTGCTGGGAATGACGGGCGTGCTGCTGGACACCGACCTCACCACCGACCAGCGCGAGTACGCGGAGACGATCCGGCGCTCGGGCGAGTCCTTGCTGGCGATCATCAACGATGTCCTGGACTTCTCGAAGATCGAGTCCGGCAAGCTCGCGCTGGAGACGGCACCCTTCGACCTCTGCGCGGTGGTCGAGGACGTGGCGGATCTCCTGGCGACCAGCGCTCGCGAGAAGCGGCTCGATCTCATCGTCCGCTACGGTGTCGAAACGCCTCGCCACGTGATAGGGGACGCGGGGCGCGTCCAGCAGGTCGTCACGAACCTCGCCGGCAACGCTATCAAGTTCACCTCCAGCGGGCACGTGTTGATCGATGTAAATGACGCCCCAGGGTCGGAGGCGGGGTCCGGTCTCTTTCAGATCCGAGTCGAGGACTCCGGGATCGGCATCAGCGAGGACCAGGTCGCCCACCTCTTCGACCGCTTCACGCAGGCCGATGCCTCGACGACCCGCCGTTTCGGTGGGACTGGCCTCGGCCTCGCCATCAGCAAACAGCTCGTCGTGCAGATGGGTGGCTCGATCAGCGCGGCGCCCCGAGAAGGAGGCGGCTCAGCGTTCTTCTTCAGCTTGACGTTGCCGCTCCAGGCGGAGCCCCCCGCGGCGCGCTCTTTCCCCGCCGATCTGCGCGACGTGCGCGCGCTGATCGTGGACGATCACGAGGTGAACCGGCGCGTGGTCGCCGGCCAGCTTGCAAGCTGGGGGATGCGCAGCGATGCGGCGGAGTCGGGAGAGGAGGCCCTGGCGAAGCTGCTCGCGGCGGACAAGACCGGCGACCCCTTCGGCATCGTCCTGCTGGACTTCCTGATGCCCGGGATGGACGGCGCCGCGGTGGCGCAGGCGATCCGCTCCGAGCCCGCGCTCCGGGACAGCATCGTGATCATGCTCAGCTCGGTCGAGCGCCGTGTCGTGCAGCGCGACAAGCCGGTGGACGCGGCGTTCGACGACTGGCTGGTCAAGCCGGTGCGGCAGTCCCGGCTGATGGATGCGCTGGCTGCCGCCTGGAACGGGCGGCGGCGTGATGGTGACGGGGAACCGGTGGCCTCTCGCCTTTCGGCCGTCACCCGCGGCCCGCTCGTCAAGGCGCGCGTGCTCGTCGTCGACGACAGCGCGGTCAACCAGCGAGTGGCCGCGCTTCAGCTTGCAAGGCTCGGCTGCCGTGTGGACGCGGCCGCGAATGGTCTGGAGGCTGTACAGATGACGGCGCGTTACCCCTACGACGTCGTCTTCATGGACTGCCAGATGCCCGAGATGGACGGTTACGAGGCCACAGCGGAGATCCGTCGGCGCGAGGCGACACATGGCCGCGTGCCGATCGTGGCGATGACGGCGCACGCCATGCCAGGCGAGCGCGAAAGGTGCCTGGCGGCGGGGATGGATGACTATCTCTCGAAGCCGATAAGGCCCACGGAACTGGAGGCGGCCCTCAGGAAGTGGGCCGGGCACGGAGCGGAGCCTGCTGGCACTGTGGCGGGCCGCACGCCGAGCGAAAGCGAGCCGCGCGCCTCGGACGCCGCGGCGGCGCAGGTCCTGGCGCGCGTGCGCGGGCTGGCGGACGACGAAGTGATGGTGAAGGAGGTCGTCGAGCTTTTCCTCGACGGGGCCACGGAAAGCCTGCGCGACCTGCGCGCGAGCGAGGGCACGGCTGATGCGTCGGCATTCGCCCGCTCCGCCCACAAGCTCAAGGGCAGCGCCCGCAACGTCGGCGCTGAGGCGCTGGCCGGCATTGCCGAGCGGCTCGAGGAGCGGGTCGGCGCTCGCGGCCTGCAGAACCTGGCGCAGCTACTGGCGGCGGCAGACGCCGAGTTGGCGCGCCTCCGCGAAGCCCTCGAAGAGTCGATGGGGCGGTGATGAGGCAGGCTCAGCGTGGGCGCGGCGCTAGGCCGCCGCGATCTCGGCCAGCGAGTATGCGGTGTCGAGCGCCCGTCGAACGGCTTCGTACTCGCTCTCGAGCGTGGGCAGCAGCGGCAGACCGTCCTCCGGCCGACCCTCGCGCCCCATGGCCTCGAGGCGTCCGGCAAGAATCGCCATCCGCCGCGCCCCGAGCATGCCGCAGCTTCCCCGGAGCCCGTGGGCCTCGAACGCGAGCGCCCCAGCGTCGCCCGCCCGGAGGGCTTTGCCTAGGACCACAAGACGCCGGCTGGCCCCCTCGTGGAACTCGGCCATGATCTGGCACAGGAAGCCCGGCGTATCCGTTTCGAGGGCAGCCAGCGAGGCGAAGACCCGGCGGTCCAGGGCGTCGGGAGGGAGGGCGTCGGGCGTTTCGCCCGGCCCAACGGCAACAGGACCCGACACCCGTCCGGAGGCCTCGCGCACGAAGATCCCGCAACCCTCTGTAATCACAGGAGATTGGCCGTTAGGGGAAGTCGCCTGGGTTTCCATACGTGGATAGAAAAGCATGTCCCGCGCCAGCGACCTTGGTCTCGGATGCGTGCGCGGCGAGGTGGGGTTGTTTGGACGGCCTAAGTGTTGGGAAGGAATTTGCGGACGGCCCCGAGGATGTCCTCGGGCAGAGCAGGCTTCGCCAGATACGCCACGCTCGACGACGGCGGGATGTGCTGGCTGACGTCGGCCTGCGAGAGCACGCTGTGGACCAGCACCGGGATTTGCACGGTCCAACTCATCATCTGGAGGCGGCGGAAGGCCTCGAAACCGCCCCCTCCCGGCATGTTGATGTCGAGAACGATCAAATCGGGCTTGAGCTGGCGTGCCATCATGGGCACCTGCATGGCATCGAAGGCAGAGGAGACCTTGTAACCGTGCTTCTCGATGGCGGCTCTCACGATGGTGTGGACCATCCTGTCGTCATCGACGACGAGGACCCGGCGCTCGGCCATGCACTCAATTATGACACGGCGGCAGACACGTTCTGGCGGCTCGAAGCGACCCGCCGGGCGCCTGGGAGGAGATCGTGAAGGTCCTGATCGCGGACGACGACCCGGCCTCGCTGCTTCTCTTGCAGGCGCAGTTGCGCCGCATGGGGCACGAGGTCACTGCCACACGGGACGGCCAGCAGGCGTGGGCAGCGCTCGAACAAGAGCGATTCCCCGTGTTCATCTCGGACTGCGTCATGCCGGAGCTGGGCGGGCTCGACCTGTGCCGGCGCATCCGCGCGACGTGGACGGCGCCGTACAGGTACGTGATCCTGTTGACGGCTCACAGCGGGCGCGAGGAGTATCTGCACGGCATCGAGGCAGGGGCCGACGACTTCCTGACCAAGCCCTTCGATCCCGAGGATCTCGCGGCGCGGCTCAAAGTCGCCGAGCGGATCCTGGGGCTCGAGCGAGACGTCGCCCAGCTCTCCGGCCTGCTCTCGATATGCAGTTGCTGCCGCCGCATCCGCGACGTCGGCGACGACTGGGTCGCCCTGGAGGCCTACGTCGCACGCCACACCGAGGCAGATCTTGCCCACGGCATCTGTCCGGAGTGCCTCAAGACGCGGGCCCGGCCCGAAATCGAGCGGTTCAAGGCTTCAAGAGAAGCGAAGTAAGGTGCTCACGCTCCGAACACGTGGATCGTGGAGAAGGCTCTCTCTTGCTCGTGGAGAAAGACCGATGCCTATGCACTTGCCGAATAGGCAGGGGCCTGGAAACCGCGTAGAATCCACCATTCAACAGTTTGGCCCACAGCAGCGGACACGCGACCAGGAGGCGATCCTGCTCGTGGAGGACACCGAGACGCTGCAGGGAAGTCATCCGGCAGTGGAGGAGCCCGGTTACACCAGCGGCGCGGCGTGGCTGGCGTCTCGAGGAGACAAGTAATGCCAGCGGCCCAGGCGAAGCCGCGGGTGCTGGCCGTCGACGACGAGCTGGAGCTGCTGGACGTCTACGGCAGCGTCCTACGGGAGGCCGGTTACGCGGTCGACCTGGCGCCGGACCTGCGAACGGCTCGGGCCCTGCTGGCGCAGAACGACTTCGATCTCGTCATCAGCGACATCGCTCTGCCCGACGGCACCGGGCTCGACGTCATGAGAACAGTCCGCGAGCGAAGCCTGGACCTGCCCGTGATCCTGGTCACCGGGGCCCCGGCCCTCGACACCGCGGTCCGGGCGATCGAGCTGGGGGCGATGCGCTATTTCGTGAAGCCCCTGAGGAGCGAGGACCTGCTCCGCGTGGCCGAGCAGGCCACCCGGCTCCACCGCCTCGCCCAGATCAAGCGCGAGGCGCTCGCCTATACGGGCGCCACCGGCAGGCTCGTGCCCGACACCGCCGGGCTCGAAGCGGTCTTCGCCCGAGGCCTGCGCTCGCTGTGGATGGCGTTCCAGCCCGTCGTCCGTGCCATCGACGGTCACGTCTTCGGGTACGAGGCCCTGCTGCGCACGGAGGACGCTTCGTTCTCAGGACCTGCGGCGTTCCTCGAAGCGGCCGAGCGGCTCGGCCGGACGTCCGAGCTGGGCAGGAGCGTCCGCGCCGCCGTGGTCCGCACCCGGTTCACGGGCGACGCGCCCGTCGTCTTCGTCAACCTCCACCCCCGCGATCTCGACGACGACGCCCTCTACGATCCCGCGTCGCCCCTCTCGGCCGAGGCGTCGCGCATCGTGCTCGAGATCACCGAGCGGGAGTCGCTGGACGGTGCCGCCAACGTTCGCGACCGTATCGCGAGCCTCCGGCAGCTCGGCTACCGCATCGCCGTCGATGATCTCGGCGCAGGCTACGCGGGCCTCAGCACATTCGCCCTCCTGGAGCCCGACATCGCCAAGATCGACATTTCCCTCGTCCGCGGGGTGGACCGGGAGCCTATGAAGCGCAGGCTCATCACCTCGCTCACCACGCTGTGCAAGGAGATGGGCGTCCTGGTAGTCGCCGAAGGAATCGAGACCGCTGGCGAACGCGCCGCCCTCACGGATGTCGGCTGCGACCTGCTTCAGGGCTTCCTTCTCGGAAGGCCACAGCGGATGGGCTGACACGCCCTTGGAGCCGCAATCCAGGGACCGGGCGAAACTCCATCTCTAGTTCGGGAGAGTCTCCCGGCGGTTCGAGCTTCGGAACGTTGCCCAACCCTTGCGTCCCTCAACTGTGACACGCACTTAGAGTCCTGTGTGTTGCCTGGCACGCCTCCTGCTCCCCTTCTCAGGGACCGGGTCTCCCGGTCGCTGAAAAGGGGTGGGTCATGAGAGCAGCGAAGACGATGCGGATCCTGGGCCTGGCAAGCCTGATGGCGCTCGGTGCCATGGTACAGAGCGCCGCCGCGCAGAGCGACGCTCTTAGACTTGCGGCCCTTGTGCCCACGGGCCAGGCCGTCCTTCTCGCACGAGGCGAGGTGGCGATAGCCGCGCCGGGCCAGGGACGGGTCCTGATCATCGACTCGATGGGCAATGCGAGGGTCCTGGCGGGGACCGGAGCCTTGGGCTTTTCCGGAGATGGCGGCCCGGCCACCGCGGCGCGGCTCAGCAGCCCGTCCTCTCTCGTCGCGGATGGCGCCGGGAACGTCTACATCGCCGACACTGGCAACAACCGAATCCGCCGCATCGATGCGCTCAGGATCATCACGACGGTGGCGGGAAGTACGGACGAGGCGGGTTTCGATGGCGACGGCGCCCAGGCCGTCTTGGCTTCTCTCGACTCTCCGTCCGGCCTTGCCTTCGATCCAGCGGGCAACCTCTACGTCGCCGATACCGGCAACAACCGAATCCGCCGCATCGATCCGCAGGGAATCATGACGACCGTAGCGGGGATCGGCGAAGCGGGCTTCGACGGTGACGGCGTGGCGGCCCTGTCTGCTCGCCTGAACGGTCCCACGGGATTGGCGTTCGATGCCGTCCGCGGAAGGCTTCTGGTGGCCGACACCGGCAACCACGTCGTCCGAAGCCTCGAGGCTGATGGGACACTCTGGACGGTCGCGGGCTCGAACCGGCCGGGATTCTCGGGTGACGGTGGGCCGGCCACGGAAGCGCGGCTCGTCGCCCCCACCGGCGTGGGAGTCGGCGCGCAAGGGCAAGTCTTTATCGCCGACACAGGCAATCACCGTGTCCGGTGGATCAGCCCCAGGGGGTCTATCGAATCGGTGGACTCAACTGTCGAGACGCCTTTGCGCGCGGTGCTAGCCGCGCCGACGCTCACCAAGCGGATCGCCGTGACGTCGCCCGGAGCCGGTGCGTCCTGGCAGGTGGGGACGGTCCGGTTGATCCAGTGGACGACGACCCGCAACCTGGCAGACGGAAGCGGCGGCCCCTTGGCCGTGGAGCTGAGCCGCGATGGCGGGCTGACGTGGCAGTTGCTCAGGCAGGTCAGCTCTTGGAGCGTTTCCATCCCCTGGACCGTCAGCGGTCCCTCGAACTCAGCGGCCATGTTCCGCGTGCGCAGCACGTGGGGTTCGCCGGTTTTCGGGTTGAGCACGACGTTCCCCATCTGGACCGTCGAGTAACTTCGGGCTCGATCCCTTCCTCTCGACCTGCACAGGGGGCGCGGCGCAGCGCCCCCTTGCTCATACTTTGATGTCCTCGGCGTGGAGGCGGTACTCCTCCACGAAAATCCGAGCCAGTTGGGGGTCGAACTGGGTGCCGGCGCAGTGCTCGATCTCGGCAAGCGCCTCGTCGATGGTCCGGTCAGGCACGTGGGGTCCAGGGCGGCTGATGGCGTCGAAGACCTCGGCGAGGGCCACGATGCGCGCCCCGAGGGGGATCTCCTCGCCCGCGATCCCCCGGGGGTAGCCCTTGCCGTCCCAGCGTTCGTGGTGGGCCAGGATGATCGGGAGGATGTCCTCCCAGAGGCTGATCGGGCGGAGGATCTCCACCCCGAGGGCCGGGTGCTTGCGGATCTCGGCCCGCTTCTCGGGGGTCAGCTTCCCCTCGCCACGGAGCAGGTCCAGATCGAGGTGGACCTTCCCGATGTCGTGCAGAAGGCCGGCGAAGTGGACCCGCCGCCGCTCCTCGTCGCTCATCCCGAGGCGTCGCGTCACCATGTCGGAGAAGGCGGCCACGCGCCGGGAGTGGCCCGGGTAGTGCACGTCCATGCCGTCCAGGATCCCCACGAGGATGCCGGACACGTGGGAGAAGAAGTTGACCGACCGCTCCTGCTGCAGCGCGTTCTCGATGGCCACCGCCGCCTGCCGCGCGAGACTGCCGATGATCTCGGCGTGATCACTGTCGAAGCCGCCCTCGCGTCCTCCCACGATGAGCGCTCCCAGGACCGAGCCGTGGCAAAGGGGTGCCGCAAGGAATGCCGGGCGCTTGGTAGGCAGCTCGTCGCACCGGTGCGAGTACCGCAGGTGGCTCTTTGGGTCCGCGAGGTCGACGATCTCCCCGCGGTCCATCGCAAGTGCCGCGAGGCCCTCTCCCGACTGGAGCCGGGCCCCCCGCACCGCGTCGCTCCCGTCCCCCACCGCCGTCTCCACGAGCAGCCCCTCTGAGTCGTTGGTGCGGCGGAAGAGCATCGCGCGGCCGCACTCGGCGCCGCAGAGCTGCTTGGTCGCGGCCACGAGGCGCTCGAGGATCCGGTCGAGGTAGAACTCGCCGCTCAGACTCGTCCCTATCTCCTGAAGTGCCCGGAGCAGGTGGTTGGAGTCGGCGAGCTGCTGGATCAGCTCTTGGTTGTGGCGGATGAGCCGGAAGCGGTCGAGGGCCCGCATCACCGACGCCTCCAGCAGCGGCAGCGGCATCGACTGCTTCGGAAGATAGTCGAGGATGCCGAGCTTCATCCCTTCCACCGCGGAGTCCAGGTCCGGATGCCCGGTCAGCATCACGAACTGGGTGTCGGGGCTCTTGGAACGGATCTTTTCGACTAGCTCGAAGCCCGTCATCACGGGCATCATGAGGTCCAACACAGCGACCGCGAAGCGGCCGTCGGCCGCCGCATCCAGAGCCGCAACGGGGCTCGCGAAAACGGCGGTGTCGAACCCCTTCTCGGCGAGGGCCTCGGAAACCAGCCCACCGAACGCGGGGTCGTCATCGACAACGAGGACGAGCTCCTTGGCCGTGGGCATTGGAGAACTCCGCTCATGGTAGGTATTCGGCGGGCCGCCGTCAAACACGGTACCTGCGCCGTATCGATTGGGCGTGGCTGGCGCAGGCCGCCCAGACTTAAGGTGCTGCGCGGAAGAGATGCGCGCGGAAGAGCGATCGACGCACGCGACCGAGAAGGATCGTGTCGCGCACCGGTTTGCTCACATAGTCGTCGGGCCCAGATCCAGGGCAAGTGCTTCCGTCAGGTGCCGTTGTCTTGCAGTCACAGAGGCGCCTTACCAGGCGCTGGGCCTGAATGCCGAGAAGTGAGGAAGCCACCACGTACGCGGGCATTCCCATTTCAGTCAACCGGGTCACGGCGCTGGGCGCGTCGTTCGTGTGGAGCGTCGAAAGGACCAGATGTCCCGTCTGCGCGGCCTGGAACGCGATCTGTGCCGTCTCGAGGTCGCTTCAACGGAGTCTTCCCCTCGGAGCCCCTGGGAGGCGATCACGGAACATCTGAAGCGCCGCGTCGAGGTCCAGCTTTGAGATCGGCTTCTGGACGAACATGACCGGGCCGAGTTCCAGCGCCTCCATGATGTCCTCATGGCTCGCGCCGAAACCGCTCATCAGCACGACCGGGCGCCGGGGATCGTGGACGATGGACCGGCGGAGCAGGTCGATCCCTCCCCTCCTTCCGGCGAGCACGACATCGATGAAGACGGCGCTGTAGCTCCCATCCAGAATCCGTTCCAGTGCGTCGGCCGTGTCGCAGCAGGGGTGCCCCTCCCAGCCTTGCTCGGAGATGGTCTCCGCCAGGACCTGCGCGAAGGCCTCATCGTCGTCGATGACGAGCACTCGTGGCCGCCCCTCCATCGTTCGGCTCCGCACGATCTGCCCCGGTCCGGCCTCGGCCAGCGCTCCTTCGGCGGCTGCTATGAGGGCGTCCCGCCCTCCCTCCACTTCATCGAACATTGTGGCGATTCCTGCGCAAGGCGCGGGCCAGGGCGAACCCTCCTCGCGCTCCTGCCGGAGCAGTCGCTCCGCCGCCTGAACTCCTTCAGCTTGGTTGGCATCGAGCATGAGAAGAGCGATGCTCGACTCGCGCAGTGCGAGGATGTCGTGAAGGCGAACGCGGGTCCGGAGGCGGTCGGCCAGTCCCCGGAGACGTTCCGCACTGGCTGGGTCCGCCGCCGGCTTGACGTCGATGAGGAGCAACGAAAGGAGGCTGCCCTTTCGTCGCAGGCGAGCGACCTCGGCGGCCGTCCTCGCGCCGAAGGCAAACGAGTCCAACAGGGGCCTTCCATCGGAGTAGGAATCTCGGCCTTCCGACATCGACCACGAGTATCTCTCCGGGTGCGCGCAGCCACAAGGGATCTGGGCCAGGCTCGACGCGGGATCCGCCTTCTTGTGTGCCCTACTCGAAAAGTGTAGAGTGAGTATCGCGCAATGTGAGCGGATCCTTCGAGACGCCACGGATGGGGGAGCGCCGACAGCCCCGGCAACCCGCTGATGAGGGCCTTCTCGTGGACGATCTGGCTCACATCGTCTGGATCAGCGCTGCCGACGGCACCACGAAGTACCTGAACCGCTACGGACGCGACTTCCTCGGCCTAGACCCGAACGAAGCGAACACCCAAGTTTGGCTCGGCCTGGCTCACCCGGACGACATGGCTGCCGTGCGACGTGCCTGGAAAGAGGCAGCCCGGACCGAGGCTCCCTATGAGGTGGAGTATCGGCTGAGGCGAGCCGACGGGACCTTCCGCTGGATCCTGGAACGGGCGCTGCCGCGGCGAGATGCCGACGGCCAGGTCCGCGGGTGGGTGGGCACATGCACCGACGTCGAGGACCAGAGGCGCGCGGTCGCTTCGCTCCGGGAGAGCGAGGAGCGAGATGTCTTCGGTCGCAAGCGGGCAGAGCAAGCGTTGGAGCAGGAGCGGGCTATCTCCGAAACGCTCCTGGCCAGCCTCCCCGCGCTGGTCTGCGTGATCGACCGAATGGGCCGTCTCGTCCGGTGGAACCGGAACTACGCCGACGTGATCGGCCTGCCGGAGGAGGAGCTGCTGGGCCGAGACGCCCTCGCCGCGGTCGTGGACGAGGACCGGCCTCGGCTCGAAGAGACGATCCGGCGGGTCTTCGAACACGGTGGGTTCGAGCAGATCGAGGGGCGCAGCCGCAACGGCCGGGGCGAGGTAAGAGACTACGTCTTTGCGGGCCGCCGGGTGGAGATCGACGGCGAAGCGTACATCGTGAGCACCGGTCTCGACATCACGGACCGAAAGCGGGCCGAGGAGGAGCAGGCGCGTCTGAGCCGGGTCGTGGAGCAGACCACGGAGTCCATCGTGATTACGGACCCCACGGGGACCATCCTCTACGTGAATCCAGCCTTCGAGGCGGTTTCCGGATACACGCGCGCCGAGGCGATCGGCCAGAACCCTCGAATCCTGAAGAGCGGGAATCAAGACGCGGCCTTCTATCGACGGATGTGGGAGGTCCTCGCTCGCGGTGAGGTGTGGACCGGCAGGATCGTCTACCGCCGCAAGGACGGCATCCTCTTCGAGGAGGACGCGACCATCGGGCCGGTGCGGGACGCTTCCGGCCGGCTGGTCAGCTACGTGGCGGTCAAGCGAGACGTCACCAAGGAGACGCGCCTCGAACGGCAGCTTCTGCAGGCGCAGAAGATCGAGGCGGTCGGGCGCCTTGCCGGAGGAATCGCCCACGACTTCAACAACCTGCTCGGGGTCATCATGGGGTACGCGGAGCTGGTGGGGCGGGGTCTAGGTGCGGACCATCCTCTCGGCGGCAAGGTGGACCAGATTCGCAAAGCGACGGAACGGGCCGCCGCGCTGACCCGCCAGCTGCTCGCCTTCAGCCGGAAACAAGTCCTCCAGCCCAAGGTCGTCGACCTGAACGGCGTCCTCCGCGACGTCGAGCCGATGCTGCGCCGCCTCATCGGCGAGGACATCGAACTCAAGACGGTCCTGGAACCCCGGCTGGGTCACGTCAAAGCGGATCCCTTCCAGATCGAACAGGTAGTCATGAACCTCGCGCTCAACGCGCGGGACGCGCTGCCCGAGGGAGGACATCTCACCTTCGAGACCATGAATGCGGACCTGAATGCGGACTACGTTGCCCAGCACCCCGTCGTCCCCCCCGGACGGTACGTGATGTTGGCGGTGAGCGATACCGGGGCGGGGATGGACGCGGAGACTCAGGCCCACGCTTTCGAGCCTTTCTTCACTACGAAGGCCACGGGGAAAGGGACCGGGCTGGGCCTGTCCACGGTCTACGGAATCGTCAAGCAGAGCGAGGGATACATCTGGCTCTATAGCGAGGTCGGGCAGGGGACGACGTTCAAGGTCTACCTGCCACGTGTCGACGCAGCAGAGGTGATCGATGCTCCTGGGAAGGAACCGGCGAGGCCGACGGCCGGCCACGAGACCGTCCTCCTGGTCGAAGACGAGGCGTCGCTCCGCGACGTAGTGTGCGAGACCCTCGAGAGCGGCGGCTACACCGTTCTCGTGGGGCGCGACGGAGCCGAGGCTGTGCGAGTCGCCGGGGAATACGCCGGCGTGATCCACTTGATCGTCACCGACGCCATCATGCCGGGCCTCACGGGACGCAAGACCGTGGAGCAGATCATTCCCGCACGTCCCGAGACGAAAGTCCTGTTCATGTCCGGTTACACCGATGAAGCCATCGCCAAACAGGGCGTTCTGCTCCCGGGAGCGGCGTTCCTCAGCAAGCCCTTCACGCCTGACGATCTCCTCCGCAAGGTCGGCGCGATCCTCGGGGGTCAGGGCGGCCCGCTTTCTCCACGTCTGCGAGAAGGCGACTCCCAGGAATGAGAGTGGTCCCAAGCTCCTCGTTACGCGGCTCTTGCTCGAGCCCCTGCTGCGCAAGGCGCACGAACTCGGTCGCGTCTTCGTGGCGGCGATGAATGATGAACCCCGGACTTCGCTGGCGGCGTCAGCCCTTAGTGCACACCACCCATCAGCGTCCGTATCGGCTTTACCAGCAGGGCCAGCGCCAGGGCTGAGATCGCCGTCGTCAGGCATACCGATCCGAAGAGCTGAGGGAGCGGAAGGCGGTCGAAGAAGCCGGCGACGGTTCCCGCCAGGAAGTTGCCGAGGGACAGGGCCAGGAACCAGACGCCCATCATCAGTCCCACGATCCTCGCCGGTGCCAACTTGGTGACGGTGCTGAGACCAACCGGCGAGAGGCTCAGCTCTCCGAGTGCGTGGAGGAGGTACAGGGCGATCAGCCACCAGGGGCTGACTCGCGCGCCGCTGGCCGCGAAGAGGTGGGCGGCCACGGCGATCACCAGAAAGCTGAGGCTCAGGGAAAGCAGGGCGTAGGCAAACTTCGCCGGGCTCGAAGGTTCTCGCTTGCCGAGATGGACCCAGAGCCACGCGAAGACGGGCGCCAGCGTGACGACGAACACCGGCTCCACGGACTGGTACCAGCTCGAGGGAAAGTCCCAGCCGAAGACAGTGTTCCGGGTGTTCTGGTCCGCAAAAAGGGTGAGGCTGGATCCCGCCTGCTCGAAGCCGATCCAAAAGAGGACGGCGAAAACAAAGAGCACCATGATGGCACCGATGCGCTTTCGCTCCACGGGCGTGTCGGTGCCCGTGCGGAGCAACCACAGAAAGAGCCCCGCGGTTCCCAGCATCACCACGTAGTCTCGCCAGGGCCAGACCGCCCAAAGACCGAGACCCGCGAGGAGCACCGCGGCTATCGCCTTCGCCCAGAGGGCAAGGGCACCCCGCGGTGCTTCCACCAGGAGGCCGGCGCGGCCGAAGCGGTGCTGGCCGAGGACGTACTGGACGAGCCCCAGGGTCATCCCGACTCCCGCGGCGCCGAAACCCCAATGCCAGCCGATCTTCTGGCCGAGGTAGCCGCAGATGAGGGGGCTGACGAGCGCGCCGAGGTTGATTCCCATGTAGAAGATCGAGAAGCCCGCGTCGCGACGCGGGTCGTCGGGACCGTAGAGCTGTCCTACGATGGCGCTGATGTTGGCCTTCAGCAGGCCCGTCCCGAGGACGATGAGCAAGAGCCCGCCGTAGAAGAATTGGGTCGTCCGCGCGAAGAGCAGCGAGTAGTGGCCGAGGGCGATGAGGATGCCGCCCACCAGGACGGCGCGTCGCAAGCCGAGAAGCCGATCGGCGATCCATCCGCCGGGAATCGTCGTGAAGTAGACGGACCCTGTGTAGAGACCATAGATGCCCGCGGCTTTCGCCGTATCGAAGCCGAGACCTCCGGCCGCCACCGACGTGGTCATGAACAGGATCAAGATCGCGCGCATGCCGTAGTAGCTGAAGCGCTCCCACATCTCGGTGAGGAAGAGCGTGGCGAGGCCCTTCGGGTGGCCGGCGATGCCGCTCGTGTCAGGGACCGCGGCGGAGACGTTCGCGGCCGTGGCGGTCATACGGCGGCAAGGGTACCGTGGCAGAATGAGCGCCGCAAATGGACCATCGCGATCTCGCTCTCGACCTCCTCCGCAAGGCGCACGCGTCGGGAGCCGACGCGGCCGACGTCCTCGTCGCTGAGGGAACCGATTTCTCCGTGACGGTGCGCAAGGGAGAGGTGGAAAAGCTCACCGACGCCGGGAGCAAGGCCCTCGGCATACGCGTTTTCGTCGGACACCGCACGGCCACGTCCTACACCTCCGATTTCTCGGCACCGGCTCTCGCCACCCTCGTCGCCGAAACGGTGTCGATGGCTCGCGTCACCGGGGAAGACGCCGCCGCCGGACTGCCCGAGGAGATGGTCCCGGCGGAAGGGATCGATCTCGGCATCTTCGATCCCTCGCCCGCGGCCCTGCCGACGGAGGAGCGGATCGAGAGGGCCCGCCGCGCGGAGGCTGCCGCCCTCGCGGTGTCGCCCGAGCTCGTCAACTCGGACGGTGGTCATTACGGTTCGGGGGAGGACTCCGTCGTGCTGGCCAACTCCATGGGCTTTCTCGGCACATATCGGTCTTCCGCTGTGTCGATGTCGGTGGTCCCCGTCGGCCAGCGCGATGGTCAGATGGAACGCGACTACTGGTACACGTCGGGCCGGGGCCTGGGCGATCTGCTCACGCCCGAGGAAGTGGGCCGCGTCGCCGCGGAGCGGACGCTTCGCCGTCTGGGCGCGCGGAAGGTTCCAACGGCCGACGTCCCCGTGGTTTTCGACCCGGAGACCGCCGCGAATCTTCTCGGCCATGTCTTCAGCGCGCTCTCGGGTTACGCCGTCTTCCGGAACGCGACCTTCCTGAAGGACCGGATCGGCGAAACCGTGGCGTCGCCTCTCCTCACCGTCGTGGATGACGGCCGGCGGCCGCGCGGTCTGGGCTCGCGGCCGTTCGACGGCGAGGGGCTCCCCACGCGGCGGAACCTCCCCATCGAGCGAGGGGTACTGCGTCACTATCTGTGCGACTCGTACGCCGCGCGGAAAATCGGCGCTCGACCCACCGGCAGCGCGCGGCGAGGCGTCGCGGGGGGCCCCTCGGTCGGCGCAGCGAACCTGTTCCTCGAAGCGGGGACGACGTCTTACGACGAGATCGTCGGCGGGGTGGAGCGCGGCCTCTATGTCACCGATCTCATCGGCTTCGGCGTCAACCTCGTGTCGGGAGACTATTCACAGGGCGCCGTGGGGCACTGGATCGAGAAGGGAACCCTGACCCATCCGGTTCACGAGGTGACGATCGCGGGGAACCTCAAGGACATGCTGAAGGACGTGGACGCCGTCGGCAGCGACCTCGTCTTCCGCGGCTCCGTCGCCGCCCCCACGCTGCGCGTCCGAAGGATGACCGTGAGCGGGACCTAGGGCTCTCGAGAACGCTACTCGCTCGTCTTGACCTCGGTCCACAGGCGGTCGTAGGCGACCGTCGTCTCGCCGATGTCCTGGATCAACTCCAGGCGCTGGACGACATCATTGGGGGGAAAGATGGCGTGGTTCTGGCGGATGTCCTCAGGAAGCAGGGGCAGGGCCGCCTTGTTGGGTGTCGAGTAGCGCATCGTCCGGCAGATCTCGGCGGCGATGTCGGCCTCGAGCGTGAAGTCGATGAACGCATGGGCGAGGGCCGGATGCGGAGCCGAGGACGGAATCACCAGGCTATCGACGAACAGGCTCGCTCCCTCCTTGGGGATCACGTACTCGAGGTCGTGGTCGACGTCCATGACCTTCGCGAACTGGCCGTTCCATCCCTGGGCGAGCCACACGTCGCGGGACAGGAGTACATCCTCGAAGTTGGAGGCGTTGTAGGTCTTCACGAGAGGCTTCTGGTCGAGGAGGAGCCTCTTCGCCAGCGCCAGGGTGGCCGGGTCGGTGGTGTTGACGCTGAAGCCCTTCCACTTGAGCGTCGCCCCGATGGTCTCCCGCGGGTCGTCGAGCATCAGGATCCGCCCCTTGTAGCGCGCGTCCCAGAGGGCGCCCCAGGAATCCACGGCGCCCACCCGCTTCTTGTCGTAGGCGATCCCGCACGTTCCCCAGAAATACGGCACCGAGTACCGGTTGCCAGGATCGTAGGGTTTGTCGAGGAAGCGGGGGTCGATGTTCGTCAGGTGGGGCAGCGCCGAGTGATCGAGGGGACGCAGGAGCTTCTGGTGGAGGAGGCTCTCGATCGGGTAGTTGGACGGGCAGAGGAGGTCATAAGCGACGTTCCCCGTTTGGACCTTCGCGAGCATGGCCTCGTTGGTATCGTAGAGGTCCACGTTGACGCGCACGCCATGGCGCGTCTCGAACTTCTTGATGGTCTCGGGCGAGATGTAGTTCGACCAGATGTAGAGGTTCAGGACCTTGTCCCCGGAAACCGCCGTCTGGCCGAAGATGAAGGGCGTCGCCAGGATCCCGAGGCCGAGGATCACCGGCACGGCGGCTCCGCGCGCCGAGCGCCCCTGCTCCAACCGATGGGCCGCGAAGAGCATGAGGCTCGTGGCCGCGAGGAGAAGGGTCGAGACGGCGTTGATCTCCGGTGAGATCCCGGTCCGGACCATCGAGTAGATCTGGATCGGTAGCGTGGTCGTCCCGACGCCCGCCACGAACGACGTGATCACGTAGTCGTCGATGGACAGGGCGAAGACGAGGAGGGCCGCCGCCAGGACGCCGGGGAAGATCCCCGGGAGCGTGACCTTGAAGAAGGTCGCGGCGGGTCCGGCCCCCAGGTCCATGGCCGCCTCTTCGAGGCTTCGATCGAATCCGGCGAAACGGGCCTTCACCACGACGACCGCGTAGGACACCGAAAAGGCCACGTGAGCAAGGATGATCGTCAGGAAGCCGAGGCGGAGGCCGAGAGCCGCGAAGAGGAGGACCAGTGACGACGCGAGGACGATCTCGGGCACGACGATCGGGAGGGTGATGAGGGCGTCGAGGGCCGCCTGCTTGCTGAACCGGTGGCGGAAGAAAGCGAGGGACGCGGCCGTCCCCACGATGGTGCAAATGACCGTGCTGGCCGCCGCGACGATGAGGCTGTTCCGGAGCGAGGAGAGGATCTGGGGGTTGGCGAAGAGCTTCGCGTACCACGCGAGGGTGAACCCTTCCCATGCGGCCGTGAGTCGGCCACGGTTGAACGAGAAGACCACGAGAACGAGGAGCGGCGCATAGAGGAAGACGTAGACGAGGGCGCTGAAGCCGGCAAGGAACCCCGAGCCGCCGGTGGCGCGCCTCTCGTCGGTCATCCTTGCTCGGTCGCCTGAAGCGGCTTGCGGAAGATGGAGAGCAGACCCAGGACGGTCAGCGACAGAATGAACGAAAGCGCCGAGCCGAAAGGCATGTCGCGGGCCACGGCGAACTGGCTCTGGATGAGGTTGCCGATGTAAACGGTGCGCGCGCCGCCCAGGAGGTCCGGCGCCAGATAGGCGCCGAGAGAGGGGATGAAGACGAGGACGCAGCCGGCCACGATCCCCGGCGCGGTGAGCGGAATGGTGACGCGCCACAGGGCTCGCGAGGGCCCTGCGCCCAGATCGGCCGCGGCTTCGAGCAGCGAGCGGTCGAGCTTCTCAATCGAGGCGTAGAGGGGAAGGATCATGAACGGCAGCTCGCCGTAGACCTGTCCGATCATGACGGCGATGTCGTTGTAGAGGAGGTTCAGGGGAGGAATTCCGAGACCTCCCAGGAACAGGTTGACGAGCCCCTCGGAACGCAGGATGAAGATCCAGGCGTACATGCGCACCAGGAAGCTCGTCCAGAAGGGAAGAATCACGAGGACGAGCAGGGCGTTGCGCCAGCGAGCGGAGACCTTGAGCCCCAGCCAGTAGGCGACGGGATAGGCCGTGAAGAGGCAGAGAACGGTCGTGACGAAGGCCAGGCCGATGCTGCGGCCGAGGATCCGGACATAGAGAGGCTGGAGGGCGCGGACGTAGTTGACGAGGCCCCATTCGTGGACGACGCCGCCGTACGCGGAACGACGGCCGAGCGACGCCTCGAACATCAAGAACTGAGGAAGAACGAAGAGCACGAGAAGCGCGAGGACACAAGGCAGAAGAAGAAGAAACGCCTGGCGCCGCGTCCCCCTCATGGCGTTACAATCGCGTCGTGATGAAGACCCGCGCGGCCGCTCTCGCCTTGGCGCTCGTCGCAGCGGCGTCCGGATGCAGCCGCTTCTTCGCGACACCCATAAAGGACATCCTCGACAGCCCGGCGGCTTACGAGGGGAGGACGGTGAAGGTGTCGGGTTCCGTGGTCGATTCGGCGAACCTGCTCGTGATCAAGTTCTACCACCTCGAGGATGCGACCGGAAAGATTGTCGTGGTGGCGCGCAAGGCGGTCCCGCTGCGCGGCGCCAAGGTGACCGCCACGGGCTCGGTTCACCAGGCCTTCGCTCTCGGGGATCAGAACCTGACGGTCATCGTCGAAGAGCCCTGACCTCACCTCAACCCTTCGCCGGAACGCTCGTCTCATCGAGGCGCAGAACCGCCTCGGCAGCGAAAGAGATCTGGACGGCGTCGCCGCGCTTCCGCGCACGGGCCGTGGTAGCGCCCTCGGAGACGGTGAGCGTCTCCGAGCCGACCCGGACGCGCCAATCGGTGAAGTCGCCGAGGTAGATCTCGTCGTCGAGCACGCCGGAGAAGACGTTGTGCCCGGCCGAGCCGATACCGATACTCTCGGGGCGAATGCCGATGCACGCCCGAGCGCCGGCGGCGTACCCCGGGTCGGCGGCGGCCGCGATCACGGCGCCGCCGGCCGTCCGCAACGATGTGCGTGGGCCATCGACGGCCACGACGTCCACCTCGAGAATGTTCTTGACGGCGAGGAAATCGGCCACGAACCGAGTCCGGGGTCGCTCGTACAGCTCCTCGGGAGGCGCCAACTGCTCGATCCGCCCCTGGCTCATCACGGCGATTCGGTCGCTCATGATGAGGGCTTCGTCCTGGTCGTGGGTCACGAAGATGAACGTGGTCTTGAGGCGCTCCTGGAGGTTCTTGACCTCGACCTGCATCTCCTTCCGGAGCTTCAAGTCTAAAGCGGCCATGGGCTCGTCGAGAAGCAGCACCTCGGGCTCGAGGACCACGGCGCGTGCGAGGGCGACGCGCTGTTTCTGGCCGCCGGAGAGCTGGTCAATCCTCCTGTCGCCGAAACCCGGGAGACGCACCATATCGAGGGCCTTGGCGACGCGGGCCGGAATTTCCCTCTTCGGGCAGCCGTCCATCTCGAGGCCGAAAGCCACGTTCCCGGCCACGGTCCGATGTGGGAAGAGCGCGTACTGTTGGAAGACCGTGTTCACGGGGCGCTTGTAGGCCGGCAGCGGCGCGACGTCCTTCCCCGAGATCAGGATGGAGCCGGCATTGGGCTCCTCGAAGCCAGCGATCAGGCGCAGGAGCGTTGTCTTGCCGCACCCCGACGGCCCCAGGAGGGTGAGGAACTCCCCCGCCCGCACCTCGAGGTCGACGCTCTGGAGCGCCGGGACGTCGCCGAAGGTCTTGGAGAGCCCCTGGATCGAAACAGAGCCGCGCATGGTCGAAGAGCGGAAGGAATTGTAGCGTTTTATCGGTCAGCGGGGGAATAATGGGAGGAGCTTTCCCAATAGCCGTTGTTGCCACTGGAGGTCGATATGTCTTCTCTCCAGGATCCCGCGTTCCGGGCGATCTTCGAGGATGCGCCCGTCGGAATCGTTGTCGTCGACAAGGACATGAAGATCGTCGACGTGAACGACGCCTACTGCCGGATGCTCGGCTACAGCGAAGCGGAGATGATGAAGTGCACCATCTCCGAGGTAACCCACCCCGATGACCGCCAGCGCGACCGGGAGTTCCTTCCTCTCCTCCTGACCGGAGAAATACCCCGCTACAAGGCCGAGAAGCGGTACATCGCCAAGAACGGCTCGATCGTCTGGGCCGAGATCGTCGTCACGGCGCTCCTCGACAAGAGCGGCGTGTCGCGCTACGTCTTCAGCATGGCGCGAAACATCACCGATCGTCGGGCCCTCCGAGGCATGCTCCCCGTGTGCACGTCGTGCAAGAAGGTGCGCGATCCCCAGGGGCTTTGGAACGAGCTGGAGACCTACCTCCGCACTCGCGCCGAGGCCGAGGTGGAAGAGTCGCTTTGCCCCGACTGCGCTCGGAGTGGGCCGGCGTGAGCCAGTCCCGTCTGGATCCGCTCCGGACGGCGGTCGTGGTGGTGGACCTCCAGGAGAAGCTCCTGCCGGCCATTGACGGGCGGGACCGTGTGGTGAAGGAGAGCACCCTGCTCCTGCGGCTGGCGCGGGCCCTCGGGCTACCGGTGCTGCTGACGACGCAATACGCGAAAGGTCTGGGAGCGGCGCTCCCCGAGGTGCTCGCCGAGGCGCCCGGTGTCGCGCCCATCGACAAGACGTCCTTCGGCTGCTTCGATGACGAAGGGTTCCGGACGGCTCTCAGGGCATTGACCGGCCGCGACCAACTGCTTCTCACCGGCGTCGAGAGCCACATCTGCGTGGCTCAGACGGCGCTCGGGGCCCTCGAGGTCGGCTACACGGTCCACGTCGCGGCCGACGCCGTCGGCTCGAGAACCGAGGCGAATCGGCAGATAGGCCTCGTGCGGATGGAGCGCGCGGGTGCCGTCGTCTCGAGCGCGGAGATGGCGATCTACGAGCTCCTGGGCCGCAGCGACAGCGCTGCCTTCAAGACGATGCTCCCCCACCTCAAGGGGTGAGGGAGCATCCACACTTCGCTACTCGGTCAGCTCCTGGAGCGTGTCCTCGAACTTCTCCAGGACCTCGTCCACGAGGGTGCGGGGAATGTTGAGGGCGGGCTCGATGCGGATCGTCTTCGAGTTCAAGAGCGTCCCCGCCACGAGGATCCCACGCTTGAAGAGGTTGGCCGCCACCGCATAGCCGAACTCGGAGTCGACGAACTCCAGGCCGATCAGAAGGCCAAGGCCCCGAACGTCCACCAGATGGTCGGCGAAACGCTTCTGTAGTCTCTGAAGCTCGGTCATCATGTAGGCACCCGTCGACGCCGCCTGCCCCGGGAGATCTTCTTCGAGCGTGACGTTCACCGCCGCGATACCGGCGGCGCAGCCGAGAGGGTTGCCACCGAAGGTCGACGAGTGGATGAAGGGATTCGGCTCCAGAACCTTCCAGATCTCGGGAGTCGACATGAAGGCCGAGAGGGGCATGACGCCGCCGCCGAGCGCCTTCCCGAGGCACATGATGTCGGGAGCCACGTCCCAGTGCTCGACGGCAAACATCTTCCCGGTGCGCCCCATGCCGGTCTGGACCTCGTCGGCGATGAGGAGAACGCCGTAGCGGGTGCAGATCTCGCGAAGGCGCGGCCAGTAGTCGGCGGGCGGAACGATGGCTCCGGCCTCCCCCTGCACGGGCTCGACCACGACAGCGGCGATCAGCATCCCGACGGCTTCGGCCTTCGAGAGCTCCGCCTCGACAGCGTCCGCGTCGCCGAACGGGACGAAGTAGGTGTCCTGGAGGAGCGGCTCGAAGGCCAAGCGATACTCGCCCTTCCCCATGAGCGACAAGGACCCATAGGACTTGCCGTGGAAGCCGCGCACGCAGGAGATGAATCCTGGCTTCTTCGTGTAGAGGCGGGCCAGTTTCATCGCCCCCTCGATAGCGTCGGTTCCGTTGTTGATGAAGAAGCAGCACTGAAGGTCGCCGGGGGCCAGCTCCCCGAGCAACTCGGCCAGGGCTCCGCGGAGAGGATCGAGAAGCTCCTGGGACGAGAGGGGCATCCGTTCGAGCTGCGACTTGACGGCGCGCACGACCTTCGGATGGTTGATACCGGCCGAGTAGATGCCGTAGCCCCCGAGGCAGTCGATGAACTTGCGCCCCGTGATGTCTTCGAAGTACGACCCTTTGCCGCTCCACTCGATGGCGGCAAACTCTCCTCCCTCGGTAACCGATTTCCGGTACTCGAGGTATCCCTTGTTGTAGTAGAGGCGGAAGTTGTCGAGCGTGTCCGTGACGACCTTCCGGCGCTTGTAGTCGTTCAGCTTGTGGGCGTTGATGATCGAGAGCCAGCGACGGCTCTCCTCGATGAGCTTCTTCTTGGACAGACCCGTCCGCGGCTTCGGCGTCGCCGCAGGAGCGCTGGCGGCGGCACGGCGGCGGCGGCGCGGCTTCTCCGGGCTCACCCGCTGCGGGTGGTGCGACTTCCCGTTGTTGGGCTTCAGGTGGTGTTTCATCGAGACGACGACGGCCTTCGACATGATCGGCTCCTCTCCCGGGACCGGGGGCGTTCTCACGTCCCCATCGAAGTTGAAAGAAAGACCAGGGTGACGACGGGGCGGCCGGAGGACCTACGTGTCGCCGAAAACGCGGTGGGGGGCCTCCATTCGAAGGAGGCGCGCGCCGTTCAGGCGACTGCGGTAACGGCGGGACACGGCTGTACGACCGACCATGACAGCACCTTGAGAGAGGCCTTTAGTCTAGCCCCGTCCCCCGGCGCGGTCAAGCGGACAACGGGCCCCGCGGAAGGCGTTATGCACAGCACAATACTATATATATCAATGTCTTATATGGATATGCACTGACCCACAGTCAGCTTCGGGGAGGCTTCTGGACGACGGGCCCGGTCGATCTCCGGATCCATGGCGCCGACAAGCATCAGCCTGTACATGCGGAAGTCCGCGCGCAGCGACCAGAGAGGATACGTGAAGGTGGCCGGCCGGTTTCTCTCGATGAAGAAATGGCCGACCCATGCGAAGCCGTAGCCGGCGAGAGGCGCGGCCAGAAGCCAAGCCGGACGAACGCCGACCGTGGCGACGGTCGACAACCACACGAACGTCGTGCCCGTGAAGTGAAGCCTCCGATTGGTCGCATTCAGGTGCTGGGAAACGTAGAAGGGCCAAAACGCTTCGTAGGTCCCGTATGGCTCAGCCTCCATATTCCTTCGCCCCGAGGACTACTATAGCGTGGACCCTGGCGCGGAGGATGCAGATGCGCGGGCGAGTCGCGGGAACCGAGTTGCAGTACGAGGACCGGGGAGCGGGGCCGCCGATCCTCTTCCTTCACGCCTTTCCCCTCGGCCTTTTCATGTGGGACGAGCAGGTGGCTGCCTTGGAGGCCACCCACCGTCTGGTGCGGTTCGACTATCGCGGCTTCGGCGGATCGCCGCCGGGAGACGAGCCGCTGACGATGGACCGGATCGCCGATGATGCCGCGGCGCTTCTCGACCACCTTGGCATCGGACGGGCCGTAGTCGTCGGCTGCTCCATGGGAGGATACGCCGCCTTCGCGATGGTCCGTCGCCACGCGGCGCGCCTCCGCGGCCTCGTCCTTCAGAACACCCGCGCCGGAGCCGACACGGCGGAGGCTCGGAAGAATCGAGGCGTCCTGGCCGAACGGGTTCTACGTGAAGGTCCGACAGCGGCGGCCGATGCGTTTCTGCCCAGGCTCGTGGGCGACACGACGACCCGGGACCATCCCGACCGC
The DNA here is from genome assembly GCA_041493035.1 of Vicinamibacteria bacterium. GTDB lineage: Bacteria > Acidobacteriota > Vicinamibacteria > Fen-336 > Fen-336 > JBGPYB01. The sequence goes on along the minus strand of JBGPYB010000023.1, from coordinate 17,011 downwards.
GTGACGCAGTTGCGCGAGGCGGTGCTGCGCAACCCGCCCCGCGGCCTCGCCAACGCCCTCCTTGGGCTCGGCGCCCGCGCCAATTCCTCGCCGACGCTCCGCGAGATCGCCGCACCGACGCTGGTGGTCGGCGGAGCGGAGGACGTCCTCACGCCGATCGCCGAAGCCGAGGCGATCCATGCGGGAATTCCGGGGAGCCAGTTCCACGTCATCCCGCGGGCTGGCCACCTCGCCAACCTCGAGAACGCACTTGCCTACAACGCGGTGCTGGCGAGCTTCCTCCGGACGATCGACGGCTAGCCGCATGCCTCGAAAAGGCCCGTGCTAAGATCGCCCCTCCGGGGTTCCCTGGCGTTCCTCACGAGAGGAGAGTCCCATGAAGATCGGCGTCCTCCGCGGTCGCGAGAACTCCTTCCCCGAGGCTTTCATCGCCAAAGTCAACGATCTGGACAAGGGGGTCACGGCCGAATTCGTTCAGCTCGGCGGAACGAAGCTCAATGAACCCGTCCCCTATCGCGTGATCCTGGACCGGATGAGCCACGAGGTCCCCTACTACGCCGTCTATCTGAAGATGGCGGCGCTGCAGGGGACGTACTGCATCAACAACACCTTCTGGCGTTCCGCGGACGACAAGTTCTTCGGCTACGCGATCGCCGAGAAGCTAGGGATCGCGGAGCCGAAGACCGTGGTCCTGCCGAACCGGTCGTACCTCGACGACGTGACCGCCGAGAGTCTACGGAACCTCTGGCCCACGGACTTCGCGATGTATCTCGACTACGTCGGGGCGCCCTGCATCATGAAGCCGGCTTTCGGCGGGGGATGGAAGGACGTCAACAAGATCACCAACATCGAGGACCTGTACCTCCATTACAACAACTCCGGAGCCAAGACGATGATGCTCCAGGAGTTCATCACCTGGGACACGTACATCCGCGTCCCCACCATCGGCCGGCGCTGGGCGCGGGCGATCCATTACGATCCGGCGCCCATGGGGATGGGAGGTTACAACCAGGACTACGACAGCCTGCCCCGGCCGCACCGCGACAAAGCGGAGGAGTTGTCGCTGCTTTTCAACCGGGCTCTCGGCTACGACATGAACGCCATCGAGTTCGCGGTGAAAGACGGCCTCTTCTACGGCATCGACCTCACCAACTACACTCCCGACATGGACTACCGGAGCTTCAAGGACGCTCACTTCCCGTGGGCGGTCGAGAAGATGGCTGAGTTTGCCATCGAGAAGGCTCTGTCGGGAGAGGGGACGCCCGCGCCGGCGAACTTCCGGGAGTTGATGCTGACGTAGTGGCGCGCCAATGCGGACGTAGGGGGCTCTCTACAGGGCGTGTCATAGCCGGGGACGAACGGACCGCGCATAATACACTGTGGCCATGGCGAGCATCGTCGTCATCGGGGCCGGGCCTGCCGTCTCGGCGACCTCTCCGCCGGTCGGAAAGGGGGCTCGATCATCTGGGCCTTCAACTCGGCGAACACAGCCATGAAGAGCATCTGCGAGCGGTATCTGGGTGTGCGCCAGTGACCCGAATCAAGGGCAACGCCCGCGAGAACCTCGATCTGGTCGTCACCGTTTCGGCGCAGGGAAACTGACCGCTCGATGCGTGGGTGGGCCCTCACCGTCACGGCCCATGGGCGGTTCGCCACACGGCAATTCGAGGACGATCGCAACAGGCTGCCTCTGGGTGCGTACTTTGTCTGTGACCTTGCCGTGAGCCGACGCCTTACCAAGACCTTCGACCTCTTCGATCGCGCCTACGCCGTCGGCCGAGCGCCCGTGCCGACCTTCGGCACGCCGCGGATGATCCACGGTGGCCTCGCCTGGCGCCGGAGCGCCACGTCGTGAGCAAGCCCCGAGCGGTTGCGGCGGTCACGGCCGCCGAGGTCGAAGCCTTCCTCAAGAGCATCCCTTTTTCCGTGGATCGGGCCGGTTTCTTGAGCTTTGCCCTCGGCTTTCCCCAGCGCTATCTGGCGACGACGTCCCCGCCCGAGGTCGTTCGACACTACGCCCTCATGGAGAGCCTTGGTGGCCGGGCGGTCATCTCGTCGCTCGCCAGAGAGGAAGAGGTCTGGAAGCTTTCCATCGTGGCGAAGGATCGGCGCGCTCTCTTTTCCCGGATCGCCGGGGCCCTCTCCTGCTTCGGCATGAACATCGTGGCGGCGGAAGCCTTCGCGAACGCGAACTCCCTGATCCTCGACACCTTCCGTTTCGCCGACCGGGAAGGGTTTTTCGCGGACGGCGGCGAGCGGCGGCGATTTCAGGTCTTCCTCGAGGACGTGGTGGAGGGGAAAGCAGACGTCGAGGCGGAGCTTGCCAAGCATCCCGAGACCGCTTCGCTCCGAACGGACCCCCTGACCCTCGAATGGAGCGACGAGGTGCACCCGACCGCAACGCGCCTTTCGGTCGGCGGTCGTGATCGCTTTGGCCTCCTCTACCGCTTGAGCCGTGCCATCTCCGACTCGGGCCTCAACATCGAGATGGCCTACATCGACACGCCAGGGGAGCAGGTGCGCGACGAATTCTTCCTGACGAACGATGGAGCAAGGCTGACGGCCTCGGAAAGAACGAGCCTCACGGAGACGCTGCGGGAAGTCGTGAGCGCCTGATGGCAGGCGGCCTACCGCCCTGCGGGCTTCTCCTTGTCGGCGCGGGCACGGTGGATGTTGTAGACGCCGCGCCCTTCGGCCACAAGCACGGCTCCCTGCGTCACTGACACCCGCACGTGACAGACGCGATTCCCCTTGCGGATGAGGGTCGCCTCGGCCCGCAACGGCGCACCCAGACCGGCTGGCTCGAGGTAGTCGATCGTCAGGTCCACGGTCGAGACCGACTCGCCGGGAGCGAGAGCCGACCATGCTGCGGCTCCGCCCGCAGTGTCGACGAGGCTCGCGATGACACCGCCGTGGAGCGCCGGGCGCCTCGGATCGCCAACCAAGTCCTGGCGCGACGGCAGCGTCATGACGACGCGCCCCGGTTCCGCAGATTCTCCCTTGATCCCCAGGAGGCGGTTGAAGGGAGAATACTCCTCCATCACCCTCAGGATGTCCTTCGGATGGACGGTCATCCGGCGATCAACCCGTCGGCAAGGCGGGCGACGCGGTGCGCCTGACTCATGACCTTCGGGTCGTGAGTCGAAAAAATGAACGTGGTTCCGTCTCTTCGGTTGATCTCGAGCATGAGGGCGATGATGGCCTCCCCCGTCGTCGAGTCGAGGTTGGCCGTGGGCTCGTCGGCGAGGACGATGAGCGAATCCGTGACGAGAGCGCGAGCGACGGCCACCCGCTGACGCTGCCCCCCCGACAGCTCGTCGGGCCGGTGACGGGCGAACTCTTCGAGCCCCACCTCTTCGAGCGCCCGCAGTGCCCGGCTGCGCCCTCCATTGTTTCCGCCACGGAAAAGAAGCGGGAACTCCACGTTCTCGATGGCCGAGAGGACCGGGATGAGGTTGAAGGTCTGGAAGATGAAGCCAATGGTAAGGGCGCGGAGGTCGGACAGGGCATTGTCGTCGAGGGCCGCGACGTCCTGCTCGCCGATCAGCACCCGCCCCGACGTGGGATGGTCCAGGCAACCGATGAGGTTGAGGAGAGTGGATTTCCCCGATCCCGAAGGCCCGGCGACGGCGAGGAACTCCCCCGCCTCCACCGAAAGCGAGACGCCCCGCAGAGCGGGGACAGTAGTCTTCCCGAGTTCGTAGCTCTTGACGACATTGTCGATTCGAACGTTGCTCATCAGAAGAGAACCTTCACCCGGCTTTGCAGTGCCCCGCGAACGGGTGCCAAACGGTATTCGCTGCCGGCCGGTCCGAGAAGCAGGATGCCGTCGAGCTGGAGCGTGACGTTGCCCCGCGGGGCAAAGGAGACGCCCGGCGTGAGTGCGAGCCCCCCATCGCTGAGGGCAAAGAGGCCCTGCGCGCTGAGGCTCCATTTTCCGCGCATCTCACTCCGGACCCACGAGGCCTGGAGATAGTGACGCCGAAGACCCAGGCCACCCGAGTAGGGAACCGAGACGCCGGCAAGGTAGCGGCTGAGAGCCTCCTCGCGCGCTGACGGCGGTAGCGAAGGATCCGTCGCACCGCCATAGAGGATGTCGAGACCCCTGAGGTACGCACGCGTCGCAGCGTCGCCGTACCCTTCGCCGTTGTAGAAATACTCGAGGGAGAGGGACGTGGTGTCCCGGTTGCGCAGGAGGCCGGCCGCGACGCGGAAAAAGGTCTGGCCGTTCCGGGGTGGCGCCAGCTCGGCGCCGCGGTAGAAGGCCCCTTCGGCGTGGGCCGTAATCTGGGCACCGACGTCTCGCGCCGCGTCGAAGCCTACGAGGGTGCGCTGGTTCTTGCCGGCCGTGACGACCAGCGCCAGGTCGGTGTCCTTGATGAGGACGCGTAGCCGTCCCGACCCGGATGTCCGGGGCGGCGAGGTGGTCTCGAGGGGAAGATCGCCACCGGCTGCTTCAGCTCGTGTCGCGATCAGAATCACCCCGGCGCGAGACGAAGGAATCCAGTCGAGGCGTGCCGCGAGGGAACCCTCCTGCTCGAGACTGGTGTTGAAGGCGTTCTTCGGGGGCTCGAGACGATTCGTGGGGTTCCACGCAAAGCCCGATCCCCACGCGATCCGCTGCTTCCCCAAGCGGACCTGGAGGGTGGAGCCCCAGCCGTATTGCAGGTAGGCCTGCCGCGCCGTCCATGTGGTCGCTCCGCCGGCGCCGAGATCGCGCTGGACGTAGCCTCGAATGACGACGCGAAGGCCTCCGATATTTTCTTTCCACGCGGCCGTCACCCGGAGAAGGTCCTCGGGATCGTCCAGGCCCAGAGCGTTCTGTCTGTTGAGTGGGGTCAGGGCGGTGGGGTAGCTGGAGTTTTCGAGCCCGAACTCCACCTCGCGGGGAGAACCCGAGCTCGGCGCTGGCACTGCCGCCACCAGCGAAAGCGCGATCCCGGAAAGAGCGAGCCGTGGCCTCACTCACCGCGCTCCAGAGCGCTTGGTGTGAAGAGCCGGTCATCGATCCGGGCGTCGTCCTGGATCGACAGGAACCGAAGGAGAGTCCGGGACCCCTTTTCCACGGCGCTCTCCATGGTGAGGAGAGTCGGGCGGGTCCTGCCACCCAGCGGGGCGACCTCGGCGGCCTTGAGCCACTTGAGCCGCTTCCCCGAGACGGTGTGGTAGTCGGCGTGCGCCGGGAAGAACGTCCCGTCGGTGCGCACCCAATAGACGACCCGGTCGTACGCAATCGATCGATCCTTGGCCTTGAGATCGAGCTTGTAGCAGGCCTGGCCCTCGATCGCTTCTTCACCCACGAGGGTCGGGATGTAGTCCTTGACGAGAGAGAGCCGGAAGATGTCGGCGTTCGAGAAGTCGCCGCCTCCGAAGTTCTGCTTCGCTCCGACGCGCACAACCTTTTCGGCCGACGGCAGGAAGAGCCATGTGTTCTCGCCGCGGCGGAGATAGGCCGTGCCACGCTCCCGTGCAGGGGAAATGTAGCGAACGAGACCGAGGTCGTCCCCTTTCTTCCAGCCCTTCATCTCGACGACCCGATCGGACTTTCCCGGACGAACGACCGTCATACGAAGAACGTAAGTGGCAGCGTCACCAAGAACGGCCTTGTCCGCCCGCCGGAGGATGGCATCGGGGTCGGGTGCAGCCGCCAGAAGCAGGCCGAGAACCAGGCTAGACATGGTGGAGGGCCTCGCGTGGCTCGAGACGGCTCGCCGTGAACGCGGGGTACACAGCCGCAAACGTGGACAAGGCCACGATCGCGAAGGCCGCACGGGAGGCGCTGCTCCACCGCAGCACCGGGTAGAGGTGGTCCCCTCCGGCCATCCACGCCAGCGTAAGCGTGTTCATCGGAATGCCGCGGGCGCCGTAGTAGAGAACGATGCTGCCGCCCAAGGCCACGCCCAGTACCGCGGCGACGATCCCCAGGGCCAATCCTTCGAGGACGAAGAGGCGGACCACGGCCGACCGCCGTACGCCCAGGGCGCGGACCGTCCCGATCTCACGAGTCCTCTCGTGGACGCTCATGAGCATGGCGTTCACGATGCCGACGGCGGCGGCAAGGAAGAGGAACGACGACAACACGACGAGGGCGGCTTCGTTGGCCTGAATGATGGCGAAGGAGAAGCGTCCGGCTTCATCGAAGGTCTCGACACGAACCCGCGTCCCTTTCGGGAGCGGCTCAGGGGCGAAGCGGGCAACGATGGCCGCGAGAGCTTCGCGCGCTCGACGCGCGGCGCTCGGACGTCCGTCGGCCAGGGTGATCTTGATGTTGGTGGCGCCGTCTTTCCAATCGAGAAGCCCTTGCGCCGCTTTGAGCGAGACGTAGAACGTGCCGTCATACCAGGGCGCGCTTTTCGGGAAGACGCCGCAGACGACGGCGTCCAGAGAGTTCACGGCGCCCTGTGGTGTCTGGGTGATGAACGACACCGGATCTCCGACGGCTAGCCGCAGTTTCCGCGCCATGGGGGCCGCGATGTAGACGGCCAAGTCGTCTCCTGGAGGGAGGAAGCGCCCCGCCTCAGTCGGGTGAGCTTTCGCAAGCTCCGGCTCGCGTTTGGCGTCTATGCCGACCACGTTGGCTGGGCTCGAGCGATTCCCCGCGATGGCGGTGGCGCGGGTATAGAGGAAGGGGACAGCCTTGAGGACGCCCGCCGACCGGCCTTCCTTCTCGATGCGCTGCGCCAGGTCCACGGCTCCGGGGAGGTGGTCGCTGCCGTAGGCGTCGAAGGGGCTGTTCTGGGGCTGGAAATCGTCGGGACGGACGACGACCTGCACATGTCCGGTCTGGACGGCCAGGAGGTTGGCCGTGAGTTGTCGCGCGATTCCGTCGGAGAGGCCGTTACCCAGGACGAGCGCCGCGCTGCCCAGGACCATGCTCCCTCCCGAGAGAGCGTTGCGCCTCTTGGCCCGGAGCAGGTTGCGGAAGGCAATGCGGAGGAGCTTCATCGAGCGGAAAACAGCATAGCAGGTTGGGAAGACGCCTTAGACGTATCGCAGCGAGTCGGCGGGGCGCATCCGCGCGGCCATGAGAGCGGGGCCGATGGCAGCGAGAACGCAGACCACGAGCATGACGGCCGACACGGTGGTCACGTCTCCCCAGTTGAGGGTCGGGAAGAGGTAGTCGCCCCCGTAGGAGTAGCGCTGCGCTTCGCTGAAGGCGGGGATGCCGAAGCGACCGAACAGAACGATGAGTCCCGCTCCCACCGCGGCTCCCCCAATGGCGCCAAAGACGCCGAGAAGGAAAGCCTCGATCAGGTAGAGCCTCAGGATACGAGCGCGACGGGCTCCCAGCGCGCGCAGCGTACCGATCTCGCGTGTGCGTTCGAAGACCGACATGAGGGCCGTGTTCATGACACCGGCGGCGACGATGATCGCCATCACCATGTCCATGATCCGCGCGATGAAGCGGGTCAGGAGCATCCCACCGATGAACGGCCCCCCCATGTCGTCCCAGGTGTGCGCTTCCGCGGCGATCCCTTCGCGCTGGAAGAAGGCGTTGAGTGACGCGGCGATGGGTGCCGCGGGTGCGGCTACGTTCCTCTGGCGCAGGATCAGGACTCCCGCGGCGTCCCCCGCGTCGAGCAGTTCCTGGACCGAGGCGAGATCGGCGAAACAGGTCCCCCATTCGTAGGCGTCAAGCCCTTCGATCATCCAGATCCCGGTCACGTTGAGCCTCACGGCCGCGAGCCGGCCGTCGGCGGTGCTGCCGAGAGCGACGATCACGTCTCCCGTGCCGACGCCAAGCCGTTTGGCCACGCCGCGGTTGAGCAAAGCCCCCTTCTCCCCGGGCCCGAAGAAGCGCCCCTCGCGGAGCGTGATGGCGGGATAGACGGCGGCGCGGGCGCGTGGGTCGATCCCGACCAGGATCCCTTCCACCGAGGTTTCCCCCGAAGAGAGCAAGGCTCCCACCATGAGACGTGACAGCCCCGCCGCGAGGCGCGGCTCGGCAGCCAGGATGCGCTCGACGACCGCCCGAGGAGCAGGGAGGAGGCGGTAGTTGTTCTGGGGAACGACGAACGACACCTCGCCACCTTCGTCGGCGGCGGCGTCGCGGGCATAGACCTGTATGTGACCGAGGGTCCCGTTCTTGGCCGGGTCGACGACGGCCTTCTCCATGGCGCCCGTCCACGCCCTGCCCAGCACGATGAGAGCTATGCCCATGACGAGTGCTGAGACGGTGAGAAGGGTGCGGCGCGTGTGGCGGAAGAGGTTCCTGAGCGCCAACGTGAGGACGAGTCCCACTGACTCACTGTAACATTGGGACTGCCCACGAAGGGCGAGGGAAAAGGGGAAGCGAGCGGATGACGACGAAGACGCGGGCTCGGATCACGGCCGTCGGGCGCTACGTGCCCGAGCGGGTGATGACCAACGCCGACCTCGAACGAATCGTTGACACGTCGGACGAATGGATCCGCACTCGGACCGGAATCGAGCAGCGCCACGTCGTGGAACCCGGAACGCCCACGAGCGAGCTGGCCGTCCGGGCGGCCCGCGAAGCTCTGGACCGGCGGGGCGTGGCGCCGTCGGAGCTGGACCTGATCATCGTCGCGACCGTCACGCCGGACATGGTGTTTCCGGCCACCGCCTGCATCGTCCAGGACAAGCTTCAGGCGACCCATGCCTGGGGCTTCGACATCTCCGCCGCCTGCTCAGGCTTTCTGTACGCCCTCACCATGGGGGCTCAATTCATCCAGACGGGCGCCCACCGCAAGGTCCTGGTGATCGGTGCCGACGTCATGAGCTCGATCCTCGACTACACTGACCGGACCACCTGCGTCCTGTTCGGCGATGGAGCGGGGGCCGTCCTCCTCGAGCCCTCCGACAAGGGAGATGGGATCCTGGACTTCTACCATGAGGTGGATGGCTCGGGACGCTGCCACCTCTTCATGCCGGCCGGGGGAAGCGCCCTCCCGCCCTCCCACGAAACCGTGGACAAGCGCCTCCACTATGTCCGCCAGGAAGGGGGGCACGTCTTCAAGTACGCCGTGCGGAAGTTTGTTGAAGCCAGCAAACGCCTCCTGGAGAGAAACGGGTTCAGCGCCGAATCGGTCGATTGCTTCGTCCCCCATCAGGCCAACATTCGCATCATCGACGCCGCGCAGGAACGCCTCGGCCTGCCCGAGGAGAGAGTGGTCAAGAACATCCAGAAATTCGGAAACACGACGGCGGCCACGATTCCCCTGGCCCTGGGCACGGCCCTCGATGAGAACCGCCTCAAGGATGGCGATCTGCTCCTGATGGCGTCCGTCGGCGCCGGCTTCACCGTGGGTTCGGTCCTGGCTCGGTGGTCGGCCTTCGAGCGTTAGGCCTTCGGAGTGGCGGCCTCCGGCGGGCGGCAGGTGAGGACGGGACACGGGGCCTTGCGCACGACCCGCTCCGTGGTCGAACCGAAGAGCGCGTGGTCGAGGACGCCGCGGCCGTGGGTCCCGAGGACGATCAGGTCTATGGCTTCCTCACGCGCCGCTCGCAGGATCTCCGCCGGTGGCTTCCCCTGCACGACGCTCTCCTCCACCTCTATACCCTGGGCCCGTACTTCGGCAGCGAGAGCCGCGATCTCCTTGCGGGCGTAGCCCGAGACCTCCTCGAAGACCTCGGCCATCGGCACGGGAAAGAGGTCGCTCGCGTAGCTGACGGCGACGTTCTCGACGACGTGGAGCAGCGTGATGCCGGCCCCGAACCGCTGCGCCAGAGACACCGCATACTGAAACGCGTGGCGAGCGCTCTCGGAAAAATCCGTGGGAACGAGAACCTTCTTGATCTCGATCACATCTTGATTGTAGATCAGTTGACTCGTCTCGGCACCGACTGAATAATCGTTCAGTTTTCGGAGGGAGAGAATGGCCGGGGCGGCGAAGGCTGAAGGCGTCAGGCCACTCCGGTGATCCTGCGCATCCTCACCTTTCTGCTCCGAGTCGTCGCTTTTCTCCTCGTCGTGAGGATGGTCTTGCGCGCTCTGGCCGGCCTCACGCGGGGCGCTTCGCCCCGCACCGCGGGCCCTGCGCCACGACAGAACCCCACTGCCGAGCTGGTCCGCGACCGCATCTGCAACACCTTCCTGCCACGCGATCGCGCGCTGCGTGCGGTGATCGCGGGACACGAGGAGCATTTCTGCTCGGCCGCCTGTCGCGACAGGGCCCTGGCGGCGGCCTCGCAGGCGTCATGACGCGGGGGGACGGGCCCCGAACGATCCTCCACGTCGACATGGACGCCTTCTACGCGGCCATCGAGGAGCGGGACCGTCCGGATCTTCGGGGCAAGCCGGTGATCGTGGGCGCCGACCCCAAAGGTGGGCGCGGTCGCGGCGTCGTTTCCACGGCGTCCTACGAGGCGCGTCGCTTCGGCGTGTCGAGCGCCATGCCGATCTCGACGGCCTACCGTCTCTGCCCCAAGGGAGTCTATGTCCCGGTGGACATGGCTAAGTACGTGGCTGTGTCCCGCGAGGTAATGGCGATCTTGCGACGCGCTAGCGACGTCGTCGAGCCGGTATCGATCGACGAAGCCTTCCTGGACGTGACCGAGAGCCGTCGCGCCTTCGGCTCAGGAGAACAGATCGCCCGTCGAATCAAGGAGGACATCCGGCGCGAGACTGCCCTCACCGCTTCGGTGGGAGTGGCTTCGTCGAAGCTCGTGGCCAAGATCGCCTCGGACCTGAGGAAGCCCGACGGCCTGGTGGTCGTGGCGCCCGGAACGGAGGCGGCCTTCCTCGCCCCGCTGCCTGTGCGACGCCTCTGGGGCGTCGGGCCGAAGATGGAGGAGAGCCTGGCGAGGCTGGGTGTCACCACCATCGGAGCCCTGGCGACCGCGACTCCGGCGACGCTCAGCCGGCGCCTCGGGACCCACGGCCACGACCTCGTGGCTCTGGCCCAGGGGTTGGACGACCGACCGGTCGTGGCCGGCGGGGGCGAAACGAAGAGCCTCGGCCAGGAGCACACGTACGACGAAGACACGGATGACTTGAAGCGCTTGCGCCGAACCCTGCTCTCGCTGAGCGATCGCGTCGGTGCGCGCCTCCGTCACCATGGTCTGCGCGGTCGGACGATCACGCTCAAGTATCGGGACGAGCGCTTCCACACGGTGACGCGCGCCGAAACCCTCGACGCGCCAACGGACTCAGGGGACGTCCTCTTCCGCGTGGCGTGGCGTCTCTTCGAGGGAGTCCACGAAGGCAGGCGGGTGCGCCTCTTGGGAATCTACACCTCCGGCTTCGGTCCCGAGGGACAGCTGGCGCTCTTCGACGAAGCACCGGTCGCCTCGGCCGCCGACCGCCTTCGGGACGCACTGTCCGAGCGCTTCGGGGAGGGGACGCTCACTCGGGCGAGCCTGATCGCTCCACGCAAGGGCGAACGTCCTTGACGGAAGCCGGCCCTAGTCGGCGAAGAGGAACGAGTCGAAGCATTCGGCGGCCGGGACACGGCCACGGCTGGACGTGGTCGTGGCTCCTCTTTAGGGGATCGACGCGAGACGCGCCCGAGCCATCTCGGCGTAGTGAGCGTCCTCGACAAGGTAATCGGGCCGCGGCTCGGCCGAGGCGCACTGTTCCAGCAGGCGGCGCGCCTCGTCCTTGTGGGCAGGCTCGTTGTCGAGGATGGCATCGGCCAGGAAGTACATGTTGGGCGTGTTCTTGGGCCCGATGGCCAGAGCCTTGCGCAGGTAGATGAGCGCCTGCGTGCGCGAGATCCAATGGGTGAGCATGGGGATCCTCGGACACTCTGCGTGGAGGCGCCCCAGGAGGAGGTAGCCACTCCCCTGGTCCATCGTCGGGTCGAGATCGACGACCGTCTGGGCGAGGTCGCGCATTCGGATCGCTGCCCCTTGCCACGCGGCGGCCAGCTTGTGATCGGCGGCCCACTGGCCCCAAGAAATGGCTGACCAGAAGTAGACGCGGGTCGCAGCGGGAACAGCGCGGAGGGCCTGGACCCGAGCCGGACCCTTCGGCGAACCCAGAGACCTCTCGAGCGTCTGGACGGTGTCGTCGGCGAGACGCTTTGCTTCCTCGAAGATCTTCAGCTGGTGCGCCGGCGCGATGTCACCGAAACCACCCCGGAAGAATATCGCGCGGAGCAAGCCGGCGCGCGCATCCAAGGAACGCGGGTCGAGCGTGATGGCGCGACGATAGGCAGCCATGGCCGCTTCCACTGGAGCGGGGTCCGGGTTCGCCCCGCGGGCGCCTTCGGCGCGGCGCTCGTAGAGGGCGTCCCCTTCAGCGATGGCGGCAGACACCGCGGCGGAGGGAGACGCGGCCGAGAGGACCACGAGGGGCAGGTGGAGGAGAAGGCTCATCGCGCGCGGGGACGGCTGATCAAATTGGCCAGGAGGCGATAGGCCCCCGGCACGGCGGCCGGGAGTTGGCGAAAGAGCGAGAGCCCCGTGTAGGTCCACGTCCCCTTCCCGACGCCAGCAACGACGAGGATACCCGTCTTTTCGCCCGGATTGAGCGGAAACGGGTCGGCCGAAGCGAGAAGGTCCGCGTAGCGAGAGTCCCGAACCTCGGCGAACTGAAGTCCGCGCTCTTGAATCCAGCCCTCCCAATCGCGCGGCGTAACGAGGTTGGGCGTCTCGAGCACGCGATCGTGGCTCCGAGTACGGACCGGCGCGGTTTCGTCGGTCACGCGGTTCGCGGTGATGGAGAACCCTGGATACGGTGCGAAGGGACTCTTTGCAGCCCCCTGGTTGAAGTCGAGGCGGTTGTACTGCACTACGAGATTCCCACCGTCCTCCACAAAGCGCAGCAGACGGGCGTTGGCGGCTCGCAGGTCGCGCCGGACCTGGTAGGCGCGAACCCCCGTCACGATGGTGGTGAATCGCGACAGGTCGCCCGACGCGAGGTCGGCTTCGCCGAGAAGGGTCACCGGCACGCCCAGCTCACTGATGGCCTTCGCGACCTCGTCCCCCGTTCCCATCACGTAGCCGACCTGGACATGCGCGCCGACCCGAACATCGACCGGCACGACCCGTGCGGTGGACTCCAAAAAGACGTGGCGTTCCTGAATGTGATCGTAGGCCACTACACGATATCCTTCGGCATATTCTTTGCCCGCAAAGGTCACGACCGCACGAAGGCTGGCCTCCGCGGTTCCGGCCGGCGGCGGGAGAACCTGGAAGGGGACGACCCGTTCCTGTCCGCGTTCGGCGAGAGAGACGGTGGCCTCGCGGGGCTCGACCCGCCAGCCGGTGGGCGCTATGAGCCGGACCGTGGCGCTCGTGACGCCGGCCGCGCCGGCGACAGTGGTGACCCGGAACTCCCGGCGGCGATTGCCGGCGACAATGGGAACCACCGCGACCTCGGGGGAAAGGCGCACCGACACCGCGGGGACGACGCTCACGACCTTCTGTTTCTCGCCGCCGACCCATCGCCCTTCGTAGCGGACGATCGCCGGCGCTTCAAGGCACGCCGTCACGCCGCCGTCCGTGGCATATCGAAGCACGCCCGTGAGTTCGGGCGGAGCCCAAGGCAGCCCGTCGTGAACCGGAACGTCGAGGGTATATCGATCGGCGTCCTTCTGTCGATGCCAGTAGGGGCGGGAGGGGATGGCATCTTCCCCCACGCGGACCTGGAATCGGAAGCGAGCCGCCTTCCCCGGGCGGAGGAGCCCCGCTTCTCCCGACACGCGTTCGGCGCTCCAGCCGGGGGGCACCTGAAGGGCCAGGTCGCGCACGGTGACGGGATGCGTCCCCTGGTTCGAGATCGTTGCGGCGACGCCGAGGCTCTCCCCGGGAGCGACGTCCCCTTCGTCGGAGACGACCTCGAGGGCGAGGCCTTGAGCCAGTGCAAGCGCCTCGAGGAGGTCGCGCTCCTTCTGGTCGAGTCGATGGTCGAGATGGAAACGTGCGGCCTCCGGAAGGCTGCCCTCGATTCGGCCACGGAGCATGGCGAGGCAATCGAGGGCGGCGGCCAGGGGCAGCACCGTCTTGCCGAGGTCACGCGCATCAAACGCGGCTTCGGCGTCTGCCACGTGGCGAGCGAGCGCCTCCAGCTCATTGGTGAGAGAGGCCGGGATCACTACACCCGCCGGAACGAGGGAGAGGATGCCGTGGAGGGACACGTCGATGCCGTCCAGGAGATCGCTCTCGTTTCCCGCGATGGGGGGCTGGCTGTCCACCAGCGAGTAGGAGCCCTCTCCCGTGAGAGGGTCGGCGCGCATTTGTCCCACGCCCTGACACCGGTGCATCGCTCGCGCCAGACCTCCGAACTGCTGCCAGGAAAGGCCGAGGAGCGGATCGAAGGTGCCGGTGGGAACCACGACAGCGACACCGGGCAAGGCATCGGGACCGCCGCCGACCCCGCCCTGGTAGAGCTTGCGAGCCTGCCACGGTCGGAGCCCCACGGCGACTTGATCGGGGAAGCGAGTCGGGTCGGCGGCGGCGCGGAAGGCCTCGCGCGTGAGTTGGGCCGCGGCCTGGTGGTGCATGCCGCCGCCACCGGCCTCGAGGGGCAGCGTCAGAATGACGTCGGGCCGGAACGAACGAAGGGCGCGGACGATGTCGCCCAACGTCTCCTCGCGACCCCAGCGCTTGAAGGTCTCGTCGACGCTGAACGAGTAGCCGAAGTCGTAGGCCCTGCCAAAGAGCTGTTCAGCTCCGTCGTAGCGGTGGACCGCCGCCAGCTCTTCGGTCCGGAGAACACCGAGGGCCTCGCCCAGCTCCGGGCCGATCTCGTTTTGCCCTCCCTCGCCGCGGGTGAGGGTCAAGAGGCCCACGTGGAGGCCGAGGCCGCGCGCGAGGCGCACCTGGACGCCGTTGTTCTCGTCATCGGGATGAGCCGTGACGTAGAGAACGCGACCGATCACCGGAAGCCGCCTCAGGGCCAGCGCCAGGCCGTTGGCGCCGCTGTCTTGCGCCAGCGGAACGAGCTGCGCTCGCGCCGGCGCCACGGCCAGCAGTCCAGCGAGCAGCAGGGCGGCCCCTGTCCTCGGCTCCGGCCGGATCCTTCGCCTGGTGCGAATCAAGAGACTTACTGTGGGAGGTTCAGGTTGAGGGTGAGGCGCAGGTGGATGGTCACCTGCGTCGAGCCACGGCCGAGAGTCACCTCGACAGGGATGGAAACGTCGGTCTGTCCGTGGGCGCCCGGGAGTTGTATGGAAACAGGCGCGGTCGCGACTGTGGCGACCTCGGTCTCCCTTGGGGGGGCGGGCGACGGGGCGGGCTCCGCGGTCACCGCTCTCGATCCCGGTGGGAGGGTGTCGACACGGAGACCGTCGAGAGGGGACGGCGCGGGCCGGGGCGCCTCTGGAACAGGCTCGGAGTCGAATGACAGCTCGTCCAGATCGTCGTCATCGTCGAGGTCGTCGAGGCTCAGCTCAGGCAACGAGGGCCGGCTGATCTTGCGCCGAAGGTCGTCGGTCTCCTTCGGTCCGCTCACGAGTGTTATCCGTCCCTTCTCCTTCGCCGGCGGCGGAGCTGGCTGGGGAGCTGGCGAAGGGAATGCATCGTCGAGGTCGACGGTCTCGATCTCGTCCTCCTCATCGCTCGGCGGCCCAGCGGGATCCATCCCAAGATCTGGCGCCTCCGGGAGCAGGTCGTCGATTTCGGTGGCTGGTTGAAGCTCCAGCGAGTCGAGAAGCTCGTCGGTCGTCGCACCGGCCTGCATCTTCAGGGCCGGAAGCGACGAAGGCGCGGCCACCGCGGGCGGATCCGGCGCGGACGGCACCTGCGGCGCGACCACGAGCGGAGTGGCCGGGTCGACGGGCACGGGACGAAGCGGAGCGGGCGCGACGGGACGGACCGCGACGGTCGGCCGAGCCGGTGAAGCGGAATCGGCGCCGCCGTACTTCGCCGCCAGCGACCGGAAGACGAGACCGGTCACGCCCTTGAGCGTCTCCTCGACCCCTTGCCCCTTCACGGCCACGGCCTCGAAGAACGGGACGCCGCGAGGGTTCAGGCGCTCGTTCAGGATCTCGATGGGAAGCGCGTTCGGGAGGTCCCGCTTGTTGTATTGGAGGACCGTGGGCATCTCCTCGGGGTTGATCTCGTTGGCCTCGAGGTTCTGGCGGAGATTCTCGAAGCTCTCGAGGTTGGCGTCGACCATCGCCTCTTGGCTGTCGCAGACGAAGACGACGCAGTCAGCGCCTCTCAGGACCATACGGCGCGTGGCGTTGTAGAAGACCTGCCCCGGCACCGTGTAGAGCTGGATACGGGTCTTCATCCCACGGATCGTCCCGAGCTCGATCGGCAAGAAGTCGAAGAACAGCGTCCGGTCTGTCTCCGTCGCGAGCGAGAGCATCTTCCCCTTGTTGCGGATGGGGAGCTTCTCGTGAATCCACTGGAGGTTCGTCGTCTTCCCACAGAGCCCCGGCCCGTAGTAGACGACCTTGGCGGTCAACTCTTTCGTGGAGTAATTGAAGAGAACCATCGGGTTACGAGCATTCTAAGTCTCCGCGATCGGGGGACGCAAACCGGGCTAGAATTCGGCCATGAATCTGGCACTCGCTCCTCTTTTGCTGATCCTGGCCCAGGCTGCCGTGGAAGCGCCGTCGCCACCGACGATCCCCACACCCAAACCTTTGCCCAACGGACCGGTGGTGATGATCGACACCTCGATGGGACGGATCAAGATTGGCCTTCACAGGGACAAGGCTCCAATCACCGTCGACAACTTCATCAAGTACGCCCGCTCCGGGCACTACGACGGGACCATCTTCCACCGCGTGATCCCGGGCTTCATGGCCCAGGGCGGCGGCTTCGAGCCCGACATGACCGAGCGGCCGACGCGCCCGCCGATTCGCAACGAGGCGAAGATGACTCCCCGAAACCTGCGGGGAACGGTGGCCATGGCGCGGACGAACGACGCCGATAGCGCCACGTCACAGTTCTTCATCAGCGTGAAGGACAACCCCTTCCTGGACTTCGGTATCCGCGGGGCGGGTTACGCCGTCTTCGGCGAGGTTCTCGAAGGCATGGACGTGGTCGAAAGGATCGTGCTGGTTCCCACGACCACGAAGGGGGGCAACGAGAACGTCCCGGACAAGCCGGTGGCGATCAACTGCGTGCGTGAGGCGCTGGCCGACGGCACGTT
>JBGPYB010000236.1:0-5639 GCA_041493035.1 Vicinamibacteria bacterium | reverse complement strand
GACATCTGGGACGAGTTCTTCTCCCACCACAAGGTCGGCGATATCGTCGAGGGGAAGATCGTCCGGATCACGAACTTCGGAGTCTTTGCCGAGCTGCACGAGGGGATCGAGGGTCTCGTTCACGTCTCCGAGCTCGACGAGAAGCGCGTCGAGAAGGCCGAGGATCACTTCAAGATCGGCGACGCCCACCCCATGAAGATCATCAAGATCACCGAAGGCGAGCGCAAGATCGGCCTCTCCATCAAGGCCGTCAAGCAGGACGAGGTCCAGCGTGACTTCCAGAGCTATCGGGAGACCACTGGAAGCGATCGCTCGACGCTGGGAGACGCGTTCCGCGCCGCTGCGGCCAAGGAGACCCAGGGGGAGTAAGAGACGATGACCAAGGCAGAGCTCGTCGACGAGGTCTCAAAGGTTTCGGACCTCACGCGCCGGCACTCCGAGGTCATCGTCGAAGCCGTCTTCTCGTCCATCGTCGGCGCTCTCCAGAGCGGGGACAAGATCGAGCTCCGGGGGTTCGGCAGTTTCCGTGTCCGGCGCCGGGACAGTCGTACGGGTCGCAACCCCAAGACCGGCGTCGGCGTCGTGGTTCCCGCGAAGCGAGTGCCGCACTTCAAGCCCGGGAAAGAGCTCCGGGAGCTGATCAACCGGGGCTGATGCCCCCTCTTTCGCTCCAAGGGTGATCGTGGCCTCGGGGTCTCTCTTCGCCAAGGAGCCAGCCGAGTCGCGCTTCCTGGGAGGCGGTCAGGGCGAGGCGGAGTCGCTTCTCGGATCGCCTCTGCCGCTCCTCCCGCCGCCCGAGTTCGACTCGGGACGGCCCGTCTTCTTCGTCAAGTTCCACCCGCGCCTCAGGACGCTGCTCCAGCGCTACCTCCAAGGACTCCTGGCTCAGATCGGCGTGGAGGCGCCGGGGGCCCAGCGTCGAGAGCTGGGGGAACGGGACCAGGCGGAATACGAAGCGGGCCTCGGGCGCATCCTGCACTCGGCGAGGGTGATGGACCGCCGGCTTGGTCTCGTCAACCTCTTCTGGCTGGCGCACACGCGGGATGTCGCCGACATGCTCCGCGACATGGAGGCCAAGAATCCCGCCATCCGCAAGCTGAAGTACTCCCTGCATCCGCTCCTCTCGTCGTTCTTCAAGCGCGTCGACCAGCAGGCGCGCCGCGACTTCGAGAAGGCCGCTCCCGACCAGGCCGCCCTGCTCATGGCGAGGGGGGAGAACGTGGCCCTCGTCGATGCGCTTCTCGACGACGGGTTTTCGTTCACCGAGGTCTCGATCTCCGGTTTCGACTTCAACCAGTTCCTCGCCTCCAACAAGAGGTACAGGATCTCCGGCGACGTCTTCTTCGAGATCTTCCAGATCCTGGTGCGGGAAACGGAGAGGCGTCTCCGGGAGGGGGACCGTGGCCTTCTCGCCAGAGTGACGCGCCACCTCCCGAGCCTTCCCCGAGAGCGTTACCAGGCCCAGTCGAACGTCGTCAAGATCATGATGAACGCCCACGTCCTGACGTATCTCCTCGGAGATCCCTGGAGCGCGGGCTCGAAGATCCTCGCGTCCCCGAAGATCAAGACCGAGGCCGAACGGCGCGGGGGCGCCGAGATCATCGACGCGTTCCTGGATCTGGTGACGGGCGTGAAGCGCTTCGAGATCATCTCGCTGGTCCGCGACAGGGTCGCTCTCCTCACGGACCGCGACCTCGACGAGAAATCCAGCCGGGGCTATCGCCTGTACGAGTTCGGTGAGTCGGCCCAAGTGGTGAACAATGCCGTCAACGCCACTGTGCTCTTCCTGGACCTCCGCGGCTTCACCAAGAGCTCCGAGGGTCAGATCTCGGAGCGAGATCTGACGGGGGAGCTGTATGGCGTTTTCGATGCTTTCGTCCCCCTCATCACCCGTTACGGCGGAACCGTCGACAAGTTCCTCGGGGACGGGATCATGGTCACCTACGGGACGAAGCACGCCGACCCCTTGGATCCCTTGAACGCGCTGCGGACCGCGGTCCTCTGCCAGGAGACGCTGCGCCGCATGCGCTCCGAGGGGAAGAGTCTCTACAAGATGGGTATCGCCATTCACTATGGGCGCGTCAACATCGCCCGCTTCATCGCCGACGACGAGGAGGTGCAGGTCACGGTCATCGGCCGCAACGTCAACCTCGCGGGGCGGCTCTCCTCGGCCGCCAAGAAGCCGATGGAGGAGGACGAAGGAGCCGAAATGGCGCCGCCGGGTCCAGCGCGGGCGTCGGGGCTCCAGGTGACCGTGGACAGCGGCGGCATCCTCTTCAACGAGGGGATCGCCATTAGCCGCGACACCCTCGTGCAACTCGAGACCCATCTCCCTCTCGTCCACAACGAAGAGGGACCACAGAGCGTCATGGAATACTTCGACGAGTCCATCGGCCGCCGCATCATGGTGCGCTATGCGGGGGACGCGAAGTTCAAGGGCGTGCGGTCGAGCTTTCCGGTCTACGAGGTAGACTACGAGGTCTAGATGGACGTCGTGCGCTCGCCGTGGAGGAACGCGTACGTGACCCAGGGCGTGAAGGAGTCCGGGTGCGTCCTGTGTCGCGCCGGCGAGAGCGCTGCCGCGCCGGATAGCCTCGTGGTTCACGAGGCCAGCCTCAACTTCGTCGTGATGAATCTCTATCCCTACAACGCTGGCCACGTCATGGTGGCCACGCGCCGTCACGTGGGCAGCCTCGGCGACGCCACGGCCGAGGAGTTGGCGGAGATGATGTCCCTGGCGCGCCGGCTCGAAGGCGTGCTGGGAGAGGTCTATCGGCCCGACGGCGTCAACATCGGGATGAACCTCGGGCGCTCGGCGGGCGCAGGCGTTCTCGGGCATATCCATCTCCATGTGGTTCCGCGTTGGAACGGCGACACGAATTTCATGACGGTCGTAGGCGAGACCCGGGTCATCCCCGAAGACCCCGTGGAAGGCTGTCGTCGACTTCGCCCTCACTTCGCTCGATGACGACGAGGACGACGGCGAGCGCGCCCGCGATGACGATGCGCGTCGCCACCCTGGCCGCCGCGGCGGCTCTCTGGGCGTCCTCGGGAGCCGGCCAGGCCCCGCCTGCCAAAGAAGGGGTCGTCACGAGCTTGACGATCTTCGCGGGAACCACCGACGGCCTGCGACGCTCGCGCAACTGGGGGAATTCCTGGGAATTGGTTCAAGGAAAGGGCCTCGAGGACCTGGGCGCGGTGCGCGCCATCGTCCCCATCGCCCCGCGGGTCTACGTGGGAGGGGATGGCGGACTGTACGTCTCGGAGGACTTCGGCGAGACCTGGAAGCGAGTCTACTCGGAGCAACCCGTCCTCGAGATCGTCCCCTCGCGTTACCCGCTGGCCGATCTCACCGTCTTCGTGGCGACACCCCAGGGACTCCTGCTTTCCGATGACGCGGCGCGCACGTTCCGCCCCAAACCGCTGCTCGAAGGGCCCGTTCATCGCGTGCTTTGGCCCGGTCCGGATCTCGTTCTCGCGACGAGTGCCGGTGTCCGCGTCTCGAAGGACTCCGCGGCGACCTTTCCGCCCTCCGGGGCGGGGCTTCCCGAGGGACGTGTCTCGGCCATCGCCGTGTCGGCCTTTTACTCGGTCGATCCCGCGCTCTTCGCGGGCTTCGCTGGGCGCGGCGTGTTTCGCTCCGCCGACGGCGCCCAGAGCTGGACCCCGGCGGGGCTCGAAGGTCGCACGGTGAACGACCTCTATTGGTTCGGCCCGATTCTTTACGCCGCGACCGACGCCGGCCTTCTCCAGAGCGACAGCCAGGGACGAACATGGTTGGCCCGGAGCGACGGCCTGGGAGGGCGAACCGCGACACGTATCCTCTTTCCGCTGGCGCCCGTGTCAGGGGCCGAGGCGTTCCTCGGCACCGACCGGGGCGTTTTCTGGACGGGCGACGGTGGGCTGCGTTGGAGAGCTACGGGGCTCGACGCCGAGACGATCCTGTGTCTCGCCACGTTCCCACCCCCCGATCCCGTTCTCAAGAAGCGGAAGAAGTGAGAGCGTGAGGTTCGCGAAGGCCCAGGGTCTGGGGAACGACTTTCTGCTCGTGGAGCGGGGGTTCGCACCGTCGGACGTGTCCTCGTGGTCGCGGCGTCTCTGTGACCGTCACGAGGGGATCGGCGGGGACGGCCTGATTCTCTACGGAGTCGAGGGGGGCGAGGTCGCGATGCGCCTCATCAACGCCGACGGCGGAGAGGCGGAGATCTCGGGGAACGGGCTCCGGTGCCTCGCGGCCTACGTTTTTCGCCAGGGCTGGCTGCCTGCCCGTCACGTGGTGAGGACGGCCGCCGGTCCACGAGCCGTCGAGGTGGCGCCGTCGCTCGGCAGCCGCTTTCGCGTCCAGGCGAACCTGGGAGAGCCGATTCTGGGCAGCCGCGAGATCCCCACGAGCCTGGACCCTCCACGATCTCCGGTGGTGGACCACCCTCTCGACGTGGACGGCCGCACGGTTGCCATTACGGTGACGTCCCTCGGCAACCCCCACTGCGCCCTCTTCTTCGATACGCCCGTCGTCGACGCGGTCATCGCATCTCTGGGCCCCGCCATCGAACGACACCCTTTCTTTCCGCGGCGCACCAACGTGGAGTTCGTGACGGTAGTGTCGCCCCGCGAGCTGCGAGTCCGTTTTTGGGAGCGCGGCGTCGGGTACACGAAGGCCTCCGGGACGGGGGCAGCCAGCGCCGCCGTGGCCGCCGTCATCGCGGGGCGGGCGAGCCGTGCGGTCCGGGTCGTCTGCGACGGCGGCGTCCTCGACGTGGACTGGCCCGAGGGAGGCTCGGTCCGCCAGGTCGGCGAAGCCGAGGTCCTGTTCGAAGGCGAGTGGCTGGCCGGCTGAGCAGGGGCGGACGACGTCAATCATGGACTCTTCGCGTTGCCGCCAGAGTTCAGCGAGGGGGACCCAACGAGGCGAGGCCCAAGACTTGTCACCACGGAACGTCTCCTTGTCGGGAAACGCGAGGACCACCAGCCGGAAGCCCCGACGCGGTTCCCATCCGTAGACCTCGGAATACACATGGAGGGGACCGAGCAGCAAGAATGAGCCCGGATGCCCAACGCGTGCTTCTCGCGCTGGCAAGAGCGGAGGAAGGAACCAAGCCTGGTCAGCCGCTGCCCATGCGTGCAATCGCGAAGAGGCTTTGGCGGGAGACGCTCAGTCAGCGGCCAAGGTCCTGGGCGAACTCGACCTCCTTGGCCTCCTGCGGACCGGCATGATGGGCTGGCATTTTGGGCGGCTGACCCCGCAGGGTCGCGACGCGGCGCGGAAGCCAGAGTCGTGGTACCTCGCGTCGGGCGACATCTCAGTCGCGGTCGGGTACGGGCTCCACTGGATGTGACCCGACCGTCCTAGCTCCGGCCAGGGAAGATCCTTCGAACCACGGACGGGTGGCCACGCAGAACCGGCAGACCGACAGCATCACAGGTACCTCGACGAGGACACCCACAACGGTCGCCAGGGCCGCGCCCGAACCGGGCCCGTAGAGGGCGATTGCGGTGGCGACCGCCAGCTCGAAGAAGTTCGAGGCTCCAATGAGCGCGCCCGGCGCCGCCACTGGGTAGGGCACGCGGAGCAGTCGCATGAGGCCATAGGTCAGGCCCGAGTTGAAGTAGACCTGGATCAGGATCGGGATGGCGATCAG
>JBGPYB010000201.1:0-7109 GCA_041493035.1 Vicinamibacteria bacterium | reverse complement strand
CGGGCTCAGCGCGTCGAACCATCTCTTGTATGGAATCGAGCCATCCTCGCGCACGTACTCTTCGACGCGAAAAGCCACGCGTCAATAGTAACGTATATGTGACCAACGAGCAACCCAACGAGCGCGGTCCGTCGCAGCCGCGTCAGCCGCTCGGCCCGACTGTCCCTCTTCTGTACCTCTTCTCGGTGAGAATCGGGCCAACCGGGTCCAAAGCGACCGTGGCCTAAGTTGGCTTCGGATCGGGATCGAGTAGGTCCGAGTCGTCTGGCGTGGGAGACTCTTCCTCGGTTCGAATCCTACCTGAGGAGCCAATCGAAATGCATGCCGCTCGGCTTGACGCGGCCTCTCCGCCTCGGGACAATGGGCCACAACGACTCCTGGTGACGGACCCAGAGACTCCACGCTGCCGGAGGTGGGGCATGACCTGCGCTTCCGCGTTCTGGACAGCAAGCCGGTCCGCCGTTCTCGTATCGGCGATCCTGCTCTGTTGGGCGGTGAGCGCCCGGGCTCAGCGCACCACGGGCGAGCTGAGCGGCACGGTGGCCGACGGCCTGGGAGGGCTCGTGCCCGTGGCCGACGTGGTCCTGACCCACGAAGCCTCGCACGCCACTCGCCGGACGGCGACGAACCGGTCCGGCTTCTTCGCCTTCGCCGCCATCCCCGCTGGCAGGTACACGCTGACCGTGACGATGCCCGGCTTCAAGATCCACGAGGTCACCGGCATCGAGCTGCTGGCCGGTGACAGCCGGACGGTGCGCACGATCTCCCTGGAGGTTGCGGTCCTGGCCGAGCGCGTGTCCGTGAGCGCCGGCGTGGCGCTGACGCCGCTCAACTCGGGCGAGAAGGCGGCGACGCTGACCGGTGACCAGATTCGCACGATGCCCGTGGTCGGGACGAGCGCGGCCGAGGTCCTGCGGGTCCTCCCCGGCATGACTCCCATCGCGGGAGGCAACGACACCAACCGCCCGTCGTTCACCGGGGAGGTCTACGGCATCAACGGCAACGGCGAGTACCTGGGAGGCGGGCACGACAGCCAGAGCGCGATCGGGAACTTCGTCCCCAACGGGGCCCGCGAGACCAGCCTCGACCTCACCATCGACGGGGCCTCCGGCAACGATCCCGGCTGCAACTGCGCGACCTCGGTGAACCCGAACGCAGAGTTCGTGCAGGAGCTCAAGGTGCTCCAGTCGAACTTCGGAGCGGAGCACGCGAGAGGGCCGGTTTCGCTCTCCTTCGTGAGCAAGCAGGGTGGTCGCGACTTCCACGGCTCCCTCTTCGGCCAGCTCCGCGCCTTTCACCTCAACTCGAACGAGTGGTACGCGAACAAGGTGGGGGCGGAGCGTGTCAAGAACCTCTTCGTCTACCCCGGCTTCACGCTGAGCGGCCCGCTGCTCGTGCCGGGCACGAGCTTCAACCGCGGCCGCGACCGCGTCTTCTTCTTTCTCGGCTTCGAGTACTTCCGCCAGCGCCTCGACACGGGGTGGGCGCGTTCGTGGGTGCCCACCGACGCCATGCGCAACGGCGACTTCGGCCAGGCCGCCTCGCTCGGTCTTTCCGGGGCGTTCGTGAACACGGTCCCGAACGGCTTCCCCGGCGGGATCGTGCCGCGGGGGCTCTGGGACCCGGGGGGCAAGGCGCTCCTCGACCTCTTCCCCCGCCCGAACGCCGACCCGGCCCAGTCGGGCGGCTTCAACTACGCCAACAACTTCCTCTCCGACCAGAACGGCTGGCAGACCCTCGCCCGCGTGGACGTGAACCTGTCCGAGGCGACAAAGCTGTTCGCCCGGTACAACATGCAGCGAGAGCGGCAGCCCTTCAAGGTCGCCTTCTGGGGCCGCTGGGGCGAGCGCATGACTCCCTATCCCTCGCCAGTGCACGGCGACAACCGCTCGGACTCGGTCACGGTCGGCCTGACGCATGTTTTCGATCCCTCCCTGACCAGCGAGACGCTCTTCGCCTTCACGTACATCGACTTCCACAACGTGATCGACAACCCGGCGGCCGTCTCCCGCCAGGGCGTCGGCTACCCCTACGGCGGCGTCTTCGGCGAGAGCAGCGAGATCCCAGCGGTCGATGCCGGCTTCTTCGACAACAACGGCCCGGTCTATGCCAACTACGGGGGCTTCGACCCCGTGCTCTTCGCGACGAAGTCGCAGTGGAGCGTCCAGCAGAACGTGACCAAGGTGTGGGGGAACCACACCATGAAGGCGGGCGCGTTCTGGGAGCACGTCGTCAACAAGCAGCCGGGGAGCAACTTCAACAACGGCTGGCTCGCGCTCGCTAACTGGGCCTCGAACAGCACCGGAAACACCTTTGCCGACCTTCTCCTCGGCAACATGACCGGCTACGAGGAGTCGGAGCGCAACGTGCTCCGGCACATCGGGTATCACCGCATCGAAGGCTTCCTGCAGGACTCGTGGAAGCTGGCGCCCAAGGTGACCGTCGACGGCGGCGTCCGCGTCGCCTGGATCGGTCCGGCATACGATCTCGGTGGAAAGGGCATCACGGTCTGGGACGAAGGTCGCTACAACCCTGACGCCCCCGCCAGCGCCCTGTCGGGCGTGGTGTGGCACGACAAGGACCCGAGCGTGCCGACGAGTGGCGTGAGGATGCCGGTATTCGTGACGCCGCGGGTGGGCTTTGCCTGGGACACGGCCGGCACCGGCGCCACCGTGGTGCGCGGCGGGTTCGGCGTCTACCGATATGCCGACCCGCCGCAGTTCTACGGCAGCATGGTCGACCTGGCCTACGGCGTCCGCCTCTACGACACTTGCTGCGGCACGAGCCTGCGCGAGGTCGAGGGCCTGGGGGGAGGCGACGTCATCTTCGGGGGAGCGGCCGTCGACAAGGGGGACAACCAGCAGCCGCGGACGCTCTCGTGGAGCCTGACCCTCGACCGGAGGCTGCCCTGGTCCACGAACCTCGAGATCGGCTACGTGGGCAACAAGAGCGACCACCAGATGAACTCGGGCCTCGCCGAGTACAACGCGGTGCCGCTCGGGGCCATGCTCGGCGATCCGTCCGGCAACGCCGACGCCTATCGGCCGCTGCCGAACTACAGCAATCTGAAAATCTACCGCCACAGCGCGTACCAGAACTACCATGCGCTCCAGGCGCTCCTCTCGCGGCAGCGCGGCCGGTTCAACTTCACCGCCTCCTATACCTTCTCGAAGAACCTGGGGCTGAAAGGCGCTGATACGAACGGCTTCAGCGCGAACGCGTCGGAGTACCTGCTCGATCCCCGCGAGTACAACTACGGCGTCCTGGGCGGCGACCGCACCCACGTGGCCAGCCTCTCGTGGAGCCTCCGGCTGCCGGACGTGAAGCGGGGCGGGGCATGGCAGGCCCTGCTGGGAAACTGGCAGCTCGCCGGCGTCTCGAGCTATGTGAGCGGCGCCCCCCTGATGGGCGGGTTCGGCATGCATGGGACAACCGCCGAGGGCGTGTCCATCAGCAACACGTCGATCACGGGGTCACCCGACGTGTTTGCCATGCCGGTGCTCGTCTGCGACCCGCGGAGCGACGTGCCTGATGGCTACCTGTTCAACCCCGCGTGCTTCACGGCGCCCTCGCCCGGCGCGAACGGCAGCGCCCGCCAGCCGTACTTCAAGGGCCAGCCCTACCACAACCACGACCTCTCGCTGGCGAAGAGCTTCCCGATTGGCGGCAACGGTCGGAGGCTCCAGCTCCGCGTCTCGGCCTACAACCTCTTCAACCACCCGAGCCGCTATCCGGACAGGGCCCGCAACCTCACGCTGGTCTTCGAGCGGGGCGTGCTGGCGAACCCCGAGTTCGGGAAGCTGCCGGAGGACAACAAGTACGGGCGGCGGATCGTCCAGCTTGCCGCCCGGTTCGAGTTCTGACGCGGAACCACCCGTGACACGCCGGGTGCTGCTAAGGCGCCGCCCAGTCGAGGGCGTAGATGTCGCGCGTGCTGAGGTCGCGCGAGACGAGCGGCGAGTCGTCGGGGGCGAGGCCAGCCCAGGGGATCCCGATGTCCATGATCAGCGGTATCCCGCCCAGGTCGGCCACGGGCTCGAGTCGGCCCGTGGCGATCGACCGGCGCTCGATGCGGTTGGTCTGAACGTTGAGGCCCACGAACGAGCGGCCGTCGCGTGTCCAGGTCTGCCACGAGAGCGGGGACGGGCCGAGGCGCCGCCACGCGCGCGACGAGGCGTCGAACAACCACTCCACATGGTCCGAGGAGTCTGACGGTTGCTGCGAGGCGAGGACATCGCCTCCGCGCGAGCACTTCGGATAGTTGAAGCGTTCCCCGCCCGGGAACGGCGAAACGGCGCGGGTCCGGACGTCGACCTGGAAGAGACCGGGCGAGCTCGTATCTGGCGATGAATAGACGACCGTGTGGCCATCCGAAAGCCAGCAGTTGTCCCAGAGCCCTCTGTTCCCGGGCTGGGGAACGAGCAGCTCGGGCTCTCCGCCTTCGGCGGCCATCTGATAGAGACTGCGGATCTTTCCTTCATGGGTCGCCAC
This sequence comes from Vicinamibacteria bacterium, assembly GCA_041493035.1. Lineage (GTDB taxonomy): Bacteria > Acidobacteriota > Vicinamibacteria > Fen-336 > Fen-336 > JBGPYB01. Next base: position 2,618 of record JBGPYB010000201.1, on the reverse strand, counting down.
GAAGCTGAGCCGGCGCCCGTCCGGGGACCATCGAAGAAGTATCACCCACCATCCGGGCGGCGAAAGTCGCTGCCGGCCCGTCCCGTCGGCGCGGCTCTTCCAGAGCGCATGTTCGGGAATGCTGCTCCAGGCCAACCACGAGCCATCCGGACTCACGTCGACGAATTCACCGGCGGGGCCTCCGAGAAAGGGTTCGAAGAGTCTGCGCTGCCGGTCGTAGCGGAGGAGCTCGGCCCGCCTCACCGCCCCGATGGCGAAGAGGCGCTTCCCATCCGCGCTCGGCCCGACCGACCACAGGTCGATCGGGCCCGACGTCAGCTGCCGGGCCGTGGGACGGGACGACCAGGGAAAGCGCGGTTCGGACATCACGTAGACATCGTTCCGTCGATCCTGGGTGTTGTCCTGGCTGAAGACGTAGTGGGCTCCGTCGGGAGTCCATCGGCCGAGTTGCGCACCTGCCCGGAGAGCTCGCGGCTTTGCGCCAGCCGCTGCCACGTCGCGCTCCCAGACCCGCCAATCGTGTGTCGTCGGGTCGAGCGCTTCGTATCGCACGCGGCGGCCGTCCGGGTTCCACACAACGTGGCCAACAGGCGTGCCTACGTCCAGCGTCAGCAAAGGGCTCCCGTCCAGCCGCGCGATGAGGATCTTCTGCCTCTGGACGAGGGCGAGCCGATCGCCTTCGGGAGATGCGGCGCCGTAATAGGCATTCACCCCCAGGCGTCGAGCGGCCCCGGCGGGCACGGGGACGACCCAGACCGGCGGGCCGTCCCCGGTTGCGGCATCGGGATCGTGTTCGGGCAGGTGCGCCGTCGCCCCTCCCATGAGAAGCGCGGACTCGAGGGGGAGATAGTCGTAGATCTGCATGTGGTATGAGAAGGGCACCAGGATCGCCGCCGATTCCCCGCCGTTGACCGAAGCCTGGAAGAGACCGGCCTCGTCCTTCTCCTTGGCCGTGACGAAGTAGAGACGCTGGCCGTCCGTGGCCCAGCTCACGACGCCGGCGTACCACGGCAGGTCGCCCCCGATGTGGATTCCCAGGGCGCGGGCGCTGGTGACACGGGGCGCTTCGGGCAGGCGCGTGACGAAGACGACCAGACCGACGAGGGACACGGCCGTCCCGGCGATCGCCCCCCGTCGGACGGCGCGGCGGCCAGACGAGCGCCAACGCCACCCGGCGCTGGGGCCCACCGACCCGCCCGCCTCGCTTCCTTGCTGGAGGCGTTCGAGGTCCACGAGCAGCTCGGCAGCGGTCTGGTAGCGAAGGCCCGCGTCCTTGTCCATCGCCTTCGCGATCACCGACCGGAGGCCCGCGGGAACTTCCGCCTTCGCCTGGCTCGCCGGCTCCGGCGCCTCGTGCAGGATCGCGTCCACGAGCGCCGCCCCGCTCCGGTCCCCGTACGGCTTCTTGCCCGTAGCCAGCTCGTAGAGGCACGCCCCCGCCGAGTACACGTCCGATCGCGCGTCCACGTCCTTGCCGAGCAGTTGCTCCGGCGACATGTAGGGCGGGCTCCCCACCACCTTCCCCGCTGCCGTCTCCGTCGGAGTCTCCTCCATCTGGGACCTCGTGGGAGCCAGATGGGCCAGGCCAAAGTCCAGGATCTTCAGGAGGCCGTCTCCGGTGAGACACAGGTTCGAGGGCTTCAGGTCGCGGTGGACGATGCCCTGCTCGTGCGCGGCCTTCAGTCCCCGCGCAAGCTGCGTACCGAGCCGGACCACGTCCTTGGCCGGTAACGGGCCCTTGAGCAGCATCTCCCCCAGCGTGAGCCCAGGGATCAGCTCCATCACCAGGTAGTCCGCCCCATCGGTGCTCCCAAAGTCGAGAAGCGTCGCGACGTGAGGGTGGGTCAGCCGGGAGAGCGCGTTCGCTTCCTTGCGGAAGCGGCTGCGCGCCCTCTCGTCTCCCAGCAGGTGGGTGGGCAAGACCTTGATCGCGACGTCACGATCGAGCTTCTCGTCGCGCGCACGGTAGACCTCGCCCATCCCCCCCGCGCCGAGCTTGCTCAGGACGCGATAGGTGGCGAGCGTTCGGCCGATCATCGGGCCTGTCCGGTCAAGGTCTGGACTCGGAGTCTCGCGGAGAGGCTAGCACGAACGAACGGAGGCCCGGATCGAACGATGGGCGGTTCCTTGTGTGCCCGGGGGAGGGTGCCGGTGTTCGGGAGGGTGAAGGGTCAACCCTAGACCCCCAGGCGCCGAAGCAGCCGCGCCGTCGTGTACCACTCCACACCAGCGTCCTTGAAGTCGCTGTCGTTCGACCACACCGGGACGCCGAAAGCCAGGGCGAGTGCGAGCAAGTCCACGTCGTCAGGATCGCCTCTCGCGATCGCCCGCCTCGCGGCTTCGAGCTTGGGAGCATACTCGTCCGGTTCACACTCGCGCACGGCCAACAGACGAAGCTGTCCTTCCAGGACCTGGGGAAGCATGTCGTACTGCTTGGCAAGGAGCGGAAGGTATTCTCGGACTTCCTGCAGGACGCCCTGTGTTGTCAGCACACTGACGTCGGTCTGGGTGAATACCCTGAGCGGCGCATGTCCCAGGACGGCGGACAGGAGGACGTTAGCGTCGGCGGCGACTGCGGGGACGGGCTTTTCGCCAGGCTTCGAAGTCACGCAGGGCCT
>JBGPYB010000207.1:0-6792 GCA_041493035.1 Vicinamibacteria bacterium | reverse complement strand
CAGTGGGTGCCCGCGCTCCATCGCGGCGACGCTATCGGAGACTCGGCCCGGCTCATGCGCGACGCGTTCAGATCGTGGGGGCACGAGGCCGACGTCTACGCTCTCGAAGTTGACGAGGACCTGAAGGGGGATGGGCGGGAATTCTCGGAGTGGCATGAGGGAGGTGCCGAGGACGTCGTGATCCTTCACTACGCCCTCCCCTCGCCCCTCACCGACGCCTTGAAGAACCACGGCGGGAAGCGGGTCCTGCTCCACCACAACATCACGCCGCCCGATTTCTTCGTCGGCTACGACGACGAGATGGTGCGCATCTGCGACCTGGGGCGTCGACAGATCGTCGAGCTGCGGGACGACGTCGACCTGGCTCTCGGCGACAGCGAGTTCAATCGGAGGGAACTGAACGACGCGGGGTTCAAGAGGACGGGCGTCCTGCCGATCTATCTCGACTTCGACCGTTACCGCGCGCGCCCCAATCCGGTGCTGCGCCGCACCCTGGAAGACGGACGACGCAACGTCCTGTTCGTGGGCCGGCTCGCCCCCAACAAGTGTCACGACGACCTCATCCGCCTGGCGTCGTACTGGAAGCGCTTCATCTCCCCTGACCTTCGCCTTCTTCTCGTGGGTAAGCTGCCGCTGCGCCGTGGGTATTTCGACGCCCTCCAGGCGCTCCTCTATGAAGAGGGGTTCACACCCTGGGAGGTGGTCTTTACGGGTCACGTGGACCACGACGACCTTCTCGCCTGCTACGCGGCCGCCGACGTGTTCGTCTCGATGAGCGAGCACGAGGGCTTCGGAGTGCCCCTCGTCGAGGCGATGCTCACCGGCGTGCCGGTCCTGGCCTACGCCGCCGCCGCGGTCCCCGACACCCTCGGTGGCGCCGGGATTCAATTCACCGAGAAGAACGTCGGCGAAGTCGCGGAGCTCGCCCACACACTGGCCACCGACGACGCGCTACGAGGGGTCGTCCTCGAGGGTCAGCGGCGTCGGCTCGCCGCCTTTGCCCCGGCGTCCATCGAGTCGGCTCTCCGCGGCTACGTCGAGTCACTGTGACGCCGGAACGGCCACAGGTCGCGATTGTTGTGCAGCGCTATGGCACCGACGTGACGGGGGGCTCGGAATCCCTCGCACGCGCCGTGGCGGAGCGCCTCGCCCCCGACTTTCGCGTCACGGTCTTCACCACGTGTGCGCGGGACTACGTGACGTGGCGCAACGAGCTTGCTCCAGGGCCCGAGCAACTCGGCGGGGTCGAGGTGACCCGCTTCCCGGTCGAGGAGGAACGTGACCTCGCGTCCTTCAATCGCCTCTCCGAGGACATCTTCGGGCGGGCCGCATCGGCGGAAGAGGAGCTTCAGTGGCTGAGGTGCCAGGGTCCGCATGTGCCCCGTCTCGTGGAGGCCCTTGAACGGCGCAAAGAGGCCTTCGCGGCCGTTATCTTCTTTACCTACCTCTATGCTCCCACCTACTGGGGCCTCAAAGTCGCCCCGGAACGTTCGATCCTCGTTCCCACGGCCCACGACGAGCCGCCGCTTCGCCTCTCGATCTACCAGTCGGTCTTCGCCGCTCCCCGCGCCTTTGCCTTCTGCTCCGTTCCCGAGAGAGAGATCGTAAAGGCGCGCTTCCCCGTGGGAGAGCGTCCCTCGGAGATTGCCGGTATAGGGATTGAGGTCCCCGTCGCCGCTCCCGACGTGGAGCGGTTCCGCATTCAGCACGACGTTCGTGGCCCTTACGTGCTCTACGCGGGCCGTGTCGATGCCGGGAAGGGGTGCGGCGAGATGCTCGACCACTACGGCCGATATCGAAGAGACCGTCGTGGCGGGGCGCAGCTCCTTCTGATCGGGAAGCTCGCGATGCCGACGCCCAGGGTCCCTGGCGTCCGCTACCTTGGATACGTTTCCGAGGCGGAGAAGATGGCCGCGATGGCCGGTGCGAAGGCGATCGTTTGCCCGAGCCTGTATGAGAGCCTTTCCATCGTTCTCCTGGAGGGGCTCGCTCTCGGGACGCCTGCCCTCGTCAACGCCCGCTCGGCGGTGCTGCGAGACCATGCGGTAAGGTCCCGAGCGGCTCTTCACTACGCGAACGCCCTAGAGTTCGTCGAGGCTCTCGATCTGCTCGTCGTCGAGGATCGCTTTCGCGCAGCGCTGGGCGAGAACGGGGCCGGCTATGTCCGTGAAAATTACCGCTGGGACGTCGTGATGCGGAAGTATCGCGCGCTCATCGCCGCCGTCGGATCCCGCAAGTAGGGCTCAGCCGCTCTACCACTGACGCTTGGAACGAAGGCAGCGAGCGGGGCGGGCGTCCCGGCCCGATACCCCCCCGAACTGCCTAGCTAACGAATCGCTTTGAGCTGTTCCAGGAGGGCTTCCGTGGTCGTTGGGCCCTTGAGGATCGAGGCAGCCCGGGTGATCTGGCTGATGGCCTCGTCGATGGCCTCTCCGCCCGCCCCCTTCTCGATCTCCCCTCGCGCCTTCTGGTAGTGCTTGTTCACGACGCTTTCGCCCACGGCGCCGAGAGCGGAATTGCAGACGTCCCGGACCCGGTTGAGCTTGGCCAGAGCGCCGGCGGACCCGTCCGCCGCTCCCGACGTGACGCCGGCCGCCGAGCCGCTCGCTGTCGTCGCGGGGACCGTCGCCGGACTGCCTTCGCGGAGACGAATGAGTCCCGACACGATCAAGCTGTAGAGGATCTTGGACGTATCAAAGACGGACAGCCCGCTGGCGGCCGCGATCGCCTTGATGCTGCGCTGCCCGTCGATCTTGGAAAGGATCAGCCATTCCAGGGTATTGAGACTGATCTGTCCCTCGCGGTTGTCCTGCACCACGAACTCGGGGATCATCTCGGTCGCTGGAATCTTCTTGGAAAGGACTCGCCATTCGTCCAGGCGGCGCGCCGCCTCCATCAGGAGGTTCGTGTTGCTCTTGGAGATCGTCTGAACCTCGCTGGCGATCCTGGGCTCGAACTTGAAGTCCCCCTGGCTCCAGATGGCGAGAGCGTAAACCGCCTCCTCCCCGGAGATGTCCTCGATCTGCGCGTGGACGATCTTCCCGTCGTGAAGAAAGATCTGCCCCTTCAGCCCGCCATCGGTCAGGTGGAAGACACCTGTCTTGCCGCTGACGCTGATGAGCTGGATGATGTCCGGAAGGTGGAGCTCAGCGAGCGAGCCTTGAAAAGCCATAACTCTGAGAAGAACGGGAGGTTATCAGGGGATCGAGCGAACTGTCAAGGTCGGGTGTGCGTCACGGATGTGGATGAGCGTGCGAGTCTTTCGTAGGTATGCTATTCTGAATAGGCGTATATATTCAGTAGGGAGGTGGCATGCCAGACATCGACACGCTCCGGCAGGACCGAGCTCGCCTGTTCCGGGAACTCTCCGAAATCGGCGACCTGCGCCGCGGCTCGATCGCCGAGAACTACCGCCGCTGCGGGAAACCCAATTGCTGCTGTGCGAGATCGGGCCATCGTGGCCATGGTCCCCAGTATCTGCTCATGACGAAGGTCGATGGCAAGAGTCAGGCGAGGAATCTGAGGCCAGGAGCGGAACTGGCCAAGGCTAAGGTAGAAGTCAGGAATCACCTGAGGTTCCGGGAGCTGGTCCAGGCGATCGTGGAGATCAGCGAGCAGATCAGCGAGAAGCGCCCTGCTGCGGAGCCGGACGACATAGCGGTTCCAAAAAAAACGTCGCGCAGGTCGTCCAGGAAGAAGTCGCGCGAGAAGTAGATCGGATTCTCGCACGTCTTTGCGGTCGCCAGCAGGATGCGCGCCTCGACCTGGAGGCTACCGAGATGTCCATCCGCTCGTCGATGCACGAGGTAGGCGGCGTGATGCTGGAGCAGCTACTCGCCTTCGACAGCGGCTACCGAGGCCCGCGAGTTCCGTGTGGCAAAGGTCACCAAGCCGCCTTCGTCGACTATCGGCGCAAGGACGTACAGACCGTCCTGTCCAGGATTCGGGTGCGTCGCGCTTACTACCACTGCGGCATTTGCAAGGGGGGGACGTTCCCGAAGGACTCCGACCTGGACGTCGTGTCCACGTCGTTCTCGCCGGGCGTCCGCCGCCTCATGGCCCGGGTCGGCGGCAAAGAAGCATTCGATGAGGGGCGTCAGGATCTTGAGGTTCTGGCCGGCATCGTCGTGAAGACCAAGGAGGTGGAACGGGTCTCGGAGGCCATCGGCGCGCAGATCGAACAGATCGCCAGTCGCGAGCGCGGGGCAGTCCTGGCAGGCAAGGTCGTCCTGCTTCACTCCGTACCCAAGATGTACGTCGCCATCGACGGAACCGGCGTGCCCATGGTCCCGCGCGAGACAAAAGGCCGACCCGGCAAGGACGAAACCGGCCAGGCCAAGACCCGCGAAGCCAAGCTGGGCTGCGTATTCACGCAAACACGTCTCGATGACAAGGGCCGCCCCGTGCGCGACGAAGGCTCAACCACCTACGTCGGTGCCATCGAAAACGCGAAGGACTTCGGCTGGCGCATCTTCACCGAAGCCATTCGACGCAGCAGCCGGCGCGCCGAACAGATCATCGTGCTGGGTGACGGAGCTGTCTGGATCTGGAACATCGCCGACGAGCACTTCCCGGGCGCCATCCAGATCGTCGATCTCTACCACGCCCGCGAACACCTCTCCGGCCTCGCCAAGCTGCTCTACGGACCCGGCACGCCCAAGGCCAAGGCTTGGGCCGAAGCGCGCATCAGCGAACTTGACGCAGGCGATATCGAAACGCTCGTCCGCAGCTTGGCTCGCCTACGTCCCACCGCCAACTGCAAGGACGAGGTCCGAAAGACCATCCGCTACTTCGAGTCCAATGCCCACCGCATGCGCTACGCCGACTTTCGTCGCCGCGGCCTCTTTGTCGGCTCGGGTGTCATCGAAGCCGCCTGCAAAACCATCATCGGTCACCGCCTCAAGCAGTCCGGCATGCGCTGGACCGTCCGCGGCGCAAACGCCATCATCGCTCTCCGATGCTGCGAGCTCAGCGGGCGCTGGGAAACCTTCTGGGAGGCCCGTTCGGCTTAACCCCTACCCACAACCATGTCGCACACCCGTCAAGGTCACGCGGGCGTCGGCTTCGCGGTCGTTTCCGCCAGCTCCTTGCCATCCTTGACGCTCCGGCGCTCGCGGTCGCGGTCGCGGGGAAGGGTGATGCTGTGGCGCTTGATCATCTCGTTGAGGGTTGTTGGCTTGAGGCCGAGGAGGCGGGCGGCCTCCTTCTGGACTCCCCGGGTGTTCTCGAGGGCGGTCTCGATGAGGCGCCGCTCGAAGTTTGCGATGACGTCCTTGAGGCTGATCCCTTCGGCAGGGACGCTCATCTGCGGGACGTGGAAGGACGGAGATGCCTTCACGTGGTCGGGAATGAGGTCACGGCCGATCTGCTCTTCGGTGGCGAGAACCACGCCCCGCTCAATGATGTTCTCGAGCTCTCGCACGTTGCCGGGGTGGTCGTAGTCCATCAGCACCTGCATGGCGGCGGGGGTCACGCCGGTCACGGCCTTGGAGTTCTCTCGAGCGTATTTGTCGATGAAATGACTCACCAGGGCCGGGATGTCCTCCTTCCGCTGCCGGAGGGGAGGGAGCTGTATCGCGATGACGTTGAGGCGATAGTAGAGGTCCTCTCGGAAGCGCCCCTCTTCCACCGCGCGGCGGAGGTCGATATTGGTGGCGGCGACGATCCGCACGTCGACCTTCACGATGTCCACGCCGCCGAGGCGCATGAACTCCCGTTCCTGCATGACGCGGAGCAGCTTGGCCTGGGTCTCCAGGGGGATGTTGCCGATCTCGTCGAAGAAGAGCGTCCCCTTGTCGGCCAACTCGAAGAGCCCCTTCTTGGAGTAGACGGCCCCGGTGAAAGCGCCCTTCACGTGCCCGAAGAGGTTGGATTCCAGGAGGTCGTGGGGGAGGCTCCCTGAGTTCACCACGATGAAAGGCCTGTCTGCCCGCGCGCTGTTGGCGTGGATCGCCTTGGCCACCAACTCCTTGCCCGTGCCGCTTTCGCCGACGACGAGGATCGTGGACCGTGAGGGCGCCGCCTGGGCGATCAGGCCGAAGACCTGCTGCATCCGATGGCTCTTCCCGACGATCTCAGTGAAGCGTCCCTGATCCCGGAGTGCGGTGCGGAGCTGCCTGTTCTCGTCCTGGAGCCGCCGCTGGTGGAGGGCGTTCCTCAGGATGTGGAGGACCTCTTCGTGCTTGAAGGGCTTCGTGACGTAGTCGAAGGCCCCCTTCTTCATGGCCGTAATCGCCGTCTCCACCGAGGCGTAGGCCGTGATCATCAGGACCACCAGCTCGGCGTCGAGCTTCTTCAGCTCCTCGAGGACGTCGAGACCTCCCATTTCGGGGAGCATCACGTCGACGATGGCAGCGTCGTAGGAGTGCTTCCGAGCCAGGGCGAGGCCCTTGTCGCCGTCCTCCGCAAACGTGACCTTGTAACCCGCCTGGGAGAGGACGGTTTGCAGGACATCGCGCATCACCTCCTCGTCGTCGATGACGAGGATGCTGGCCGATTCGCTCAACGTTGCGCCGCCTCGGCCAGGGCAAGGGCCGGGAGGGCCACCTGGAAGGTCGTCCCCTTCCCCGGGGCGCTCTCCACGAAGATGGCGCCCCCGTGCTCCTGGACGATGCCGTAGGAGACCGAGAGCCCGAGGCCCGTCCCTCGCCCGATACCCTTCGTGGTAAAGAAGGGGTCGTAGATCCGCTTGATATCCTCGCGCCGGATGCCGTGTCCCGTGTCCCGGACCTCTATGACCACGGTGTCGTCATCGGCCTTCGTCACGAGGGTGAGCCAGCCGCCGCTGGGCAT
>JBGPYB010000271.1:0-2473 GCA_041493035.1 Vicinamibacteria bacterium | reverse complement strand
GGCCCATCTTGAGCTGGGTGCCGTACGGCAGGGTCAGGAGGGTCAAGTTGGCCTCGGCGAGGTGGACGGTTAGCTCATCCTTGGCCGCCTCCTCTCCCGTCTCGATCCTGATCTCCGCCCGGGCGTAGGGATCGATCTGGCCGAAGAGGCTTAGCTCGATCTCGCGCGGAAAGAAGCGGTTCTCGCGGCCGGCGAACGTGCCCGCGTGGGCGCGGTCGACATCGCGCTGAGTGAAGTTCGCGACGAAGTCGCCGGCGACTCCCATGTCGAAGAGGAGCTGACCCGAGCCTCGCGCGCCGTAGAGACCGAACGGCTGGCGGGGCCGGAGGAGATCGATCGCCGAAGTTTGGGACGACAGCGGTTGCGGGCCGCCGGGTGCCTGCATCGCGACGGGCGCGGGAGGCGCCATCGGTGGCGTCGCAACCGTTGGGGGCTGCGCCTCCAGACGCTGCAGGCGCTCGCCGAGAGCGTCGATCGCCTTCTGGTACTGCTGTTGCGCCTCCTGGAACTGCTTCCGCATCTGCTCGAGCTCTTTCCGCAGCGTCTCGGCGTCCTGCGCGGCGACGGGCGACACGATCGACAGCGCGAGGCCGAGTCCGGCGGCGAGGGAGATTCCTCGCGATACACGCATGCTCTCCTCCATGTGTGGAAGGATCGGCCGCGGCCCTGGAGCGCGGGCTCTTAGGCCGACGGGAATGGCGACCGAACCGAGAAGGTGAGGTTAGCGGAGAGGGGGAGCGCGGAAGTCAGCGTGCCGTCGCCAGGTGACGGGCGCGGGGCCCGTGATGGCGGCGACGGCGAGAACCACAACGATGACGAGTGGAGTGGCGGAAGGCGCGTCCGGGACCGGCGCCGCTGCGCCGAAGGTCGCGAGGTAGCTGAGGTCGTGCTCCTGGTTGTACAGCCCCGGCCGTCCCGGAACGTGGCTGTGGGGAATACTCGCCGCGCTGAGGAGGAACCCCACGAGCGCCAGGGCCGCGAGGACCAGGGGCGCCGGGAATGCCGGGTGCCGGCGGAACGCGCGAAGCATCATGGTCGGGTCCGACGATAGCCGAGCTTCCTGCAATTTGCAAACCCCAGCGGGGAGCGGTAGTGTCCTGATTTGATTTCGGCTTTCGCCGCCGCTCTACCGCTTGTGGGGACTACGGACGAGTGATCCGAGGGCACGGTCAATGAGGTGGATCACCAGGCGTCGACAGATCTCGCTTTTCGTCGGTCTGTGGCTCATTCTCGCCATGACCGGTCGGGATGCGCTCGGCCAAGAGACGAAGACCTTCGTCGCCTTCTCGATGAAGGTCGCGCAGGCGCAGGTGCAGGAGGCGGAGCGGCGGGGCGAAGATTTCCGTCGGAAGCGGCCTGACCTGTTCCATCTCGGTGGTATCACCAAGCCCTGGGCGGTCGTAGCGGACGCCGACAGGGGCGACTGGATCGTGGTGGGCGAGCGCGGCCCGAAGGCCTCGGTGCTGACGCTGGACGACTGGGTCGTGGCGCTCCGGGCTCGCTTTGTTCACGTCGAGGCCGATCCGGGCGTGACCATCGACGCGCGGCCCTCGGCGAAATGCCTGAAGGCGGGACTTCGACAGGCCTGCCCTGACGCCACCGACGAGGACGTGCGCTTTTTCGGAGGTATCGAGAACACACACGTCGGGCAGGTGTGCTTCGAAGCGGACCTGCTGATCAAGCGCATCGCGCTGGCGATGGAGCCGGTGCCCGTGAGAGAGCTGAAGACCTATCTCGGCCTCGTGATGGAGCAGTTCCGGAAGGCCGGGATTCGGCGCCAGGTGGGATCCCGCTTTTCGTTTTACCCGATGGTGAATCGCGTGAACGTCTTCGGTGACGTCGTGCTTCTAGAGAAGTTCCAGATCGGGGTCTTCACCGAGGTGCTCCATGCGGAGGCGGATGGTAAGCCGGTCGCCGGCGCGGCGGGCCTGACCGACGATCCTTCGGAGGCGTTCTCCCGGTCCTTCAATGAGCACTACGACGCGGTCGCGGCCGCGCGGCCGATTCTGGAGACGCTGCGCGGGTTGACGCGCCTCGCGGCGTTGGCGAAGGGGCTGAGACAGGTCGACGCCCGGATGCCCCTGGAGTACTACCTGCAAAGCTATCCCGTCGCGCTGGTGGCGACGCCGAAAGAGAAGGAAATACCCACAACCACGAGCCAGAACGTGGGCGTGCAGCTTTCTGGAGGGGTCACCATCGCCGCGTTGGCGACACGGCTCAAGGGTGGCGACGCGAGCGCCTTGAAGGGGCTCGTGCTCGCGTCCCGTCCTTCCGAGGCCGCATTGACCTGGGAATTCGCCGTCGGAACACGCGACGGCCAGGTGGCAAGCGTGAGACTCCCGGCGCAGGTGAGTGATGCCACCGAAGTCGCCTCGGTCTTCTCGCGGGCGCTGTTTCTCCACCAGAAGAAGCATTACGATGCCGCGATCGATGCGTATGGGAAGGCGCTGACGCTCGCCCCGGACCTCGTCTC
>JBGPYB010000259.1:0-4243 GCA_041493035.1 Vicinamibacteria bacterium | reverse complement strand
GATCGCCCTTCGTGGCCCAGGTCTCGATCGCCAACGCCCCGAAGCTCTACAAGGCCCTCCTGGACGCGCTGGAGTATCGCGGCACCGCGTTCCTCCAGTGCTTCACCACCTGCCAGCCGGAGCACGGCGTCGCCGACGACATGGCCCTCGCCCAGGCGCAGCGGGTGCGCGATTCGCGCGGCGCCCCCGAGTTCGTCTTCAACCCGCAGATCGGCGAGACCTATCCCGAGGCCCTCGACGTGGGTGGCAACCCGGCCAAGGACCGGGACTGGTACGAGGCCAGGCTCAAGCCCACCGGGGAGAGCTACCCCTTCACCGTGGCCCACTGGTGCGCCACCGAGGCGCGGTTCCGGAACCACCTCAAGAAGATCAAGCCCGAGGAGGCCGCGAAGCTCGTCCCCCTCGAGAACATGCTGGTGCGCATCACCCAGAACGACGTCGTCTACCGGCGCCACCTCGATCCGAGCCATCGGGCCTGCGTGCCCGACTTCGGGGTGTACATCAAGGTCCAGGTGGGCACGGACAAGATCGAGTACCGGGCGATCTCGCGCCAGCTCGTCCTCTTCTGCGTGGAGCGCCGGAAGGCGTGGCGGCTGCTCCAGAGTAAGGCAGGCATCGAGAACAAGGAGTACAAGGCCCAGCGGTCGATCCTCGCCGACGTGGACGCCGGCAAGATCTCCAGGGAGGATTTCTTCGCCCGCGCCGAAGAGCTGATGAGGGAGCGGATGCCGCCGCCGGCCGGGGCAGGCCCGCGACCGGTGGAGAGCGGGGTCCCGCCCGCCGGCCCCGCTGCCGCGCCTTCTTCGGAGCCGGAGTTGGTCCGCCCCGCGCTGTAGCCGTAGACGACTTTTGGGCGAGGGCGCCAAGACGGAGGCCACGATGCTTGTGACGAACATCGTCCTCGAGACACAGCCGGGCCGGGCGCGCTCCGTGGCCGACCTCATGGGTCACATCAGGGGCGTGGAGTTGCTGTCCGTGGACGGCGACCATCGCGTGCTCGTGACCTGGAACGTCCCCGATGGTCAGAACCCGGAGCCGGAAGGGCTCTCCGAAGTGCTCCGGGCGATGAGCGAGGAGATCCTCGAGGTCGCAGTGCAGCCCAGTTGAGCTAGCCGCTAGCGAGGCTCAAGCCCAGGCCGACTCCCTGGGAGCGCTCGTCCCCGCCAGAAGTGCCATGATCTCGCCGCGATGAGCCGCGTCGTGCTCCCGCATCATTCGCGGAATGTCTCTGAGGGCCACTGGTCCCACGCCCTCCTGGCGTCCCGCGCGGCCCCAGAGGCGCGGCGGAAGGGACCTGAGCAGCGTGACGTTGGCGGCACGCGCGGCGGCGAAGGCGGCGAGACCCTCGGCGAGCGACTTCGTTCGATAGGACCTTTCGCGAGCCATGCGTTCGCCGTCGAAGTCCGCCAGAAGCGGGTCGTCCTCGGCCAGGAGCCGGCGAATGCGCTCGCCGTATCCCTCCCGCTCCAGGTCGGCAAGATGCCAGGCCTGTTCCACCAGGGAGAAGCCCCCTGCCGCCGCCGGCGCGGCCCATCGAGCGACGTCCATCTGCGCGGCCGCCGCCCGCAGCTCGCCGGGCATCGCCTCGAGGTCCCGGAGCACGTCAAACGGATCTGCAGTCGTCATGCCCACCTCCCGCCACTCGATCTCCCTATACTAACCACTCCATGCCACAGCGCCTCATCGAAGGGCTTCGCCGGTTCCAGCAGGAGCACTTCCCTCGCCTCCAGGAGCACTATCGGAGGCTGGTCGCCGAGGGCCAGCGCCCCAGCACGCTCTTCATCGGCTGCGCCGACTCCCGCGGGACCTCGTCGGTGCCCGGGGAGCTGTTCATCCTGCGGAACGTCGGGAACCTGGTCCCACCCTTCGAGCCCGACGCCGGCTTCCACGGCACGTCCGCCGGGATCGAGTACGGCGCCCTGATCCTGGGCGTGAAGGACATCGTGGTCTGCGGCCACAGCCACTGTGGCGCCATCGCCGCGCTCTACGCGCCGACGAGCCCAAGGACGCCCCACATCTCCCGGTGGCTCGAGCTGGCGCGCGGCGCGCAGCTCGACGCACCGGTCAGCGAGGACGTGCTGCGGCAGACCGAGAGACGCTCGATCGTCCTCCAGTTGGAGCGGCTCATGGGCTATCCGATGGTCCGCGAGCGGGTCGAGGCAGGCGATCTGTGCCTCCACGGCTGGCACTACGTCATCGAAGACGGGACCGTTCACATCCTCGACGTCGCGAGCGGCGACTTCGTCCCGCTGGGGGAGTAGACACCCCTCCGGAGCGGTCAGTCGTTGACGGTGAGGTACGTATACCCCTCGAGGGCTTCTTCGTAGCGACGCATGAAGCGCCCCGACTCGGCGGGGGTGAGGCGCTTCTCGCGAAGCGCGTCCTCGACGCTGCGGCGCATGCGGGCGATGAGGTCGTCCTTGGAGTACTGGACGTAGGAGAGGACCTCGGTCACCGAGTCTCCCTCGACCACGTGATCAACCCGATAGTCGTCGCCATCCAGCCGCACGTGGACGGCGTCGGTGTCGCCGAAGAGGTTGTGAAGATCCCCCAGGATCTCCTGGTACGCCCCTACGAGGAAGCTCGCGATGTAGTACGGCTCGCCGCCCATCGGGTGAAGCTCGAGGAAATGCTTCACGTCCTTCAGGTCGATGAACTCGTCCATCTTCCCGTCGCTGTCACAGGTAAGATCGGCCAGGACGGCGCGTCTCGTCGGGGCCTTGTTCAGCCGGTCGACGGGCATCGTGGGAAAGAGCTGCCGCACGGCCCAATGATCGGGGAGCGACTGGAAGAGGGAGAAGTTGCAGTAGTAGGTGTCGGAGAGCTGCTTCTCCAGCCCCTCGAGGTCGTCGGGGACGTAGGGGAGGTCACGCACGATCTTGAGGATCCGTTCGCACGTGGCCCAGAAGAGCTCCTCCACCCTCGCCCGCGCCTTCAGGTCCAGGAAGCCCAGGTTGAAGGCGGTGATGGCTTCTTCCTTGAACTGGAGGGCGTCGTGGTAGGTCTCGAGGAAGTTCTTCCGCGTCACACCCGCATAGCTCTCGTACAGGTTCTGGATGACGCGATGCTCGTCCTTGGCCAGGGATTCGGGGATCTGCCCAAGGAGGATCTCGTTGGTCCCGAGGACGTTGAAGACCAGCAGGGAATGATGGGCCACGAGGGCGCGCCCCGACTCGGTGATGATGTCGGGATGGGGGACTCCCTTGGCGTTGCAGGCCTCGCCGACCTGGCTGACGATGTCCGACGCGTATTCCTGCAACGAGTAGTTCACCGACGAGTGGAAGTTGGTCTGGCTCCCGTCGTAGTCGACTCCCAGCCCTCCGCCGCAGTCGATGTAGCGCATGTTGGCGCCCAAGGCGTGGAGCTCGACGTAGATGCGGCTCGCTTCCTGGAGGGCGTCCTTCACCGCGCGGATGGCGCTGATCTGTGACCCGATGTGGAAGTGGAGGAGCTGAAGGCAGTCCAGCATGTCCTCGGTGCGCAGGCGCTCCACCGAGGCCACGATCTCGGCGGTCGTCAGGCCGAACTTCGAGCGGTCGCCGGTGGACTCCACCCACTTGCCGGCGCCCTTGGTGGAGAGGCGCGCGCGGACGCCGATCACCGGCCGGATGTCCAGCTCGCGCGACGCCGCCAGCACCGTGTCCAGCTCCGCGACCCGGTCCATGATGACGATGACCCGCCGCCCCAGCTTGCGGGCGAGGAGGGCCGTCTCGATGGAGGCCTTGTCTTTGTATCCGTTGCAGAGGATCAGCGCCTCGGGATTGTCCTGGAGGGCGAGCGCCACCAGAAGCTCCGGCTTCGACCCGGCCTCGATGCCGAGGTTGTAGGGGCGGCCGTACTCCACCAGCTCCTCTACCACGTGGCGCTGCTGGTTGACTTTGATCGGGTAGACCCCTCGGTAGACCCCCTTGTAGTCGTTTTCCGCGATGGCCTGCTGAAACGAGCCGCAGAGCTGTTGGACGCGAGTCCTCAGGATGTCGGAGAAGCGGATGAGGAAGGGAAGGTTGAGGCCGCGGTTGCGAAGATCGTCGATCAACTCTTTGAGATCGATCTTCGGAGAGCTAGGTCCGGCGGGAGTGACCTCGACGTGTCCCGCTTCATTGATCGAGAAGAAGTCACGTCCCCAACCGTGGACATTGTAGAGTTCGAGGGAGTCCTTGACCGTCCACGCCCGAAGTTCCGTTTGCAACTCTGCCTATCGCCTCCCCCGCGCGTAGCGCGAAGCAGGATTGTAGCGCGCGCG
>JBGPYB010000016.1:0-44598 GCA_041493035.1 Vicinamibacteria bacterium | reverse complement strand
TGATAGCGGCCCTTGAATTCCCGCGTCTTCTCGACAGCGATGAGGTTGTGGGGCTCTTCCACGACACAGATGATCTTTTCGGACCGGCCCGGGTCGCCGCAGGTGGAGCAGACTTCCCGGTCGGTGATGGCGTTGCAGATCGAGCAGGTGCGGATCCCGTCCTTCAGCTCGCTGATCGCAGCGCCCAAGCGCGTCGCGTCCTCGGCCGATCCTTTCAGCAGGGCGTACGTAATACGCTGCGCCGATTTCGGACCGATGCCGGGGAGGCGGCGCAACTCCTCGATCAGTCGCGCCACCGGCCCCGGGTAATCCATCAATGCTAGAACGTGAACTTCGCCGACAACTGCAACTGGCGCGGATCGCCCACGCCGAGGCGCAGGAAGCCGTCGAAGTTGAAGAGCGCCGGAGTCGACAGCGTGTTGACGTTGTTCTTGCTGTTGAACGTGTTGAACATCTCGATCGTCGGGATCAGCGCGCAGCTCTTCCCGAAGCGGATCGGACGCTGCAAGCGCCAGTCGAGCGAGAAGTACTTGTTGTCCTTCCGGTCCCAGTTGCGGCCGCGGTCGACGCCATTGAGGACGCGGGGCGACGTGGTGATCGGCTGGGCCGACCGGGCCTGGACGCGCGCGTTGCCTTGCAGCCCCCACGGCAGCTCGCCGTAGGCGAAGAGGTTGAACTTGTGGCGGATGTCCCGGTCGGAGGGGCCGTAGTCCTGCGTCAGGTCGTAGAAGTTGAAGCTGCGGTCGGTGAAGGGATCGCGCTCGTTCGAGTCGTCGTCCAGGTCCTTGGCGAGAACGTAGTTGGCTTCGAGCTGGTACTTGTTCGAGAAGCGCTTGCGCACCCCGATCGTCCCGCCGCGGTAGAGCCCCTTG
Organism: Vicinamibacteria bacterium; assembly: GCA_041493035.1. Taxonomy (GTDB): domain Bacteria; phylum Acidobacteriota; class Vicinamibacteria; order Fen-336; family Fen-336; genus JBGPYB01. Next base: position 43,726 of record JBGPYB010000016.1, on the reverse strand, counting down.
CCCCGGCTGTTCTGGAAGTACACGTCCCCCAGTTGCGGCCCGAACGGAGCGTCCCCTGTGTAGGAGGTCGTATCGCGGTTCGGCGGCTGCACGGCGGCCACCCCCGTCCCATGGGCGTTGTAGTTCAGCGTGCGGGTCAGATACACGCCCTTCGACCACGTGAAGTCCACGTACGCCGACCAGTCGGGGGCGATCTCTTGCTCGTAGGCAACGTTCCATGTGTAGATCAGCGGGGTGTGGTAGTCCTTGGCGAAGACCTTCACACCCGAGAAGAGCGGGAAGGTCCCAGGCGGTACAGCCGATGGCGAAAGGATGTCCGGCCAGGTCGGCAAGGGAATGACGAATCCGAAACGCCCGAGGAGGTCCAACATCAAGCCGGTGCTGGCGAAGTCGCTCTTCTGCTGGACGCCGTTCGTCGTGACCGCTCCCACCTGCGTCAGCATGTTCTGCCGCGCATAGTAGATGCCTGCGTTCGCGCGGAGTACGGACTTTCCGTTGCCCTTGACGTCCCAGGCGAGGCCGAGCCGTGGCTGGAACTCCTTCTTCTGATCCGGGATCGTTCCGTCCGAGGGAAAGCGTGGATCGTTCAGGAACTGGGCGTAAGCGGTAGTCGTCGGGTCTATGGTCTCCGGCATGTACTGGGCATCCCAGCGGAGGCCGTAGCTGATCGTGAGGTTCGGCCGGATCTGCCACTTGTCCTGGGCGAAGAGCGCGAACTCGTTGTTGTTGATGCTGGACGCGCCGGCAGCGTCGCGGGCGACACCGTCGGGTGATGTTGAATCGAGGTAGAAGACCAGCGGTCCTCCCGTGGGAGTGGTGCCGGCCGGACACGGCGCGGGAGCCGTGACGTACTCACCGTCCGAGCAGCCCACGGTGTAGGGCCCGTAACCGCCGCCGGCGGGCGGCGACGCATAGCGCAGGAAGCCCGTCACGCTGTCGAAGAGGTAGCGGCCCGTGAAGAAGCCCCGGAACACCTGTGTGTTGTTGGTGTGGAGCCAGTCGCCTCCGACCTTGATCGTGTGCTTGCCTTTGACGATCGAGAAGTTGTCCTTGATCTGGAAGCGCTTGATCAGCTCGTCGACGCTGGGCTCCAGGAAGTACGGGGAGCCGAACTGGAAGGTCGGCGGCGCGAAGCTGATACCGGTGTTGGCGGGGATGTTCGAGGGGGTCGCGTTCCGCGGCCGGTTCTCGCGCGAATAGGTGAGATGGAACTCGTTGAACTGCGTCGCCGAGACCGTGCTGAAGAGGTTCAAGTTCGCCACGTTGATCTTGGACGGGCCTTCGGTGCCGTTCGCGGAGTTGCCATAGGTCGGCACGTCGAAGGTCTGGTTGGTGTTGTTGGAGTAGTCGAAGTTGTAGGAGACCGCGAGGTTGTTCTTGGCGTTGATGGTCCAGTCGAGCTTGGCCAGCATCGCGTTGTTGTCGACCTTGTGGTTCACCGGCTGCCCGTCGTCCTGGTTCCGCGTGGCCTTGAAGTAGTTGAGCAGCGCCAGACGCTGGCATTCGGGATTGCCGCCGATGAGGGCCTCGTCCGCCGTGATAGTCGGGGCCCCCACCGGGCAGGTGCCGAGCGGCACGCTCAGGTTGTCGCGCTGAAGGTTCTCGCGGATGCCCTCGAACGCCACGAAGAAGAAGGCCTTGTCCTTGACGAGCGGCCCGCCGATCGTCCCGCCGAACTGCTCGCGGTGGAAGTCCTTCAGCGGCTTCCCGTCGGACGTGTTGGAGGTAAGACCCTCGAGGCGCTGGTACTCGAAGAGGCTTCCGTGGAAGTCGTTGGTGCCCGACTTGGTGATGACGTTCACGATGCCCCCAGCGGTGCGACCGAACTCGGCGGTCGCGCCGGTCGCCACCACCTGGAACTCCTTGACCGCCTCGAGCGTGATGTCGATGGCCGCACGCTGGCCGCCCATCTGCTCGCCGAAGAAGCCGTTGTTGTAGTCGCCGCCGTCCAGGCTGATGTTGTTGTAGACGCCGCGCTGTCCGGAGAACGTGATCTCGTCGCCATCCGGACCCTGGACGACGCTGACCCCCGGAGTCAGCGTGAGCAGGTCCTCGAACTTGCGACCCAGGATCGGCGTCGTGCTGATGGTCGTTTCGTCGAGCGTGTTGCTGGCGGTCGAGCTGGACGTGTCCACGGTCGGCGTCCCCGTCACCGTGACGGTCTCGGTCACGGTGGACGGCTTCAGTGAGGCGTTCAGAATCACCGTCTGGCCGACGCTGACGGCGACGTTTTCCTGAACGAGAGTGGCGAAGCCGGCGAGGCTCACGGTCACGCTGTAGCGGCCCGGCGTCAGCTGGAGGACGACGAAACGGCCGTCCTCCGACGTCGTGAGGGATCGCGACGCGTTCGTGCCCAGGTTCTTGACCTCCACCGCCGCCCGGGGCACCACGGAACCGCTGGCATCCTTCACCGTCCCCTGGATGACGCCCGTCGTGATCTGGGTCTGGGCCAAGGCAGCGCCTGAAAGAAGCGCCAACGTCAGCCCGGTCAACAGCGTGCGCCGCAAGAGCTTCCTGAACATCGGCACCACTCCTTGGCCTCCCCGGCGAAGGCCGCAATCGCTTCGAATGGGGGGAGAGTATATTCAGCGTCACGTGGGAGGCAAGGAGAAAGTCGCGGAAGCATCACGGGCGAACGGGACGTCTCACCGGCTCTCTCTGGACGGCGCGATTGTCCCTGCAATGCTCCTCCTGGTGGGCCGGGAGTTGGCACTCTACGACCCACCGCGAGAGCTGGCGTGGCAGCTCTTCCATGATCTGAAGGACACGCCGAAGCCCGCTTGGCTGGCGGCCTTTCTGCCACAGCCCGCGCCCGTCCTCTACGACGACCCCGTGGCGCTCCTCCTGGCCGCCGCGGCCACGGGGTTGGCAGCCGCCTACGGCGTCCTGGCCCTCACGGGGAAAGGTGCTCGAGCCCGCGCCACGCTGATCGTCGCCGCAGCTCTCGTCCTCGTGGCACTGCCCACGGTGGCGTTCATCGCCCTCGGCCTCGCGACCGGGCGGCCGTATGGCCACGACGGCGGCGTCGTTCAGCTCCCCTTGGCCTTGGACCGCGTCCTCTCGGGCCTCTCCCCCTATGGAGCCGACTACTCCGCCAGCGTTCTGGGCTGGCAGTCCCGCTCCTCGGTCTTCTGGGCGCCGCTCGGCGGCAACCCGATCGTGCGTCACCATTGGTACCTTCCCGGCGTCCACCTCGCGATGGCCATCCCCTACGTCTTGTGCCGACGCCTCTTCGGCTTCTTCGATCCACGCCTCGTGACCCTGGCGGCGTACGGGCTGGCCATCGTCCTCATCACGCGCCTCGTGACGACCCCGGAGAAGCGCCTGGTGGCCGCCGCTCTGGTGGCGCTCAACCCGCTGATCTTCTGGCCCCAGATCTTCGGGACGAACGACGTGATGAGCGCCGTCCCGCTCCTGCTCGGAGCCCTCCTCGCGACTCGCGGCCGCCCTGACGCTGCGGCAGCGATGCTCGGTGTCGCGTGTGCCTTCAAGCAGCTCGCGTGGCCCTTCGCGCCTTTCCTGCTGGCACATCTCGCCGACGTCGCTTCACTGAAGCACCTGGCGACACGCGATGGGCTCCGGCGCCTTCGGCGGCCGGCTCTCATTGCCGTAGGCGTCTTCACGGCGATCGTTCTGCCGGTGGCGGCGCTCGACCTGCGGGCCTTCGTCGGAGATATCTTTCGGTACCAGGTCGGCAGCCCCGGCTCGGAACAGTACCCGCTCGGCGGAACCCCCGGCTTCGGTTTCGCCAACCTCCTCATCTACGCGGGCCGTGTGGCGACGCTGTCCGACTATTTTCCGTTCCAACGTTTCTATCTGCTGTTCATTCCCATCGGCCTCGTGCTCCTGCGTTACCAACTCGGCCGGCGCACCCTGGGCTCGGCCTTCGTCTGCGGCAGCGCGGCGCTCCTCGTGTCCCTCTACTTCTCCAGGATCGTGAATCCCAACTACCTGATCCTGGCCGCGATCTTCCTTCCTTTGGGTGTCCTCATGGACGGCGACAGAAGGACCGACATCGCCGTGGTGCCCCTGCTCCTTCTCCTGCTCGGAGTGGAGATTGCGTACCACGAGCCGCTGCGCACGACCTGGGATCAGGCCCAGGCGGCCGGAGTCGACGTGGGCTTACCCGCGTGGCTCGCGCCGTCGCCCGCCGGTCCGCGGTGGCGCGACCCGCTGAGCATGGGAGCGAGCGGCGCGTTGGCGGGACTGGGAATCGTCTACCTGCTGCTCGGTATCGGCGGCGCGCCCAGAAGCGTTCGACTGGGACTCATCACCGCGGGCGGTGTCCTCGGCATCGCGCTCCCCGCCCTGGTGATTTCCCATGTCGGTTTGGCGACGGGAACGCGACGTGCCCAGGACCCGTGGTACGTAGCGGCTCTCCGATCGCAAGAGGCCCTCGGCCCCGGCGCCTGGGCGGATCGACCCGGGCACACGCCGACGCCGGTGCTCGAGGCCTGGTCGATGAGCTGGCGCCGCGATCCACCGCGGCCCATCGCGGAAACGCCCCCCTCGCCGCTGACCTTCGCTTTGGGACGAAGCCTTCGACGCGTCGCCGTGGATCCAAGGTTGTTGACTGTCCTGGCGATGGTTGTGGCCGCGGCGTTGGCAACGGGCCTCGTGGCTCGAGAGCAAGGGACCACCATCGGCGCTGTCTTGACGCTCTGCCCGGTCTGTGCGCTGGGCGTCGTCTTCGGTGCAGGCGAGATGATCCCGGTGGCGCTCGTAATCGCCGCGGGGTTCCTGGTCCGCCGGAGTGGCGTGCGGGTAGCCGCAATGACTCTCGGTCTGGGGCTACTGGCGGCCATCCTGCCGCTGCTCGTCCTCTTCCCGGGGGAATTCGTGCGCTGGGTTCTCGCGGCGCGACCGCTCTCGCCGGGGATGGGCCTGTCGAACCTGCTCTACTACCGGCCGGGCCAGGAGGTCGCAGGGATGGCGCTGCTCCGCGGTGCCGCGCCGATCTTGCTTGGGTTGCTGGCCCTCATGCTGCTCCGGTCGACGAGAGCGCGGGCAATGCCCTGGGCTCTCCTCGGAACGATCACGGCCGCAGCGCTCGTGCTGCTCCCGAGTGTCCCGGCCCCCGCGAGTGCCGTTCCCATCGTGCTCCTCGCGATGGCATCGCTGGCCGAGCCACCGAACCCCGGGCGTCCGGGCGCTACCCGAGTCCCGGGATCTTGAGGCCCCCCGTCAGGGCCCCGATCTTTTCCTGTATCGCCTGATCGACCTTCCGGGCCGCTTCGTTGACGGCAGCCATCATGAGGTCCTGGAGCATCTCGACGTCGTCCTTGCTGACGACTTCGGGGTCGATCTTCAGGCTGACGAGGTTCTTCTGGCCGTCCATTGCGACGGCGACCATCCCTCCGCCCGACGTCGACTCGATCCTAAGCGCGGCAATCTCCTCCTGAACGCGCTCCTGCGCCTGCTGGAGCTGCTTCATGAGCTTGCGGGGATCTCCTCCGAATGGGTTCACAGAGTCTCCTTCCGAAAAGTTCAACTGGAGGGCTTCGCCTCGCGCACGTCCACGACCTTTCCGTTGAAAAGGTCGAGGGCCTCCTGAACGGCGGGCTCACGGACCGCTTCCTTCATGAGTCGTTCACGCTTCTGCTGGGTAAGCGAGGGCTCGCTTGTCGCTCCCGATGCCGCCCCCGTGGAGATCCGAACCTTCACCTTGCGGCCCGCCGCTTTCGACGCCAGATCCTGGTACTCGTCGGCGTGCATCTCCGCGAACGCGCCGAAGTCGGCCGTCACCACGAGATGGACCACATCTCCCTCAACACGGGCCGAGGCGCTCCGCAGCGGCTGCGCGAGTGAGGGGCGCGTTTGGGCCGCCACCAGCATGGAGGCCACGAGGTCGCCAGACTCGGCGGGCGCCGCTGGCGGCTCGACGGAAGGAGGGGCGGCAACGGGAACGGGCCGCGGTTCCGGCGGAAGCGATTGCGGCCGGCTCATCATGCGGATCTGTGGATTCGCCACGGCTGACGCCAAAGCCGGAGGAGCCGGGACGGCGGCCGGCCGAGGGAGCGCCCTTGCGGGCGCCGGAGCACCGGACAGCATCGCTTCCACGCGAGCCACGAGCTCGGCAAAGGGAACGAGGCGGCGCGAGTGAGCGAGTTTCAGCAGGGCGAACTCCAGCGTGACCCGCGGGTCGGGGGCCGAGCGGAGGTCGGACTCGGCTCGCGTGAGCACCTCGAACGCGCGGAGGATGTCTTCTTCCGAAAAGCCCTCGGCGAGGGGACGCATGCGCTCGGCTTCCTCTGGGACGATGGCCGCGAGGAGGGGGCTTCCGGGGGGCGCCAGCTTGAGCAGAAGAAGCTCGCGAAAGTGAAGAAGAAGCTCCCGAGCGAAGTTGCGGTAGTCGGCGCCGTAATCCGAGAGGCGCTCGATCACTCCCAGCAGCGCGGACGCGTCGGACGCCGCGATCCCGCGCGACGCCGCGAGAAGCAGCTCCCGATCGATGAGCCCCAGAAGCGCCGAGAGGTCCTCGTCCTTGACCTCGCTGCCGCTGAAGGAAAGGACCTGGTCGAAGAGAGAGAGTGCGTCCCGCGCGCTCCCTTCGGCGGCTCGAGCGATCCGTGCCAGAGCCTCGTCGCTCACTTTGATCCCGTCGGCGTCGGATACGACCCGGAGGTGAGCGATCAGCTCCCTCGCCGGGATCATCCGGAAGTCGTACTGCTGGCAGCGAGAGAGGATCGTGTCGGGGATCTTGTGGTACTCGGTCGTAGCGAAGATGAACTTGACCCGCGGCGGGGGTTCTTCGAGAGTCTTCAGCAGCGCGTTGAAGGCGCCGGTCGAGAGCATGTGGACCTCGTCGATGATCCACACCTTGAAGCGATCGCGCGCCGGGCTGTATCGGGCGCTCTCGCGCAGCTCCCGGACCTGCTCGACGCCGTTGTGAGTGGCCCCGTCGATCTCCTGGACGTCGAGTGACGTCCCCGCGGTGATCTCGACGCACGACGCGCATTCGCCGCACGGGTCGGCCGTGGGCCCCTCGCCCTTGGAGCAGTTGAGGGCCTTGGCCAGGATCCGGGCCGTCGTGGTCTTTCCGACGCCGCGGGCTCCCGACAGCAGGAACGCGTGGCCGATGCGCCCCGACGCCAGGGCGTTCTTGAGGGTGCGGGTGACCATGACTTGGCCCACGACCTCGTCGAAGGTCTTGGGGCGCCACTTCCGCGCGAGAACCTGGTAGGACATTTTGGAGCGGGGAGCGCCGGCCCTACGTGAACTCCGGCTGTCCCGCGGCACACGCGGGGGGCGCCTAACCGTTGCTCCCTTCCGGGCCTGGCGGGGTTCGACGTCCCGAGTTGCGCGGGGCCGGAGTCCACGTACGACCGACCCTCTATCGGTAGACTACTGCAAAACGGAGACAGGGCGAAAGAAGGCGGAGGGGCGAAGGAATCTCGCTGGCTGTAGTCACGACCGTGCTTGACAGGCTTCCGCTGGCCAACTGAGAATGCCTGCCTCGCTGGACTGGCCGCACTTGCCCCTGGACGGCTCGTCTCTTGCTCGCCCGGGGCTTGGGCAAATCGTTTGATGACATTACGGGAGGATGACATGGCAGCGGATTTCTTCATCGGCGAATCCCTGGTCGGGGACGGGAACGAGATCGCCCACATCGATCTCATCATCGGGTCCAAGAGCGGCCCCGCGGGGCAGGCGTTCGTGAACGCCCTCTCGAACAACAAGGACGGATTCACGTCCCTGCTCGCGGTCGTCGCCCCGAACCTTCCCTGCAAGCCCGACACGCTCCTCTTCAACAAGGTGACCATCAAGGGAGCGAAGCAAGCCGTGCAGATGTTCGGCCCGGCCCAGGCGGCGGTGGCCCGCGCGGTCGTCGATTCGGTCGCTTCGGGTGTGATCCCCAAGGCCAAGGCCGACGACTACGTCATCCTCGTGGGAGTCTTCATCCACTGGGAGGCGGCCGACGACAAGAAGATCTACAAGTTCAACTACGAAGCCACCAAGGAGTCCATCGAGCGCGCCCTCAAGGGGAAGCCGACGGTAGACGAGGTCCTCGGCGGGGCCAAGACCGCCACGCACCCGTTCGCGGGCGGCGCCGACAAGTAAAGCGCGCCCGAGCCACCTCGCCGGCGTCCCTTGTCGGCGAGGTGGCCGTATCGAAGGGAACCATGGGATGCGCAAGTTGCTCCTCCAGTTGGACGCGGACCGTCTTCCGGGCGCCTTCGACCGGATCGTCGCGCACGACGCGGGGGCCGACGAGGTACTGAGCTACTGCTCGCTCGCTGAAGAAGACGTTCGCGGCCTCATCCACGGAGCGATCTTCACGCGGGGACCGAAGGACCTCATCGGATGGGCCGAGATCCTGCTGGCCGCCGGGCCGGCCGTGGAAGTGGCGGATCTCGTCCTCGACGCGGAGCAGATCTACGATCTTGCGGCGGCCCTTTGATCGGGTCGCCGGGCACGTCCTCGATGGTGATGCCGTGGCCGAGGAGCGCGTTCTGATCGTCGGCGTGTCGACGCGAGCCTTCGCCGAGTCGGCGAGGCGCGCCGGACGCGACTGCGTCAGCGTGGATGCCTTCGGCGATCTCGACCAGAAGGCTCGCATCGAGAACGTGGCGCTGGTCCGCGACAAGGGACGTGCCTACAGCGCGGCCGCAGCGGTGGCCATTGGCCGCCGCCTGGGCGCCGGTTCCGCCGCCTACGTCGCCAACCTCGAGAACCATCCGGCGGCGGTCCGTCGCCTGGGGACCGGCCGGAGGCTTCTGGGCAACTCTCCGGCGACCCTCGTCGCCGCGCGCGACTGGACACAGTTTGCGCGAACGGTCGAGGAAGCCGGAGGACGTGTCCCCGCGACCTTCGCGGCCAGCGAGGCTCGATCCCTCTCCCCGAACCGCGCGTGGCTGCGGAAGCCCGTGCGCGGCGGCGGCGGGAGCGGCGTCGTCCACTTCGTGCCTGGCTCCCGCCTGCGCGCGGACGAGGTGGTTCAGGAGCGGATCGACGGCGTCCTCGGATCGATATCCTTCGCCGCCGACGGCCGGCGCGCTCGGCTTCTCGGCCTTTCGAAGGGACTAGCGGGAGACGCCGCCTTCGGCGCGCGAGGCTATCGGTACTGCGGAAGCCTCTACCCCTTCCCGGCCGAGCCGTCTCTTCTCGAACGTCTCGACGGGCTGGCGCAAGCCATGACGAAGGCGTTCGGTCTCGTCGGCGTCAACGGTCTCGATTTCATCGTGAGAGACGGTGAGGCCTTCGCGCTGGAGCTGAACCCGCGTTACTCGGCTTCGATGGAGCTGCTCGAACGCGCGGGCCGGCCGAACGTGTTCGAAGCCCACGCCGACGCCTGCGACGGCTCCTTAGCCGTCACGCCGTCGAGAACTCCCGCCACAAGCGTCTTCGGCAAGGCGATCGTGTGGGCCCGGCAGGACGTCATGGTCGGTGATACCCGACGCTGGCTCTCGCGGGACGACGTCCGCGATCTGCCGTTCCCAGGCGAGCTTATCCGGCGGGGTCATCCGATCTGCACGGTGTTCGCCGAGGGGCCGGACCATGCGGCGTGTTACGGTCGTCTCGTGAGCGCCGCCACCCAGGTCGAGCGAGAGATCGGACAGGAAGCGCCGAGGGCGAACTCGTGACGATTCATCCGGAGGCCGCGATGACTCGAGCGTTCTCGCCCGACGAGATCAGCCAGCTTGCGCAATCGGCCTGCCTCCTCGAGGTGAGCGCCCCCAAGCCGGGAAACGTCTCGCGCCAACACGACTTCGTCGACGTCCGCTTCGAGGATTTCCTGTTGAGCGCGGTGGCCATCGGGCCCGTCTTCGCTCGGGCGAGCGGGACATCGGTGGGAGCGATGGTTCTGAGCGCGGTGGAGAAGACGAGACAGCTCGTCGGAACCAACACCAACCTGGGCATCGTCTTGCTCCTGGCACCCCTGGCGCGTGCGGCTGCGGGAGAGGGCGGCTCTCTCCGGAGCCGGCTATCAGCGGTGCTCGCGGCGTTGACGGTCGATGACGCGCGCGACACCTACGCGGCCATTCGCCTCGCCGCGCCCGGCGGCCTTGGAAGTGCGGAGACGCAGGACGTCCGCGAGGAGCCGTCGCTGTCGCTGCGAGAGGTCATGGCTCTGGCGGCAGAGCGGGACACGATCGCGCGGGAATACGTGACGGACTATGATGTGACGTTGAGCCTGACGGTGCCGGCGCTCCGAGAGGCGCGAGCCGAGCAGGGCAGTTGGCCTGTTGCCGTTCTGGACGCATATCTGCGGACACTGGCCGAGGTTCCGGACACGCTGATCGCGCGCAAGGAGGGTCTCGGCGCGGCGCGGTCCGTGAGCCAACGCGCCCGGCAGGTCCTGGCGGCCGGCGAGCCCGGCAGCCCCGAGCGTGCGCAGGCCGCGGACGCGTTCGACCGCGAGCTGCGCGGGCCGGGGAACCGGATGAACCCCGGGACCACGGCGGATCTCGTGGCCGCGGCGCTTTTCGTCGCACTCGGCGAGGAGCTTTGAAGGAGCGGGAGATGGCCGAGTACAAGATCGTCGTCGAGAAGGATTACCTGGTCTTTTGCTGCGGCCACTTCATCACCTACAGCGACACCTGCGAAACGCTCCATGGCCACAACTACAGGGCGCGGGTCGAGCTGGAGGGAGACCTCGACGAGAACGGTTATGTCTGGGATTTCGTGAGCCTGAAACGCCTGATGCGGCGTCTGGTCGACGAGATGGATCACCGCATGCTGCTCCCGACCCAGAACCAGGCGCTGCGTCTCTCGGAAGAAGGGGACGGCGTCCAGGTGCTCTACAAGGACCGGCGCTACGTCTTCCCGAAGAGCGACGTCTGCTTCGTTCCGATCCCCAACACTACAGCGGAAATGCTGGCCCGATACCTCCTGGGACGTGTCCGAGACGAGCTCCGGAAGATGGGCGGCGGAAAGCTCCACGCTCTGGCCATCGAGGTCGAAGAGTCCTTCGGCCAGTCGGGATGGGTCCGGGAGCGGATGACCGACTGATCCTCCCGCCCCGCGAGTTCTAGCGAGGCCGATGCGCATTCTGGTCCACGAGTTCGTCAGCGGCGGCGGCCTCGCGGGGCAGCCCGTACCTCCTTCGCTGGCTCGCGAGGGGCGAGCGATGCGTGACGCGCTGGTGAACGATCTCGCGGCGCTTCGTCACCATCGCATCGTGACCACGGTGGATCCGCGGTTCCCGCTGCGCTCGAAGGCCGCCGAGGTCGTAGTACTTCCCCCCGGCAACGCGTCGTTGCTCGACGGTCTTCTCGCGTCCGTGGATGCCGCGTGGCTCGTGGCTCCGGAAACCCACGGTCACCTCGAGGCGCTCGCAGCGCGGGCCGAGCGTCACGGGACGGCACTTCTGGGTTCGAGCGCTGTCGTCATCCGTCGAGCCTGCGACAAGCAAGCCCTCCCGCGGCTCCTGGCTCGTTGCGGAGTGTCGCATCCGGAAACGCATGCCGTGAGGACGACGGCCGAAGCCCATGCCGCGGGTCGTGCGATGGGCTTCCCCGTCGTGGTCAAGCCCGCCAGGGGAGCCGGATGCGGCGGCGTGTGGCTGGTCCGGAGTGCGGACGAGTGGCCTCGGGCCATCGCCTCGGTCCGATCCGTGTCAGCGGAGGCCGACAGGTTCCTCGTGCAGCGGCACGTCTCCGGCGTTGCCGCGAGCGTCTCGCTCCTGGCATTCGGTGGCGAAGCCGTGGCCCTGGCGGTGAACGGTCAATGGCTCCGGGAGACACATCGCTTCTCGTATCGTGGCGGCGTCACGCCCCTCGATTCTCCCCGCGTGACACACGCTCTCGCCGCGGCCGTGCTCGCGTGCAAGGCCTTCCCTGGGTTCAAGGGCTACGTCGGCGTCGATCTGGTCCTGACGGCGAACGACGCGGTCGTCATCGAGGTGAACCCACGCCTGACGACGGCGTACCTCGGCCTTCGTGCAGCGATGGACGAAAACATCGCGAGACTCGCACTCGCCGCCTGCGCCGGCAGGTTGCCCAAGACGCCCCGGGCGCGGCGGTGGGTTCGCTTCTCGGCCTCGGGGGCGATCCTCGGCGTCCGTCGCCTTGCGCGTAGGGGGCAGGACCGATGAGGCCACGGATCCTCGGCTGGGATGTGGGGGGCGCCAACGTGAAAGCCGCGCGCCTGGACGGCGACGCCGAGCCGACGATCGTCGAGCGTCCCTTCGCCCTCTGGCGCGAAAAGGCGCGGCTGCCTGAGGTCCTCGCGGAGGTGGGTGCGGCGTTGGGCGGCGGGTCGCGCATGGCCGTGACGATGACGGCGGAGCTGGCCGACTGTTTCGCGACGAAGCGCGAAGGTGTCGCGTCGGTCCTCGATGCCTTTCGTATCGCCTTCCCCGCCGCCGGTCTCGATGTGTTCGGCGTCGATGGGCGCTTCCACTCCGACGCCGAGGCGCGGCGTCGCCCGCTGAAGGTCGCCGCGGCGAACTGGATGGCGACCGCGACACTGATCACCGGCCATTGGCCCGACGCTCTCCTCATCGACGTGGGAAGTACCACGACCGACATCATCCCGATCGTGGCTGGACGAGTTGCGGCCCACGGGCGCACCGACCCCGGACGCCTCCGGAGCGGCGAACTGGTCTACACCGGACTCCTGCGCACGCCGATCTGCGCCATCGTTCGGCGGGTTCCGCTGAGAGGGCGCCGTTGCCGAGTGGCCGCCGAGCACTTCGCCATCGCCGCGGACGCATACCTGTGGCTCGGTCAGATCGACGCGACGGGGTACAACTGCGAGACGCCCGACGGCCGCGGGCGCAGCCGCGAAGAGGCCGCGGCCCGTCTGGCACGCGTCGTCTGCGCGGACATGGAGATGATCGGTGCGAGGGAGGTGACCGCCATCGCGCAGCACGTGGCCGCGGCCCAGGCGCGACAGATCGCGTCGGGGATCCGCCAGGTGCTGAAGCGCCTCGGAACGACGGCGCCGCGAACGGCCGTGGTGGCGGGCGCCGGCGCTCTCCTGGCGCGGGCAGCGGCCTATGAGGCGGGCCTGGCGACCTGTGGTCTCGACTCTCGCCTGGGAACAGCGGCGGCGAGGGCGGCGCCCGCCCCCGCCGTGGCCCATCTGCTGGCACGAGAGCTTGAGCCGTGATGATCGATGCGGTGGTGAAGGTGGGAGGGAGCCTCATCGCAGACGCGGACCTGCGCCCACTTCTCGAGACCTTGGGCAGATTGGCGCAGACGAACGGGTTGGTGATCGTGCCGGGCGGAGGCCCGCTCGCCGACGCCGTCCGCGAGATGGATCGCCTTCACGCTCCCGGGGACAGCGCCGCCCACTGGATGGCCGTCCTCGCCATGGACCAGCATGCCCACCTCCTGGCGGGTCTTCTGCCAACGGCCGACCTGGTCGTCGACGCCCAGGGTGCCCGACGAGCCGTCGAGGCGGGGCACGTCGCGATCCTCGCGCCCTTTGCATGGCTCCGCGCCACCGACCCACTCCCCCATCGGTGGGACGTCACTTCCGACAGCATCGCAGCGTGGGCTGCGAGCCAACTCGACGCCCGTCGTCTCATCCTGCTGAAGGCCGTGGACGGAGTCACCGACGGAACACAGGACCTGCTGGCCGAGGCAAGCCTGTCTTCCTTGGCTTCGACCGGGATCGTGGACGACTACTTCCCTCGGGCCCTGTCCCCGGCCAGGGAATGCTGGATCCTGAACGGCCGGCACCCAGACAGGATCGAGGACCTCCTCAGGAACGGGCGAGCGCGAGGGACGCGGGTGCAGTGAGGCCAAGAGCGGCGCGAAGCCTACCCACGCGCGCGGCGCTCACGCGTCCGCCGCGACCGCCGTCGCAGGCGCTCCCGCGCACGCCGACGAGATCCACGCCGAGGGAGCGAAGTCTCGGGAAATCATCGAGCCGAAGGGCGCCGGCGAGCGCCGTCATCAGCCCGAGGGCTCGTGCCTCGGCGACGAAGGCGGCCAACGCATCCTCGCCCAGCGCCCCGAAGGTCGACGTGCCGTCCTTGACTGCCGTATCGAGCATCACGCCGTGAGCGCCGGCCTGTCGCGCGATCGCGGGGAGAGCGGCCGGCGGCAAGGCGCCCACGCGTGAGGCGTCGGCATACGCGACGGCTACGAGCTTCGCTCGAGGATTGGCCTCGCTTGCGGCAAGTCGGGCGGCCAGGATCAGCTCCAGCGCCTGCTCGGGACGGGCCGACCCGAGCAGACCGACCTTGACGTAGTCGGCGCCACATGCCACGGCGCCAGCGGCCGCCAAAGCCATCGTTCCCGGCAGGTGCGGCGCATCGCCGAGAGCCGCGCTCAACAGAACGGGCGGGGTGACGAAGGAGCGGATCTCGCGGAGCAAGCCCGGCGTCGGGGCGCCGAGAGAGCCTTCGGCGGGGTTCTTGACGTCGACGACGTCGGCACCTCCCTCGAGGGCCGCGGCGACCTCCTCGGCCGAAACGACGCTGACGAGCAGACGCGGTGCGTGAAGAGGGCCGGACATGACGCCATCATATACTAGCGGTCGAAGGCGCCAGCCATCATGAACGACGACGAGACCACGAGCGCCGAAAGGGCTCTGGCGCCTGCGCCCGGGCGCCTCGCGGGGCGGAATGCTGTCGTCACGGGCGCATCGAGCGGCATCGGCCGCGCCATCGCGAGGGCCTTTGCGCGCGAGGGAGCTACGCTGCTCCTGACGTACCGGCGGAACGCCGACGGCGCCAACCAGACGGCCGATGACGTGCGCCGAGCCGGGAGTCAGGCTTTCGTTCTTGAAGCTGATCTCTCGCGGGAGTCCGAGGTCGATCGCCTCAAGGCCGAGGTCGCAGCTCGACTGGGGCGCGCGGACGTGTGGGTGAACAACGCAGGCACGGACATCCTGACCGGCGAAGGATCCAGGCTTTCCGATATCGAGAAGCTCGATCGAGCGCTCGGCGTCGACCTGCGCGCGACGATGCTCTGCTCCTGGCGGGCGGCCGAGCTGATGCGCCCACAGGGAAGCGGCGTCATCCTCAACGTCTCGTGGGACCACGTGCTGACCGGGGCACCCGGGCGCCTGGCCGAGATCTACGCCGCGGCGAAAGGAGGAGTCCTCGCCTTCAGCAAGTGCCTGGCCCTGAGCCTGGCTCCCGAGGTGCGCGTTCACGTCCTCGCGCCAGGCTGGATCGCCACGGCTTTCGCCGAAGGGCTCACGGAGGACGCACGGCGTCGCATCGCCGAGTCAACGCCTCTCAAGCGCTGGGGGACGCCGGAAGACGTGGCGCAGGCGGCCGTCTTTCTCGCCTCGGGCGAGGCCGCGTTCCTCACGGGCACGACGCTGCTGGTGAACGGCGGCGCGGTGATGTAGCTTCGGAGCATGACGAGAGCAAAGCTGCCGACGTATTCAGACGACGAGATCGCGAAGAAGCTGACGGATCTTCCTGGCTGGTACCTGGAGGACGGCTGGATCCGGCGCCAGTACAAGACCGACGGCTGGCCGACGACACTGCTGCTCGTGAACCAGATCGCGTTCTTGGCCGAAGCGGCCTGGCACCATCCCGACTTGAGCGTCACCTGGGCCAAGGTCACGGTGAAGCTCATGACTCATTCGGAGAACGGGATTACCGACAAGGACTTGGAGCTGGCCCGCAAGATCGAGGACGTCGCGTTGTGGCGCCCGGCCGAGGGCTCGGCGCTCGAGGGAACGCCCAACAAGTTCGTGGCCAGCGGAAAGGGTACCTGAGATAGCATGAGTCGTGCAGACGTGTGAGAACCTGACCAACGAGGACCTGAAGGCGGTCTACGCATCCGTGCGTTCGATCCCGGCGGTCAAGAACCGCGTGCCGGAGCCCGCGCTCGTCGAGGCGCCCGGCGGCGTCAAGAACTAGAGGGCGGCATGGAGAAGAAAATCATCGTCGTCGTGGGCGCGACCGGCAGCCAGGGAGGCGGCCTCGTTCGCGCCATCCTGGACGATCCGAGCGGCGGCTTCGCCGTGCGTGCCGTGACGAGAGACGTCCGAACCGAGAAGGCTCAGCAGCTCGGAGCGCTCGGCGCCGAGGTCGTCGTGGCCAACGTTGATGACGCGGTCAGCCTCAAGCAGGCGTTCCGCGGCGCCCACGGGGCCTACTGCGTGACCTTCTTCTGGGATCACTTCTCCCCCGAGAAAGAACAGGCTCAGGCTGCGGCGATGGCTCAAGCGGCCAAGGACACCGGCGTGCAACACGTCATCTGGTCGACCCTCGAGGACACGCGACGCTTTGTTCCCGCCCAAGACACCCGCATGCCCACGTTGATGGGCAAGTACAAGGTCCCGCACTTCGACGCCAAGGGAGAGTCGGACCACTTCTTCTCCGATGCCCGCGTTCCCACGACCTTTCTCCTGACGTCGTTCTACTGGGACAACCTCATCCTGTTCGGGATGGGGCCGAAGAAGGGGCCCGACGGAAAGCTCGCCTTCGTCCTCCCCATGGCCGATAAGAAGCTTCCCGGAATCGCCGCCGAGGACATCGGCCGCTGCGCCTACGGCATCTTCAAGGGCGGCACCGAGTACGTCGGCAAGACCGTCGGTATCGCCGGGGAATTCCTGACCGGCGCGCAGATGGCGGCCGACCTCTCGCGAGCGTTCGGCGAAGACGTGGCGTACAGCTACGTTCCGCCCGAGGTCTACCGCACCTTCGGCTTCCCCGGAGCCGACGACCTCGCCAACATGTTCCAGTTCAAGCGGGACTTCGAGAAGGACTTCTGCGGCGCCCGGGACATCGCCCTGTCCCGCGCCCTGAACCCGAAGCTCCAGACCTTCGCCCAGTGGCTCGCGGCCAACAAGGATCGGATCCCGCCGGGCTGAGCCGTCCGACCGAATGAAGGTCCTCTTCGTGACCGGCAAGCTCGCGGCGCCGCTGCTCCGCGACACCCTCGCCGGGATGAAGACGCCTTTCGAACACGAGATCACCGTCCTCGGCATCAGCGTGGCGGCCCTGATGACGACCGAGTGGGTCTCTCGCTTTCTGAAGGTCGCGGACGGCACCGACCTCGTCTTGCTGCCGGGGCACACCCAGGGGGACGTCGCGCTGGTCGAGAAGCGCTGCGGCGTCCGCGCCGAGAAAGGCCCGAAGGACCTGCGCCAGATCCCCGAGCACTTCGGCATGGCCGCGGCACGGGCCGACTACGGCGCTCACGACGTCCAGATTCTGGCCGAGATCAACAATGCGCCGCGCTTCTCGGTTCCCGAGATCGTCGGCCGGGCCCGCGCTTTCGCCGACCAGGGGGCCGACGTCATCGACGTCGGCTGCACCAAGGGCGTGCCGTTTCCGGCGCTGGCAGACATCGTCGGAGCGCTTCGAGGCGAAGGGCACAGGGTTAGCGTCGACAGCTTCGATGCGGAAGAGGTCCGCGCGGCCGTGAAGGCGGGCGCCGAGCTGGTGCTGAGCGTGAACGGGTCGAACCTGGAGCTGGCCCGGGAGCTGGACGCCACCGTCGTCGTCCTCCCCGATTTCGGCGCGGGACTCGACAGCCTTTACCGAAACATGGAGACGCTGGCTGGCTGGGGCGTCCGCACCATCGCGGACCCGATCCTCGAGCCCATCGGCTTCGGCGCCGCCGAGTCGCTCCATCGTTACTACGAGGTGCGCCGACGGTGGCCCGAGGCCGAGATCCTGATGGGGATCGCGAACCTCACGGAGCTTACCGAAGCCGACTCGACGGGCGTCACGGCGCTGCTGCTCGGCTATTGCCAGGAGCTGGGAATCCGCCACGTGCTGACCACGGCGGAGATCCCGTGGGCGCGAGGCGCGGTGCGCGAGGCCGACATCGCCCGCCGCCTGATGCACTACGCCGTCACCAAGAAGAGCCTGCCCAAGCACGTCGACAGCCGGCTCTTGACCGCCAGGGACGCGGCCGTATCGGTGTACAGTGAGGCCGAGTTGCGGCAGATGCAGAAGGAGATCACGGACCGCGACTACCGCATCTTCACCGACGGCGAAAGGATCCACGTCTTCAATGCGGAACGCTTCGTGAGCGGGACCGACGCTTCCGAGATCTTCGCGCAGTTGGGCGTCGAGGAAGGCACCCACGCTTTTTATCTTGGGAAGGAGCTGACGAAGGCGAGCCTCGCTTTGACCCTCGGCAAGACGTACCGCCAGGAGGGAGAGTTGTCCTGGGGCTACCTCACGCCCCCGGAAGAGGGTCCAAGCGGCTGGCGCGAGAACCGCCTCCGCGCGTCCCGTGAGCGAGAAGATCGCCGGCGGGCCGCCACGCGGCGCAAGCCGCGGCCGTAGCTCTTCCCGTGGCCGAGATGCTGGTCGCCGAGATCACCGACCCACCATCACCCGCGGAAGCCTGCGCCCGTTTCCTGGACCTCCCCTATCCGCTGCTACTCGAGAGCGCCATCCCATCGGAGCGATTGGGACGCTACTCCTACCTGACAGCGGACCCGTGGCGTGTCCTCCGGTCCAAAGGCGCGACCGAGGATCCCTTCGCCCTGCTGGAAAACACCCTTCGGCACCTTCACATGGCGGCACAGCCCGGGTTGCCTCCCTTCCAGGGCGGCGCCGCGGGCTATCTCTCCTACGACCTATGCCATCACCTCGAGCGTCTCCCCTCGCCGCCCTTCGACGACTTGGACCTTCCGGATCTCTGCCTCGGTCTCTACGACTGGACGCTGGCCTGGGACCACACCCTAAGACGGACGTGGCTGTTCTCAACGGGTCTTCCCGAGGAGGGATCCCGTCGCGCGGCTCGGGCCGAGGAACGAGCCGCCGCGGTTCGCCGCCGCCTGGCGGGACCTCCGGTCGAGCGCCGTTGCCAATCGCCGGGGGGAGCACGGGCGACCGCACTCAAAACCCACGCGGTCGCCGGTTGGCCCGGCGTCACCTCTACATTCTCGCGGGAGGACTATCTTCGGGGAGTCGAACGCGTGCGCGAGTACATCCGGGCGGGAGACATCTTCCAGGTGAACCTCTCCCAGCGGTTCGAGGCGACGCTGCCCGGTCCGGCCTTCGATCTCTACGTGCGGCTCCGCGAACGCAACCCCGCCCCCTTCGCCGGCTACTTCGACATTGGAGAGACCGTCGTCGTCAGCGCCTCTCCCGAACGCTTCCTGCTCCTCTCCGGGGATCGCGTGGAGACGCGGCCCATCAAGGGTACGTCGCCTCGCGGCTGGACCCCCCGCCACGACTCGGCCATCGGCACAGCCCTCGCCGAGAGCGAAAAGGACCGCGCCGAGAACGTGATGATCGTGGACCTGCTGCGGAACGATCTGTCGAAAGTGTGCCGGGACCACACGGTGGAGGTTCCCGAGCTCTGCCGGATCGAGCGGTATGCCACGGTCCACCATCTCGTCTCGACGGTGGTCGGCCAACTCCGCCCCGGCACGGGCGCGGTCGACCTCTTGAGAGCCACGTGGCCCGGCGGGTCGATCACGGGCGCGCCGAAGGTGCGCGCGATGGAGATCATCGCCGAGCTGGAGCCGACCCGTCGCGGCGTCTACACGGGATCTCTCGGCTTCCTCTCTTTCGGGGGCGCCATGGACACGAACATCGCGATCCGAACTTTCGTGGTGAAGGAAGGACGAGCGTATTTTCAGGCCGGGGGTGGCATCGTCTCCGACTCGGAACCCGAACGAGAATACGAGGAGACCCTGGACAAGGCACGGGGTATGGTAGCGGCGCTCGACCATGATCCTGCTCGTCGATAACTACGACTCGTTCGTTCACAACCTGGCCCGCTACGCGCGCGAGCTGGGGCAACCCACCGAGGTGCGCCGAAGCGACGCCATTTCTCTGGACGAGATCGTGGCCATGGCGCCGAGCCACATCCTCGTGTCTCCTGGCCCCTGCACGCCGCGGGAGGCGGGGATTTCGAACGCGATCGTCCGGGAGCTCGGTTCGCGGATTCCGGTGCTGGGAGTCTGCCTGGGACACCAGTGCGTGGCCGCGGCCCTGGGGGGACGGGTGGTCCGCTCGGATCGGCCCCGCCACGGCAAGACCTCTCCCATCCACCACTCGGGCCAGGGGATCTTCGCGGGGCTGCCGAGCCCTTTCCAGGCCACGCGCTATCACTCGCTGGTCGTGTCGCGCGAAGGCCTCCCCGAGTCGCTCGAGGTCGTGGCCACGACGCCCGACGACGAGGTGATGGCGCTTCGCCATCGGCGTTGGCCCGTCTGGGGAGTGCAGTTCCATCCGGAATCGGTGCTGACGGAGCACGGCCACGCGCTTCTGCGCAACTTCCTCGCTCTGCCCCTCGGGGTGGCGGCGTGATCCTCGAAACGCTCGTGACGACGCTGGACGGCGCGGGGCGGCCGAACGTCGCGCCGCTGGGGGTCGAGTGGGGCGAGGAGCGGATTGTCCTGAAGCCCTACAGAGAGACCACGACGTTTCGCAACCTCCAGGAAGTTCCGGAAGCCGTCGTGAATCTGGTCGACGACGTCCTCTTGTACGTGGGCGCCGCCCTCGGCTCGCCGAGCGTTCCGTCGCAGCCCGCCATGGTGGTGCGCGGCATCGTTCTCGACGCGGCTTGCTCCTGGCGCGAACTTCGCGTCCGCGAGGCCAACGTCACTGAACCGCGGGCCCGGTTGGTCTGCGATGTCGTCCATCGCGGCACACGAAGGGAATTCCTCGGGTACAACCGCGCGAGGAACGCCGTGATCGAGGCGACGATCCTCGCCACCAGGACACGGATTCTTCCGATCGAGGAAATCCTGAACGACTATGGGCGGCTCCAAATCATCGTCGACAAGACGGCGGGGCCCGTCGAACGCGAGGCTATGACGCGGCTCACCGAGTTCGTCCGCTCCGAGGCCGCGGCGCTCCGGGGTGGGCTAGCGTGATCGAATCGGCGGCCGTCTTCGTCGAGGCGCCGGCGCGTCTTCACCTCGGCCTCATCGATCTGCGAGGAGATCTGGGCCGCCGCTTCGGCGGCTTGGGCGCCGCCCTGGCGGCGCCGTCGCTGCTTCTCGAAGCGCGCCCCGCCGCAACACTCGTGGCCGAAGGCCCGGAAGGCGATCGGCTCCTTCTCTACGCGCGCCGCTTCCTCGATCACCACGGGATCACGGGTGGCGCGACACTTCGACTCCGCCGCGCGATCCCCGCCCACGCGGGCCTGGGCTCGGGGACGCAACTGGCTCTTGCCACGGCGCGGGCCCTGGCCACGATCTTCGACCGCCCGGCGGGAGCGGCGGCGCTCGCCGAGATCACGCGGCGTGGGGAGCGCTCGGCCATCGGCATGTGGGCTTTCGAGCAAGGAGGCTTCATTGTCGAGGGTGGACGACGGATCGGCGGAAGCGAGCCGGCACCGGTGCTCCTGCGCCAGGACATGCCGGCCGAGTGGCGGTGCCTGCTGGTCCTCCCTGACGTCGCACGCGGCCTGTCAGGGGCCGCGGAGGAGGAAGCCTTTCGGACACTGCCTGCACCACCGGCCGAATTGGCGGAGCGGATCGCCCATCGGATTCTGATGCTGGTTCTTCCGGCCCTGGTGGAGAAAGACATCTCCGCTTTCGGTCGCGGCATCACAGAGGTGCAGCGACTCGTCGGCGAGACCTTCCGCCCCGTCCAGGGAGCACGCTTCGCCCACAGAGTCGTGGGCGAAGTCGTGGACGAGCTGCTCGCCTACGGCGCGGCGGGGGCGGGCCAGTCGTCGTGGGGCCCCGCTGCCTTCGGCTTGTTCGGCAGCGAAGACGAGGCTGCTCGGGCCGCCGACCGCGTGAAGGGACGAGGCGAGATCTTCCTGACGCCCTTCAACAACACGGGCGCACGGATATGGCGCGAGGGAAGTGAGGGCCTCTAGACCGCACCAGGGGAACTACGAAAACTGCCAGCGGTCCTTTTCGCGATTGTAGTACATGTGACGGGGCTTCGTGCGGTCTTCCTTGAGCAGCTCTTTGACCGTGGGCTTCCCCTTCAAGGCCTTCTCGATGGCGGACTTCATCGCCGTTCTGTTGTTCTTGTACAGTTCGTTGAAATCCGGGTCTTTCATCGTCGAGAGGCGCGGATCGATCCACACGAGGCAGACGATACCGAGGTGGTCGGCGCTGCCCTTCGGGATGAGCCCGGACTGGACGGCATCGAGGACACCGTCGGCGATGCCTGCCTGAACCGGGCCGCCGAAGATCTGGACGTCAATCATCTTCTTCAGGTGAACCTTGGGGACCATGAGGGTCACCGGCTTCACTTGCTTGTCGCCGTCGACGAGACAGAAGAACCTCGAGAAGCCGGCACTCTGCCCCATGAGGTTGGCCATCGCCTGGCCGACGGGACCGTTCAGCTCGCCGATCGCGATCTCGGGCTCGGTCCAGAGCCAGTCCTCGGTCCCCGCCGCCATCGCCTCGCCGAACCGGATTCCGATGCGCCGCGCCATGGTCCCTCCTCGATTGCTCACACGTTGGAAAGGCGCGGTCATCCTACCCCAATGGCCGACGGCCTGTCACAACCCGAATCGCCGCTTGATCTCCGCCGCTTGAGCGTCCACTTCCTTCGCCTTTCGCTCCAGATCGCGCCCCGATCCGGCGAGCGACGCAAGAGAGCCCTCATCCCTTCCCTGGAGCTGGCTCTTGACGCCCTCGAGCATCGAGACCGACTCTTCGACTAGGGCGAGCGTCAGTCGATAGTGCTCCCGGCAGGGATCGGGGGCGCTTATGGCGCGAAGATCGTCGCGAACTTTCCGGTTTGCGGCGGCAAGGCCGTCGAAGCCGCTCACGTCGCCGCGTGCGCCTTGCTCCAGGAGAATCCGCGCCAGAGCCTCCGGATCATTCCAGGACTTGGCTTGGCTCTGGACCGCCTCCACGTTGCGGAAGTAGGTCGCGACAGCGTCTCGCAACGAGTCGTGCGAGGCCGGTGCTGGAGAAGGGTAGGGCGCCGTGGGGCCACTAGGAGCCGCGACGGGAGATGCGGCGGCCGATGCTTCGAACGGAGCGGCGGGCGCGGCATACCGGGCGAGAGTCGGTGGCTCCGTCGCGCCCACGGGCGGCGGTACGTTCGCCGCTGGGGGTATCGTCACCGTCACGCCGGGCTGTGCGGGCTGCGTCAGCTGAGGTCGGCCGGACTCCCGTCCCACAAGAAGGGCCGCCACAAGGGCGATCAACGCCCCACGGGCAATCAGGACCGGCGGTGGCGGGGACCGGGGAGGTGGGTTCATACTCGGCAGTTCCTCAAGGAGCGCCGTCGAGGCCGAGCGAGTTTCGTACGCGCGCCAACTCTCGGGGATCCATCAAACCCCCCACGACGTCGGCGCGATTTTGGCCATTGGCCATTCCGGACCGGCCGGCCCTCGTGAACCAGACGTAAGCAAGGGAGTAGTCCTTTGCGATGCCGTTGATGCCGTCGCGATAGTAGACGCCGAGGTTGAACTGCGCCTGGCCGGTGCTGGATTCGCCTCGCTCAGCCACCTTCAGTGTCCACTCGAGAGCGAGCTTGCCGTCTTGCGGCACGCCGTGGCCGAAGTAGTACATCCATCCCAGGTTGACCATGGCGTCCGGCCTCCCAGCCTCGGCCGCAAGGCGCGAGAACTTCACGGCCTTCGCGTAGTCGATGGGCACGCCGATGCCGTTCATGAACCCGAACCCGATGTTGGCCTGAGCCATGTCGTCGCCTCTCTCGGCTCCTTTCAGATACCAACGGGCCGCCACGGTGTCGTCGTGCGTGACACCCTCGGCCTTCGAGTACATGTTGCCCAGGTTGTTGCACGCGCCCGCGTGGCCGGCCTCCGCCGCGTCAATCCAGTATCGACGTGCGGCCTCGAAATCCTCCGGAACGCAGTCCCCATCGTGGTTCATGTTCCCCAGGTTGAAGAGAGCCGAGGCGTTGTGCTGGGCCGCCGCTTTCTTGTACCAAAAGGCGGCTCTCTCGCAGTCCTTGGGGACCCCCTCACCTCTAGAGTACGTCACCCCAAGACTGAACTGCGCCGTGACGTACCCTTGCGCCGCCGCCTTCTCGTACCAATCGGCCGCGAGCGGGAGGTTCCGCTCGACGCCCTCTCCCTCGTAGTACGCGCGCCCGAGGTTGAACTGCGCTAGGGCGTAGCCCACCTCCGCCGCCTGCCTCAGCAGCGCAGTCCGCTTGGCGAGGTCCCGCGGCACGCCGTCACCACTCCGGTAGTACTCGCTGAGGTTGTTGAGGGCCACCGGATCGCCCTGCTCGGCGGCCCTTTTGTACCAAGCCACGGCCTGAGCCGAGTCGTGGGCGGAACGATCGACGAAGTCGTAGATTCGGCCGAGACGTCGTTGGGCTTCCGCGTTTCCGGCATTGGCGGCTTTCAAGAGCCATTCGCGGGCCTTCACGAAATCTCGGGAGGCTCCGTCCTCTTCCGAGTATCGAACCCCGAGCGCGCAGGCGGACTCGAGATCACCGAGGGCGGCCTGAGCCGTCAGCGACGAAAGCGTCATCTCCTTCCATGCATCGGCGCAGGAGGGGAGCTTCTGCCCTGTCGGCGCCGCCGCGAGGATGCTCACTGCGAGGGTCCAGATCCGCATTCGCAGGGGAATTGTACGCCGCCGGCTGATCGCTACGAGTGGGACACGCCCTGGCGTACGACTGGTGAGCTAGGCCCTGAGAAAAGTGGCGGAGAGAGAGGGATTCGAACCCTCGGTAGAGTTTCCCCTACACATGATTTCCAGTCATGCCGATTCAGCCTGGCTCTCGCATCTCTCCGTTGTCGAGCTGGGGGGGGCGCTGCGTCGCCCGCCCCGAACATCGAAGATAACACACTGGCTCAGAACATGAGCTTCAGGCCAGCCATCACCTGAACGCCGTGTTCGAGCACGGGCGGTCCCCCGCAGGCGGGAGACGGATCGGATCAAGGCGCTGGAGAAACGGTGAAGGCCTCGAAGGCCGCCACGAAGGGCGCTCGCGTGGTGTTGACGGCTGCCACGCCGAGATAGATCTGCGAAGGCATATCCGCCTCGAACCGACCCACCGACGTCCATTCGCCCTCGCCCTGCCGGACAAAGCCGAGGAGGCTTCGGTCGTGGCGCTCGAGCCGCAGAGTGGCCGGGGCGGCATCGAGGTGCGTGTGAGCCTTTGCGAGTCCGCCGACCGCCAAGCCGTTCCGGCGCTGCTGGAAGAGCGGATAGCGGGTTGTCGCCCCACCCGCCGCAACAGAGGCCGCAAACTCGAGCCGGACGTAGTTCCTCTCGTCCAGCCATAGCAGCAGCCCGGCGCCATCGAAAGGCACCCTCCTCGCGGAGCCGCGGATTTCAGCGGGCTGCGGCGCCCTCGAGACGGTGACTTGAGCCACGAAATCGCCCTCGACCGGACGCAGCAACCGCGGCGCGCTGACGTTGCCGATCTCCGCGCCCAGGTCGTATGCGCCCGCGGGAACCGATATCTCGACGCGGCCGCCGCTCACCTCGATACTTGACTTGCCGTCCTCGTCAACGAAGACGCCCCACGCGGCGATCCGCCCTGTTGGGGCGGTCGCGCCGGGCGCGGGATGGAGCCGGGGCGTGCCCGAGGAGCCGGCAGTCACGCCGGCCTGCGAAGACCCGTCGCCCTCCCGCGTGCTCTGACCCTCCGACGACTCGAGTAGCGCCCAGGCGGCCTTGTTCTGGGAATCGTTCAATCCCAGATCGACGGCCTTCCGGGCCTGTGCCTCCCCATCGCTCACGTGCTCCGCTGCGATGAACGCGCGCGCCAAAGTGAGACGGTGTGGGCCGGAGCCGGGGGCCAATGACGCCGCCCGGGAAGCGTGCTCGACAGCGCGCGGGACGTCGCCGTCAGCGAGGAGAGCCTCCGCCAGGAGAGCGTGGGCCAGGTCGTATTCGGGAGCGAGCTGAATGGCTCTTTCGAGGTGCGCCCGCGCGTCCGCCCTCGTCTGCACGGTCGAGGCCATCTGGAGAGTCGCCCATGCAGCGAGAAAGTGGGCCGTCGGGCGGACGGTGTCAAGGTGTGACGCGCGCTCCAGCCGGTCGCGCGCCTCCTCCAGTTGCTTGTCCCGGAGGAGCGCAACGCCGAGACCTTCCTGGACGACCGCAAGGTCGGGCTGCTGACGCTCCGCCTGATCGAGCAGACGCCGGCCGTCTGCCACACGCCCGTGGTCGACGAGGAACGCGCCGCAATCGGCCGACCACTCCGCGGCCGAGACCTCGCGGGTGGTGAAGCCCTCGGCATCGGCGATCGGAGTGGGGAGCGTGGCCTTCCAATAGGCAAGCCGTCGAACGTAGCCTGCGAGGCCTTGGTCCACCTCGGCGGCGCTCAGACCCTGGGCGCGGAGCGCAGCCATCGGCTCCATCCCCTCGACCACCTCGCCCATGAAGCCCTTGAACCCCGCGTCGTGGGAGGCTTTGGGATCGAGCATGAGGTAGTGCACGAGGGCCCAGGACTCCGCGTAGAAGAGGTTGGTTCGGTTCTGCTCGGTGTACTCCGGCGAGCGACGATTCACGAGAAAGAGTGATTCGACCGGCAGCAGCTTCCGGTCGCGGAGCAAGCGTAGGTGTCCCGCGATCGGCCGGCCCAAGGCGACGCCATTTCCTCGCACGGCTGTGCCACCAAACAGCTCCGCCATGCCTTCGTCCAGCCAGAGGGGCACACGCTCGAAGTTGAGGTGGATCACCAGGTGGAGGTATTCGTGCTGGATCAGATGGTAGGGACTGTCGCTCCCTGGGCCAGGCTCCGCGAGGTCGGCCCGCAAGGCGATCCAGGGCCGGGCAAAGCCTTGCTGGAACACCCCGGCGGGATGCGCCCGGTTCTTGCCTTTCCAGAACTCGGGGATGAGCACCTTGAGGCCGTCTTCGCCCCGCGTGGCCAGGATCTTCAACGGTACCGGAGCATCCACTCGCGCCCACGGCCAGAGAGCCTTGATGGCCGCTCGGATCCTCTCGAAGTGCACCGCGATCCGCTGCGCCTCTCCCTTTCCTGCGTCCGACACGACGACGAGATGAGGGCTCACCACCTCCACCCAGGGTTCGCCCAGGGCAGCCACGGGGACCATGACGGCGGCGAGGAACAGGGCTAGCGCCCATGCATGAGCTACGTGGCGGCGCACTCCCGCTCGCATCATTGGCCCAGATCTCCCAGGGGGGAATCGTACACCCCGTGCGCGCTACCGATCCTGGTCTTCCGCGCTAGGATTGCCCCTCGAGCTCATGCAGAGCGTCGGCCACACGCCCACGGACGGCCACACGGGCTCCTCCGGCGAGTTCGCGCCCACCCGTCATCGCTGATAGGCGTGCCTCGACCTTTCGGCAGAAGGGCCCGTCTCCCCCGACGCGCCCGCGGAGGACCTCCTGGATTCGTTCCGACTCGACGCCATCGAACCAAGGGTGAGAGAGATCTATCTCGTCTTGGGGGTCACTCTTGAGGGCGTATGCTAGCATTCGCCTCGATCATGGGGACTACGTCTGGCCCGCAACTTACGACAGACGCTCGAATGCCAGTGGCGATCAGATTGGCGGTCACGGGGAGGCATGAAGAAGAGAGTTGCGGTCGTCCAGTCGAGTTACATTCCCTGGAAGGGGTACTTCGATCTGATTGCGACGGTGGACGAGTTCATTCTCTTCGACGACGTTCAATACACCCGCCGCGACTGGCGGAACCGCAATCGCATCAAGACACCCCACGGGACGCGGTGGCTCACGATACCGGTCGCCGCGAAGGGCCGATACTCCGACGCCATCAAGAACATCGAGATCAGCGACGCCTCCTGGGGACCGGACCATTGGCGCACCCTGGAAAGCTGCTACGCGCGCGCACCCTTCTTCGGGCTGTTTCGGAACCGGTTCGAGGAGATGTACCGAAATACGCGGGAACTCCGCCTGTCGTGGGTGAACCGCAGCTTCTTGGAGGCCGTCTGCGCCATCCTGGGGATCAAGACGAAGATCACCTGGTCGATGGACTACACGATGCGCGACGGCAAGACCGAGCGGCTGGTGAGTCTGTGCAGACAAGCTGGGGCCACGACCTACGTCTCTGGACCCTCGGCGCGTGGCTACATCGATCCGGACCTTTTTCGCGAGGCGGGAATCGACCTCGTGTTCTTCGACTATGCGGGATACCGGGAATATGAACAGCCCTACCCTCCCTTTGACCACCACGTCAGCATCCTTGACTTGCTTTTCAGCACCGGGCCGCTGGCCCGCCAGCATCTTCTTTCACCCTGAGCCATGAAGCTGTCGGTTGTAGCGACCCTCTATCGATCGGCCCCTTTCGTCGAGCCCTTCTTCGCACGGGTGAGCCAGGCAGCGCACGCCGTCACCGACGAGTACGAAGTCGTTCTCGTCAACGATGGCTCCCCTGACGATGCCCTCCGAATTGCGGTTGGCCTCCACGAGACCGACTCTCGACTTCGGGTCGTGGATCTGTCGCGCAACTTCGGCCATCACCGAGCGATGATGACGGGCCTCGCCCACGCTCGGGGCGACATCGTGTTCTTGATCGACGCCGACCTCGAGGAGCAGCCGGAGCTCCTCGGCTCGTTTTGGGCCGAAATGACGCGGACCAGTGCCGATGTCGTGTATGGCGTGCAGACCCGCCGGAAGGGGAGCCGGTTCGAGCGGATGGCCGGCGCGGCCTTCTTCCAGCTGTTCAATGTTCTTTCTCCTGTACGGATGCCCCCCAATCTCTGCACCGTACGCTTGATGAGCCGCCGTTACGTGGACGCCCTCGTCGCCCATCGCGAGCGCCAGATCGTCATCGGCGGCCTATGGGCCATCACCGGCTTCGATCAGGTGCCGGTCCTGGTCGACAAAGGCTCGCGGGAGGGTTCGAGCTATGGCTTCGCGAAGCGCGTTGCCGTGCTCGTTGACGCGGTCACTTCCTTCAGCGATCGCCCGCTCGTCGCCGTCTTTCATCTCGGCGTCTTGATCGTCCTTCTTGCGTCCGCAGCGGCCGCGTACCTGATCGGGCGGCGTCTGTTCTTCGGCGTTCTTCTCGCCGGGTGGCCCTCCCTGATCGTTTCCGTCTGGCTCCTGGGTGGGCTCAACCTGTTCTGTATCGGGCTCGTCGGTCTCTACCTCTCCCGCGTCTTCATCGAAACCAAACAGCGCCCCTACACCATCGTGCGCAAGGTCTACGAGCGAGAGGCGCCAACCCCATGAGCGACCGCTTGCTCGCTCGGGTGAAGGACTACTATCAGGAGAAGGTTCGAACTCACGGCGCTACGGCACGTGGCGTCGACTGGAGCTCGGAGGAATCCCAGGAGCTACGGTTCCGGGAGCTTGCGAGAGCCCTCCCCGCGGACGGGTCCATCTCCGTATTGGACTACGGATGCGGCTACGGCGCCCTTCTGGGCTATCTTCGGAATTTGCGACCAGGCGTTCGGTACCAGGGCTACGATATTTCCGAGGCGATGGTGTCCGAAGCTCGCAGCCGCTGGCACGGAGTGGGCGACGCAACCTTCACCGACCGGGCAAACGAGCTCTTGGCGGCTGACTATGTTCTGGCCAGCGGAATCTTCAACGTCAGGCTCGAGGCCACGGACGACGAGTGGACGACCCTCATGCTCGAGACGATCGAGCGGTTGGCCACCCTTGCGGTGCACGGCTTGGCCTTCAACGTTCTGAGCCTTTATTCGGACCCACCACGCCGGCGGCCCGACCTCTACTATGCGGATCCTCTCGCCTTGTTTGACCACTGCAAGCGGCGCCTGTCGCCACATGTCGCCCTGTTTCACGACTATCCCCTCTACGAATTCACAATGGTCGTGCGAAAGTAGGTCCCTATGAAGCCCCTGGTGATTTTTGGGGCCGGCGATATCGCGCGGCTCGCCTGGCGCTACTTCTCCCGGGACGGAGGGCGCGCGATTGCCGCCTTCACCGTGGATCGGCAGTACCGACAAGGGGAGAAGCTCCTCGAACTGCCCCTGGTGGATTTCGAGGAGGTAGGGCGCGACTACCCTCCCAAGGAATTCGACCTGTTCGTGGCCATGAGCTACAAGGGGATGAACGAGCCGAGGGCGCGCAAGTATGCCGAGGCCCGGTCGATGGGCTACACCTTGGCGAGCTACGTGAGCAGTCGCTGCTCCTTTCTTACCGATGAGGCCGTCGGCGATAACTGCTTCATCCTCGAGGACAACACAATCCAGCCTTTCGTCACCATCGGCAACGACGTCACCCTCTGGAGCGGTAACCACATCGGACACGACTCGGTCATCGAGGACCACTGTTTCATCAGCTCCCACGTGGTCGTCTCCGGGCACGTGCGCGTCGGCGCATACTGCTTCCTCGGAGTGAACGCCACGCTGCGAAACTCCATCACACTCGCTCCGCGCACCCTTGTTGGAGCAGGGGCGCTCCTGATGAAGGACACAAAGGAGGGCGAGGTCTTCGTGGCTGCACGAACGGCGCGCTTTCCACGGACGAGCGATCAGGTCGACCTCTGAGCCAGGTGCGCTCTTGAAGTGGAAGAAGCTCGGGCTCATCTTCGAGCCGCCCCGCGGACTGCCCTGGCTCGAGAGCCACGCGGCGCTGCCGGCGGTTGCCCCCGACGGGCGGCGCGTGTACTGGAGTGGCCGTGACGGCGCTGGTCGCGCTCACGTGGGTTGGCTGGAGCTCGACGCTTTGGACTCCGCGCGCGTCGTGGGCGTCGGCTCGGGGACCGTTCTGGATCCCGGGCCGCCCGGCAGCTTCGACGAGAGCGGCGCGACGGTCTCGTGCGTCGTGGCCCACGAGCGTCGTCTCCACCTCTACTACACGGGTTGGAGTCTCGGGGTGACGGTTCCTTTCTACCTGTTCGCCGGCCTGGCGGTGAGTGAGGACGGAGGCGAGACGTTTGCTCGCGTTTCGCCGGCCCCGATCCTGGACCGCAGCCCGGAAGACCCCTACCTCACGGCTTCCCCTTGGGTCGTCGTGGAAGAAGGGCTCTGGCGCATGTGGTACGTGTCGGGGTCGCGGTGGGAGCGACTGGCGAACGGGGTCCGGCATTTCTACAACATCAGATACGCGGAATCGCGGGACGGCATCCTTTGGGAGCGAGACTCTCGACCCTGTATCGACTTCGCCCATCCCGACGAGTACGCGTTCTCGCGGCCCTGCGTCGTTCGCGACAAGGACTGCTACCGCATGTGGTACTCGTTCAGGGGGGATCGGTATCGCTTGGGCTACGCGGAGTCAGCCGACGGCCGAACCTGGGAGCGTAAGGACCAAGACGCCGGCATGGAGCCCTCGGCGGATGGGTGGGACAGCGAGATGATCGCCTATCCCTGCGTCCTGGACCGCGGCGATTCTCGGTTCTTGCTCTACAACGGAAACGGATACGGCCGCACAGGCATCGGCCTGGCACAGTTGGAGACGGGCCGCTCGGGGACACAATCCCAGGCATGAGGCGGTGTCTGGCCTGCATGGCTAGATTCGATGGTGAGGCCTGGGCCTGCCCCAGCTGCGACGCGGCGCCGCGGGTCGTCGACGGCGTACCGATCTTCGCGCCAGAGCTCGCGGCCGGCAGCGGAGGAGACGCGGCATACCTCTACGCGGACCTTGCCGCGGCCGAGGAGCGGCACTTTTGGTTCCAGGCACGCCAGCGTCTGATCCTCCGCGCTCTCCGCCGTCATTTTCCTCGCGCGGGCCGCCTTCTCGAGATCGGCTGCGGCACCGGCTTCATCCTGGCGGGTGTCCGGCGGGAGTTCCCGGGCATCGTCCTGGCTGGAAGCGATTCCCGGACGGAAGGCCTGGCCTTCGCCGCGGCACGGTTGCCCGGCGTAGAGCTGCTGCAAATGGACGCGCGGCACATCCCCTTCCGGGCGGAGTTCGACGTCATCGGTGCCTTCGATGTCATCGAGCACATCGACGACGACGAAGCCGCTCTCGCTGAAATGCGGGAAGCCGTGCGGCCGGGCGGCGGAATCGTGTTGACGGTGCCTCAACACCCTTGGCTGTGGAGCGAGGTCGACGCCTTCAGCCACCATAAGCGGCGGTACACGCGCAACGAGCTCCTGGCCAAGCTCCACCGGGTGGGCTTCCAGCCAGCCCGGGTGACCTCCTTCTGTTCCGTGGTTCTGCCGTTGCTTGCCGCGGCGCGCCTGCGGTCTCGTCTGTCCCCGCGGGCGTTTGACCCCGCTGCGGAACTGCGAATCAGTGACCTCGCGAATGGCGTTGGGAAAGCGGCGTCGTATGTTGAGGACGCGGTCACCTCATTGGGCGTGGGCCTTCCGGCCGGCGGATCGTTGTTGGTCGTCGCCATGGCGGGTGCCACCCGCTAGACGGCTCAGGAGCGGACGTTTCAGCCGCCGGAACCGCCTCTGATAAACTGCCAGCGCATTCGACGTTCATCCGACACAGTGAGAAGCCAGCGAAGCCGGCCCGCGAGATCGTGCGCGGCCCACTGGAGGGAGCAGCAGGCCACATGAGCGGCGGGGAGGACGAGACACTGGACGGACCTCAGCCAGAGGCGCCGGCTCCGGAACCCAGGGGCATACGACTCGGTGATGGGGCGGTGGCCGGGTTGGCGTTGTTGGCGGCGGCCGGACTGTTCATATTCCATTTTCTCGTCCTGCTCCATGGCCAGACGCAGTGGGGCGGCGACACGTACGAATACGCCGACGTCGGGCGCAACCTGGCCGCAGGACGTGGCCTCGTTGCCGACGGCGCGAGCGTATTGGAGATCGCTCGACTCGGTAGCCAGAGACTCCCGATTCCGTACTTCGTCCACGATCCGGGCAACCCGGTTCTCCTCGCCCTCTTCTTCGCGGTGCTGGGCGCAACGAATTCCGCCATAGGGTGGGCTTCGGGGACGTGCTTCATTTTGACCGTGCCAGTCACCTACCTGCTCGGAGCGAGGCTGTACGGTCGACAGATCGGCCTTCTCGCCGCGTTCCTGGCGGGCGTCAACTTGCAGTTGAACGCCGCGAGCGTGACGGGCCTGTCTGAGGGTCCCGCAGCACTCCTCATGACGCTTGCGTTGCTACTGCTCTGCGGACCTTCTCGCCCGGTTCGCAGCCTCGCGGCCGGTCTTGCCACCGGGGCTCTCGTAGCCCTGCGCCAGAACGCGTTGCCGTTTGTCCCCTTCTTCATGGTATTCCTCGCCTTTACACAGGTCACTCATGCCTTCGGCGGCTCCGGATCGGCTCCGAACCGGCGGCGTGTGGCCTCGAGTCTGGCGTTGTTCCTCGCAGGCTTCAGCGTGTTCTTCGTCCCGACCGCCGTCCGGAGCGCGCACTACTTCGGTCATCCGCTCCACAGTGTGGCGTGGGATTCGACCTGGCTCTGCCACACGAACGCGATGCCGTTGCAGAAAGCGGGGGACATCTGGCGCACGACGGGGCTGACAGTGGAGCCGATCGCTTATTTCAAGGCACACCCGGGTGAGCTGTTCGAGAAGATGCGATATCAGTTGAGCCACGTGGCCGACGATATCTTGACCGGCGGCCCCGAAGAGGCCTCGGCAGACGCAGTTCTTGTCGGCCTCCTGTTGCTCGCCCTGCTCATGCCGCCCCGAGAGAGCCGCGCGCAGGCGGCGGTGCGTTGGCTCTTCTGCTTGTGCGTTCTGACAGCCCTTCTCGTGGGGGCCGCAGCGTTTCTACGGTGGCGCCATCTCTATCTGTTCACGCCGCTCGCACTCGTCTATGTGGCCGAGATCGTTTCGCGAAAACTGGCTGAGCCCAGGCCGAGCGGGCTTCGGTGGCTGCGGGCGACGTCCCTGGTGCTGATTGTCGCTACGGCTTCGCTGGGACCGGTCTGGACCAAGCCCGACCGGACCTTTGACAGTGACTATTTGACCCGCTCGTTGGGCAGGTTCGTGGCTCTCAACACACCGCCGGATGCCGTCGTTCTCATCAAGTCGCGCCCGCCGATCTCCATGTATGCACTGGCGTGGGAATCGCGGCGGCAGTACGTCTGGTATTCGGACTCAACCCTCGCGAGTCTGGAGACCGGATCCACCTCGCAGCCGCTCTACGCGCTCAGCGTCGTCCTCGGTCCTCGCGGACAAGAGCCCCTGGCGGGTGTCGGACCTCGTGCGGAGGAGGGATTCTTCCGCGTCGCTCGTTTCAAAGATCGCTACGCAGACGTGGCGGCGCTTCTCACCCGAAAAAAGCGGTAGCGCAAGAGCCCAGGGTCCGTCCGGGAAGCGCGATGGAGTGCGCTACCCGCGAGGCGATGCTGACCGGCCTGACCAAGTGCTGGCGGAGAGGGTGGGATTCGAACCCACGGTACCCGTGAAGGTACAACGGTTTTCGAGACCGTCCGATTCAACCACTCTCGCACCTCTCCGCGCGAGACGAATCCCATTCTAACCTCGTTCGCGGCGGAACTCGAAGAAGTCGACCACGATCTGCCGGCACTCCTCTTCCAGCACGCCCGCGACGATCTCGAAGCGGTGGTTCAGGGCGAGGGTGTTCACGTCGAGGAGTGACCGGACACTCCCCCACTTGGGCTCGGCGGCGCCGTAGACCAGGGACGACACGCGGGCATTGACGAGCGCCCCCACGCACATCAGACAGGGTTCGAGGGTGACGTAGAGCGTCGTCCCGGGGAGCCGGTAGTTCCGGGCCTGCTGCGCGGCCCGGCGCAGAGTCACGATCTCCGCGTGCCCCGTCGGGTCGAGGGTGTGGATCGGCTGGTTGAAGCCGGTGGCCACCACGTCCTGTCCGCGGACGAGAACGGCGCCCACGGGCACCTCGCCCAGGTCAAGCGCCTGCCGCGCCTGCTCCAGCGCCAGGCGCATGAACGCGGCGTGGCGAGGGTGAGTCACTTCGGCCATTCGGTTGGCCGAGACGATACCGGACCCACGCTCGACCGGCAACGGCGCCGGGCTATCCCGCTTGGGTGCGGCGTGATATCCTCGGCTCCTTTCTCAATAGCAGGGCCATGGCTTTCGAGCAACTGGGAAAGTACAAAGTCGTCGGCCGAATCGGGCGCGGGGCCATGGGCGAGGTCTTCAAGGCCTTCGACCCGGTCCTCGGGCGCGAGGTCGCCATCAAGACGATCTCGGCCAGCCTCGGCTCCGACAACGACCTGCGCCAGCGCTTCCACCGCGAAGCGCAGGCGGCGGCTCGCCTGAACCACCCCAACATCATCACGGTCTTCGACTACGGGGAGGAGCAGGGGACCATCTACATGGCCATGGAGCTCCTCGAGGGAGCGGACCTCCGCAATCTCATCGGCCAGGAGGACCTTCTTCCGACCCTCGACGACAAGCTCGACATCATGGAGCAGATCTGTGACGGGCTGGCCTTCGCCCACTCCCGCGAGGTCATCCATCGCGACCTGAAGCCCGGCAACCTCCACGTGCAGCCCAACGGCCAGGTGAAGATCCTGGACTTCGGCTTGGCGCGCCTGGGCGGCTCCGAAATGACGCGCACGGGCACCGTGATGGGGACGCCGCACTACATGTCCCCGGAGCAGGTGCTGGGAGACAAGGTCGAGTTGTCCTCGGACGTTTTCTCCATCGGTGCCGTCTTCTACGAGCTGCTCAGCAACCACAAACCCTTCGACGGCGACTCGGCCCACGCCGTTCTGTTCCAGGTGGTGAACAAGCAGCCCGAGCCCGTGCGCAACTGGAATCCCGACCTCCCCGCGATCCTCATCGAGGTCGTCGAGACCGCGATGGCGAAGGACCGGAAGAAGCGCTACCGGAACGCCGGCGAGCTGCGTGAGGCTCTGGCCCTCGCGCGGCGGGCCATCAAGGAAGGGCGTGGCGCCTCGACCCTCGAGGCCGAGGCGGCGGCGGGCCTCGCGGCACCCAAGTCGGCCGGCGACAGCTTCAAGAGCATCCCGGCCAAGGTCGGTCCGCCCATCCCCTCGAACCAGCAGCTCGCCGAGGGGACGGTCGCGGTGGGTTCCAAGCCTCGGTCGGGACCGCCCGCGCCGTCGCCAACGCTTGCGACAGCCAGGCCCACGGTGGCCCCAGCCAGCCTTCCTGCGCCGGCGCCGGCTCCGAGCCCACCCAGCTCCTTGCCGCCGAAGCTGCCGCCCAGGACTGTCACGTCAACCGCCGCCCGGCCCGTCCGGTCCACGCCCGCGTCGGGACCGCCACGGCCGGCAACGGTAAGATCGAGCCCCCTCCCGATCATCCTGGGCGGGATCTTGTTCGTGGCGGCGATCGGAGCCGGGGCGTACTTCCTCTTGCCCGGGATCGGCGGCTCCGCATCGCCCACTCCCTCGGGATCGGACTCACGGGTCGGTGCGTTGACCAACGATCTTGTCTTCACCCACGTCGAGCTGGCGAAGAGGGACCTGGACGACAAGAAGTACTCGAGCGCCATCGCCCAGGCCGACGGCGCGCTGAAGCTGTCGCCGGGGAATCCAGAGGCGCGCAAGATCAAGGAGGCTGCCCAGACCTTTCTGAAGGACCTGGACGGCGCCGCGGCCGAGGCCAAGGCCCGCTTCGACGCGGGTGACATGGACGCCGCCTCGGCCGCCCTCGGCCGCGTCCTGGCGATCGATCCCACGCATCCGGTGGCCGCCGAGCTTTCGGCCAAGCTGAACCGCTTCTTCCAGTCGCAGGCCGAGGAGGCGCAGCGCGACGCCGCGCGCGCCAAGGCTCAGGCGGACAAAGCGCAAGCCTCGTCGGCCCCGGGGTTCGCTCAGGCGGTGGCGACGGAGCGCGACGCGCAGGGACTTCTGGCGAAGGGAGAGTTCGCGGTGGCGACGCAGGGGTTCCTCGAGGCGCGCGACTCCTTCGATCGGACGCGCCGCTCCGCGGAGGCGCAGACCCGCGATGCCACGAAGGCGACGGCCGAGGCGTCTCCGGACCGGCAGCAGCAGTCACGACGGTCCACCACGCCGCCGCCGCCCACCACGCTCCCGCCGGCGGCACAGGCGCGCGAGACGCCCACTCCCGAGCCGACCAAGTCGGTCTCGTTGCTCCCGCCGCGAAAGTCCTTCGTCTCTGGAGAGACGGTGACCAGGAGCGGCGGGCAGAAGAAGGGGCCGGCGGGCTTCGACACCGAGGACGTGAACGTGAACCCGGATTTCCTCTGCCGCATCCGGTTCGATCCGACGCCGGCCGCGGTGCGCGTCGGTGAGAACTACAGCCTGAAGATCTTCCTGCTCAACGACGGAGACAAGACCATCAAGATTCGCGATCTCGCTCTGACGACGACGACGAACGGTGTTCGTGCGACGAGGCCGGCGACGCCCCCGACTCGCGAGGTCTCCGGGAGGCAGGCGCTGCTTCTCGTCGACGTGACGGGCGTCTGGGAAGAAGGCGTGACCTCATGGAACCTCGAGGCCTCGATCTCGTCTCCCAAGGGGGACGTGTGCCGCAACCAGGTCGCCTGGAAGTAGCTGCCCGCGGCAGCCACCGTAGTCAGTGGAACGTGTAGCCCAGCATGAAGGTGAGCGGGATCGATACGCCCGCGTTCTGCGGGAAGAGGTTCCCATTCGAATAGTGACCGATCTGGATCTCGGCATTGAGGTGCCGGTCCTTGCCCGCGTAGATCCCCATCCCCATGAAGTCCTGGAAGGTGAAGTGCCTGCCCGTGTCGTTCCCGTCGATGGAGACCCTGGAGATGGACGTAGGCGCCGCGAGGGAATAGTTGAAATAGAGATCGGCCGCTCCGAGGTGCAGGGGCGTAAACCTGAACTCAGGGAACAGCGATGCCGTGTAGAACCTTGCTCCGTCGAAGCGGCTCTTCCAATTCGAAACGCTCGCCCCCAGATCGAATGAGAACACCCTCCGCGTGTGAAACACGTTGCGTTGATAGCGGACCGTGAGGCCGTGCTGCACCTGGGCGAGGCCACCCCAGAAGATCGGCACACCGCCTCCCGACACGAAGGAATTGACGCGAAAGCCCGCGAAGTCCGTGGAATAGCCCAACTGCAGGAGGTTCCTCGGAAAGACGAAGCCCGATTGCGAGTCCTCCCTGACGCGTTCCTCCGAGAGGGGCCGCAGGGTGCGCGAGAAGCCCGCTGAGAGGACGAGCGTGTGGGGCTGCCTCACCTTCGCGTTGGAAGGGGAGTAGGTCGCATTCGCGCCGAGGTCCCAGGATTCGTTCAGGCGATACCGCAGCCCACCTCCCAGCAGCAGGGTCCAGTAGCTCGCATCCTTGACGGCGGGAACTCCGTCCACCAGGAAGCCGTGTCGCGTCACGACGCCAACGCCCGCCTCGGCGTCGATCGACAGCGGCCCGCCGAGGGGCGCCGTCCCTCGAACAGTCAATCCTCCGATGTTCATCCAGACGGAGCGCGCGCCGGGAACGCCGTTGACGTCGTCGTACTTGACCCACTGGGCGGGGCGCATGTAGACGAACTGAGCCGCGAGGCGCTCGGTGAACCGATGCCCCAGAAGGACCAGGCGCCCGCCGACACGCGGGATCTCGATCGCCCCCGCCTGGAATCCGGGCTCCAGTTGGCGCTCGGAGAACGGGTAGTCGATGTAGGCGATGCCAACGTCGAAGTAGGAATTCGCGAGGTAGGGAGGGTACTGAGCTCTTTCGTCTTCGGCCGAGCTGCGAGCGCCTTGCAGCAGGAGACTCATGGCAAGCACTGCAACCGTTCTCATGGAGGCGCAGCCTATCACGCGGGTCGTTGCTCAGGACCCGCGGCTCAGTCGCTCTCGGCGACGATCAGCATGAGGCGCGTGTTTCCGACGCGAAACTCGTCGCGGTCGGCCAGCTCCACGGATTCGACCTGCTCTTCCCCCGCGAACGTGCCGTTGCTGCTTCCCAGATCCTGTAGGACCACCTTGCTGCCGTGAGACTCGACCGCCGCGTGGGCACGGGAGACCTGTCCGTCGTCGATCTCGATGTCGGCGCCCATGCCGCCTCCCTTGCGGCCGATGACGACGCGCGAGCGGTCGAGGAGAAAGACATCGCCGGCCTGGGAGCCACTGAGAACGGCGAGGGACACCCGTCGGCCCGACGACACGGCCACGGGTACGCGTTGGGCGGGCGCCGCCTTCTCGTCGACCGGCTCCAAGACCGGATCGGTGACGGCCTCCAGGGGAACGGTCTCGGACCCGCTGCGCGGACCGTCGATGCGAGCCGCGCGGGCGACGACGGCGCGGCCGCAGCGCGGGCACGTCGTGCGGGCGGCGCTCCGCCGGTCATCGTCGTCCAGATCGAAGGCGATTCCGCAACTCGGGCATGCAATCCGCATCGGCTAGAGCCTAGCACCCCTGGGTCGAAGCAGCGTGGGCTCATCATTCTCGCGCCGCAACAGCGAGGAGAAACCACGAGGCATGGGGGAGCCACTGCTCTCCCCAGCGCCAGTCGTCGTCGGCGCCCGTTTCCGCAACAGTGAGGTTGAAGTCGATGTCTTCCTCGTCGCGGAAACCCGCGGTGATGCCGTTGCAGATGCCGCCGGGTGCGTTCGTGTACTCGTACGAGTCGAAGAAGCGGTAGGGAGGATTGTTCCGCCCTGCGCCGTGGAGCATCGAGGCGTCGAAGGGGTTCAGTCCGAGAATCCAGTCGAGCTGGCTCGTGGCGTAGGACTGAAGCGCGTCGTGGAAGCTCTTGTCGCCCCTGAACCGCTGGGCGGCGAGGATCGCTGCCGTGGCGAGCGAGCCGAGACGAGCGTTCTCTCCCTGCCACCAGGGGGCCGTCTCGGTGTCGTGGGGAAAGAAGAAGCTGGTGCGGCGGGCTCCGGTCTTGCTCTGGACGAGCTGTCGGGCGTAGCCGAAGGGGTTGGCGACCTCAGCGGTGACCTCCAGCTCGAAGGTCATGGCCCTTCGCACCGCATCGAGAACGCCTGGCCTAACAGCGGCGTCGGCAATGTCGACATAGTCGAGCAGGCTGACGACCGGAAGACCGGCGTCGGCGGCGTGGAAGAAGGGCCGGTCACCGTCATCGGCACGCCAGTAGTTCTTGTGGGAGCCACGGGTCGTGAGCCGCGCGACGAGGCTCGCGGCGCGACGGTCGGCCGCGGCTTTGTGCGTCGCCCGATGGGTCACTTTGTACAGCTCCGTGGCCGCGGTGAGAGCGCAGTAATCGTCGACGATGTTTTCCTTGCCATCGTTGGTGAAGCGAAGGTTGTTTGCCTCGAGAAAGGCGAAGGCGCCTTCGGCCGCCGCGAGATAGTCGGCGCTGCCGAAGTCCCCGGCTTCCTTGGAGGCGGCGGCCATGGCCAGCGCCGCGATGGCCAGACCTCCGCCGGCACGGTAGCCGACCTCGTAGGCCGGCAGTGCCATGGAGGCGTCGACTCGCCCCGCGGAGCTCGAATCGCTGGTCTTCGTCTTGACCTGCATGCCCCGTGCGTCGACGCCGACGCGGCGATCCTCGGGCCGCTTCTCGGGACCCGGACCCGACACCGAGCGATAGAAGGAGCCCTGGGGCTCTCGCGCCCGCACCAGGTAGTCCGCGCCGAAGACAGCTTCGTCGAGGAGCCGGATCTTGTACTGCCTGAAATTGGGATCGTTCCGCTCGACCAATCTCGCGTGGGCGGTGAAGAGGCTCCAAGCCGCCAGGGGGATCTGCTGCGGGTTGAAGTAGGTCGAGAACGAAAGATGAGACAGGTGCTTCCCGTAGTCTCCGGTGGCGTCGAACCAGCCGCCGTGGAGGTCTTTCGTCGGGCCGTCGCGACCCTCGAGACCGAGCTTTCGGTCGGCCTTGTCCAAGAGCCCCGAGGAGCGCTGGCCCTTCAAGTAGTAGAGGACGCTCGAGAGCGTGTTCCTCTCGAGAACGTTCTTTTCGACGGGGAAGGGGAACGAGCGCGCGGTCCCGACGGTCGACGCGCATTCGATGACGTAGGCACCCTCGGTGGTGACGGCGTCGAAATCGACGGTCCAGAACCGCCAGTCCCTCCATCTCTTCACCGCGCCCACATCCTTGGGCGCGAGGGCCAGAGCTTCCTTGTCGGTCGCGGCGTCTTTCAGGACGCAACCGACGACGCGGTCGGACGAAGAGCCGAGGATGACGGCGTGCTTGGGTCCAAGGGCGGCATAGCCGACGTGGTTGGTGAGGACTCGTATCGGAGGCTCAGCATGGGCCGAGCCGCTCAGGAGCGAACCCACAAGAAGGGAAGCGGCAGCGGTTTCTTTCATGAGCTAAAGACTCAATTGGACGCCACTACGTCTTAGTCTCCCCGTCAGCCAGACGACGAAGAGGGCGAAGAGAGCCGAGCGCACGAGCCCCGTCGAGAAGCGGGTACCCAACTCGGCATAGAGGTTGGGCACGTGGGCGGCCTCCGCGGAGAGGGTGAAGAGGGAATCGAAGATCGGCGCGA
The DNA here is from genome assembly GCA_041493035.1 of Vicinamibacteria bacterium. Taxonomy (GTDB): domain Bacteria; phylum Acidobacteriota; class Vicinamibacteria; order Fen-336; family Fen-336; genus JBGPYB01. The sequence goes on along the minus strand of JBGPYB010000016.1, from coordinate 2,821 downwards.
GGACGTAGGCCGTGAGGGGATTCTGGCCTGCGGGCTCGAGAAATGCAGCCCAGCGCCCCTGCTGCTTCACGTCGATCAGGCCATAGAGCGCGATCCAGACGGCCACGGTGATGGCCGAACTCCAAAGGCACCAAGGCGGTGTCGCGAGGATCTTGTTGGCGATGAACATCCGGTGCACGTCGTGGGCCGCGTGGAGCAAGTGCGCCGACGCCGCCAGGGCCACGGCGTACAGGATCGCCCATCGCAGTCGGCCGAAGTGACCCTGGACCCGAGAGCCCGACCCCAGCGCCATTCCGAGGGCCACGCCGGAGACGACGACGGCCGCGTGGGAGCCCAGCATTGGACCGATCTCGACGAAGCGAGAGACCCACCATCCCGAGAAGAAGCCCGCGGCGTGAGCGACGTAGACACAGTAGAGAAGCGGGATCGTCCCGATGACCGCGGCCAGGTCCTTGCGAAAACCGATGTAGACAGCCGAGGCGACCAGATAGGCCCAGCCGATGAGGCCCAGGATCCCCCACCACTTCGTGCGCAGCTCCATGAGACCCGGCGCCCCGTCTCCTCGGTAGAGGAACGCCAGCGCGACGAGCAGGGCCATGCCGGCGGCCCGGAGAGCCGTGACACGACGGGGCGGCCAGGCCTTGGGAGCAGCGCCCCAGACCAGGAAGACTCCCACGTACATGAGGAGCCCCCAGAGCGCGGGGCCGAGGAGGCTTCCCTCGGGCATGGTGTCGGCGTTCACCATGAGGACGCCGATGGCCAGCAACCCGAAGGTCCGCCTGAGGACGTGGCGCCAGACCAAGAGCCGAGGCTCCCCTCGATCCAGGCGACGTCCGATCGAGAACGGCATGGACATCCCGACGATGAAAAGAAACGCCGGGAAAACCACGTCGACGAACGTCATGCCATCGCCCAGGTGAGGAGAGAAGTGCTTCATCCACGGCGGCGCGCCGGCGACCCCCGCGAGGTCGTTGACGAAGATCATCACGAGGATCGTGAGTCCTCGGAGCGCGTCGAGCGATCGCAGGCGATCCTGGTTCATGGGGCGCCCGGAGAGACTAGCCTATGGCGAGCCCGAGATGAAGAGCGTATTCTGGTCGGGGTCTTGGGAGGGTGAAATGAAGCTGGTGGCATGGCGTAACGCGTCGCTGCTGTTGCTCGTTGGCGCCTTGGCGCTTGGATCGGCTCCCGGCGCTCGAGGGGATGACGACGACCCGCCCGGCCGCGTCGCACGTCTCAACTACGTGAAGGGGACGATCTCCTTCCGGCCCGGCAGCATCGACGATTGGACGGAAGCGAGCACCAACTACCCCTTCACGACCGGCGACCACCTCTGGTCGGACCGCGACGCTCGGGGCGAGATCCATATCGGCGGAAGCATCGTGAGGCTCGGCTCCGAAACGGCGTTCTCCTTCCTGAACTTGGACGACCGCACCGCACAGATGCGGATCACCGACGGTGCCGTGTCGGTGCGCGTGAACCACATCGAAGAGGACGAAGTGGTGGAGGTGGACACGCCCAACGCCGCCATCTCGCTCCTGAAGGAGGGGCTGTACCGGATCGACGTCGGCCGAGACGGCGACGAGACGACCGTGACGGTGCGCCACGGCGAAGCCGAGGTCACCGCCGGCGGCTCCGCCTTCTCGGTTCGCAGCCGTGAATCGGCGTACGTCTCGGGCACGGACTCGCCGAGTTACGACGTTCGCGACGCTCGGCGGAGCGACGGCTGGGAAGACTGGTGCGAGGAACGCGACCGGCGCGAAGAGCGCTCGACCTCCAGCCGCTACGTCTCGCGGAACATGGTCGGCTACTCGGACCTCGACGACAACGGCACCTGGCGCGACGACTCGGAGTACGGCGCCGTTTGGATTCCGACCCGCGTGAGCAATGGCTGGGCGCCCTATCGTCAGGGCCACTGGTCCTGGGTCTATCCCTGGGGCTGGACGTGGGTCGACGACAGCTCCTGGGGTTTCGCCCCGTTCCACTACGGACGCTGGGCCAACATCCGGGGGGTCTGGGGCTGGTGCCCGGGGACGATCGTCGCGCGACCCGTCTACGCGCCCGCCCTCGTCGTGTTCATCGGCGGCGGATCGTGGAGCACCGCCATCTCCATCACCGACGGCGTCGGCTGGTTCGCTCTGGGGCCGCGCGAGGTATACGTGCCGCCCTACGCACACAGCCACAGGTATGTCCAGAACGTGAACATCACCCAGGTTAACGTCACGAACATCAACATCACCAACGTGAACAACGTGACCTACGTGAATAGGAGCGTGCAGGGAGCGGTCACTGCGGTCCCGAGGAACGAGTTCGTCCAGGGGCGATCCTTCGGCAAGAGCGCTGTTATCGTGTCCGCGGCCGCGATCCGCTCGGCACCCGTCGCCGTCAACGCCCAGTTCGTGGCGCAGATCCAGCCGCGGCGGGAAAGCATCGTCGGCGGTCGCCAGGCGAGCGTGGCGACGCCGCCGGCACGAGTGATGGAACGCTCCGTGGTCGCACGCCTCACACCCCCTGCGCCGCCGGTGCGCTTCGGAGAGCCGGCAGCGCGACGGGCCGAGGCGCCCCGGTCGAACCCGCTCGTGCGGACGGCCATGCCCAAGGACGAGGCCATCACGTTACGCCCAGCCCGCACGGGCCTGCCCAAGGCGCAGCCCGTTTCGCCAAGCGACGTGGATGTGCGTCGGCGCACGACTACTGAGCCCGGCGCCACCAGCCGTCCCGAGACAGGGCGCACGAAGGATCCGGCGGATCAGCCGATCGGCGACAGGAACGAGCGACTCTCGCCCAAGCCGACGCCAACGCCTCGAGCGGAGCGTGAGGA
>JBGPYB010000069.1:0-24426 GCA_041493035.1 Vicinamibacteria bacterium | reverse complement strand
GCGCCTCAAGGACGGCGTCTCCCTCGAGCAGGCGCAGGCCGAGGTCAACGTCCTCTACCGTCAACTCCTCCAGGAAGACGCGGAGCACCTCCAGACCAAGTCCGAGCGATTCCGGACGGCCTTCCTCGAGAAGCAGCTTCACCTTCTCCCCGGGGGCCGGGGAACGTCCGGACTCAGGGACCAGTCGAAGTCTCCGCTTCTGGTCCTGATGGGTATGGTAGGGCTCGTGCTGCTGATCGCCTGTGCGAATGTCGCGAACCTCCTGCTGGCCCGGGCCTCGGCGCGGCAGAAGGAGATCGCGCTGCGACTGGCCCTCGGGGCAAGCCGCGGGCGCCTGGTGCGCCAGCTTCTCGTGGAGAGCCTCGTCTTTGCCGTCGCGGGAGGGGCTCTCGGAATCGCCTTCGCTTCCTGGACCGGCGACGTGCTGCTTGCGGCGCTTCCCTTCGAGCAAACGTCGCAGGTCTTCTCGGCTCAGCCCGATATCCGCATCGGCATGTTCGCCCTTGGCTTGTCCCTCCTGACCGCGCTGGTCTTCGGCCTTGTTCCCGCCTTCCAGTCGACTCGCCTGGAGCTGGCCCACACCCTCAAGAACGAGGCGGCGGCGCTCCTTGGCGGTTCAGCTCCGTTCCGTTTCCGAAAGGGGCTGGTCGTGGCGCAAGTAGCGCTCTCGCTGCTGCTTCTCATCGGCGCCGGGCTTTTCACCCGCAGCCTCGTCAACCTTGGCGCCCTCAACCCCGGCTTCGAGCCTCAGCGCGTGCTGGCCTTCGCCCTGAACCCGTCGCTCAACGACTACGCTCCCGAGCGTCGTTTGGCCGTCTTGAAGCAACTCCAGGACGAGATCTCGGCGGAGCCCGGCGTGAAGTCGGTCTCGATGTCCGAGGTGGCCCTGATGACCAACAGCAACTCGAGCAGCACCGTGGTGGTCGAGGGATACACGGCCAAAGAAGACGAGGACATGAACCCCAACAACACGCGGGTGGCACCGGGGTTCTTCGACACCCTGGGGATCCGCCTCGTGGCCGGCCGCGACTTCACCGACGCCGACCGCCTGGGGGCGCCCAACGTCGCCGTCGTCAACGAGACCTTCGCCCGGTACTTCTTCGGCGACAAAGACCCCCTGGGTCGCCACTTCAGCTTCGGCAAGGATGACGCGAAGATCGAGATCGTGGGCGTCGTCAAGGATGGCAAGGCCGCGTCGCTGCGGGAGAAGCCCTTGCGGTTTCTGTACTTGCCCCACATGCAAAGCCTGGACATCGGAGAGATGACGTTCTACGTGCGTGCCGCCGTCGATCCGGAGGCCCTCGGTGGCCGGCTCCAGGCGATCGGCCGACGTGTCGACCCGACGCTACCCATCACCGGCCTCAAGACGATGCGCGCCCAGATCCGGGAGTCTCTGTTCGTCGAGCGGATGGAAGCCGCCTTGTCGGCCGCCTTCGGCTTCCTCGCCACGGTCCTCGCCGCGCTCGGCCTCTACGGCGTCATGAGCTACGCCGTGGCTTTGCGTACGCGCGAGATCGGGATCCGCATCGCCCTGGGGGCCGACCGCCGCACCGTGCTCCTCATGGTGCTGAAGGAGGTCGCGGTCCTGGCCGGCCTCGGCGTGGCGATCGGCCTTCCGAGCGGTTACGGCCTGGGCCGGCTGGTGGAGGCGCAGCTCTTCGGCCTGACCGCGAAGGACCCGCTGACGTTCGCCGTGGCTACCACGACGCTGCTCGTGGCGGCCGCCCTCGCGGCTTCCGTTCCGGCCCTCAGAGCCACACGCGTCGAGCCGATGACGGCACTGCGGTACGAGTAGGGTGAGGAAGATATGGTGGCGGCTCGGATATAGTGGCGCGGCCCTGGAGGGGTTCCATGAGCGATGAGACGGGGCCGGGAATCGAGAGGCGCGATTTCCTACGGGTGAGCGCGGCCACGGGCGCGCTTGCGCTGCTCGGCAAACCCGGAGGATCGGCCCTGAATGCCTCTTTCGAGCTCGAAGAGGCGACCATCGCCGACTTCCAACAGAGGATGCAGTCGGGAGCGCTGACCTCGCGGGCCCTGACTCAGGCGTATCTCGACCGGATCGCGCTGCTCGATCGTCAAGGTCCAGCGCTGCACAGCGTCCTCGAAACGAACCCCGAAGCCCTGGCAATCGCTGACGCGCTGGACAGGGAGCGGCGCGACAAAGGCGTTCGAGGACCGTTTCACGGTATCCCGGTGCTCGTCAAGGACAACGTGGGCACAGCCGACCGCATGACAACGACCGCAGGCTCGCTCGCCCTGGCCGGGTCGATCCCGGCCCGCGACTCGTTCGTGGCGCAACGACTGCGCGAGGCCGGGGCCGTTCTTCTCGGCAAGACCAACTTGAGCGAGTGGGCCAACATCCGCTCCGAACACTCCACGAGCGGGTGGAGCGCGCGTGGCGGCCAGTGCCGCAACCCGTACGTGCTCGATCGGAATCCCTGCGGATCCAGCTCCGGTTCGGGAGCGGCCGTGTCGGCCAATCTCTGCGCCGTGGCCGTGGGCACCGAGACCGATGGTTCGATCGTTTGCCCGTCGAACGCCAACGGCCTCGTCGGGATCAAGCCCACGCTCGGGCTGGTGAGTCGGTCCGGAATCATTCCGATCGCCCACAGCCAGGACACGGCGGGACCCATGGCGCGTAGCGTCCGGGATGCGGCGACGCTTCTCAGCGCTCTGGCGGGAGTCGACTCGAGCGACGCCGCCACGGCGGCCAGCCAGAGCCAGGCGCGGGTCGACTACACCGCCGCCCTCGATCCCCGGGGCCTGCGGGGCGCCCGGATCGGCGTGCACCGGAAGGCGTTCGGCTTCCTCCCCGCGGTGGACCGAGTGATGGAAGAGGCCCTCGCCGTGCTGAAGCGCGAGGGAGCCACCGTCGTCGATCCGACCGACATTCCACACGTGGGGGAGTACGACGACAGCGAGTTGACCGTCCTTCTCTACGAGCTGAAGGCCGACCTCAATGCCTATCTGGCCTCCCTCGGACCCGGGGCGCCCGTGAAGAGTCTCGCCGACGTCATCGCCTTCAACGAGGCCCATCGCACCGAGGAGATGCCGTACTTCGGGCAGGAGCTGTTCCTCAAGGCGCAAGAGAAGGGTGCCTTGACCGACATAGCCTACTTGGACGCTTTGCAGAAGAACCGGAGGCTCTCCCGAGCCGAAGGGATCGACGCCGTCATGGACAACCATCGGCTCGACGCCATCGTGGCGCCGACGGGGAGCCCTGCCTGGGTGACCGACCTCGTGAACGGCGACCACACGCCCGGGGGCAGCTCGTCGCCGGCGGCGGTTGCGGGTTACCCGAACGTCACGGTGCCGGCGGGTCTCGTGTTTGGCCTGCCCGTGGGCATCTCGTTCATCGGCCGAGCGTGGAGCGAGAGCGTCCTCATTCGCCTCGCCTACGCTTTTGAACAGGCGACCCACGTGCGTCGTCCGCCGCGTTTCCTGCCCACGGCCGATGTGAGCCGAGCCTAAAGAGCCGGCTCAGCACACCAGGGTGACGCCGGACCGGGCTGGGGCGCGTGTCTTGGCGAAACGGCCGTCGGGGCTACGGTTGCGTCCGCGAATTGTAGTGCGGGACCTTCCGTGGTACCCATAGGGAGACTCTCGGCTCAATTTCTTCCCTCTGGGGCCGCCGGCCCCGGCAGCCGATGGCGTCGGGTGTATGGCACGAAGAGGGACCGCCGCGCGTCCGAAGCGGGCAAAAGCCGACGAACCGGCGTCCGACCTCGGCGGTAGCGCCGCGCAGCCCGAGGCCTTCGGGCGCTACGTCGTCGACGGGTTGCTGGGCGAGGGCTGCATGGGGCGCGTCTATCGCGCCTTCGACCCGCTCGCCAAGCGCCGCGTCGCCATCAAGACACCGCGGAGCGAGTTCGCCCACGGGCCCGAGGCTGCCGACTACGTTGCCCGATTCCGGCGCGAGGCACAGGCGGCCGCGGCACTCTCCCATCCCCACATCGTCACGGTCTTCGACGTGGGGGACGACTATTTCGTGATGGAGCTGCTCGAGGGCCTGACGCTTCAGACGCTCCTCGCGGAGCGGGGGAGCCTCGAGCTGGCCGGGACGCTGCGCATGCTCGAGCCCATCGCCAGCGCCGTGGACTTTGCCCACGGGAACGGCGTGATCCACAGGGACATCAAGCCCGCCAATATCTTCCTGCTCGGAGACGGCCGGCCGAAGATCATGGACTTCGGCATCGCTCGTCTGGTCTCTGCCGCGATCACGGGCACCGGGCAGTTCGTCGGGTCACCGGCCTACATGGCCCCGGAGCAGATTACCGGCGGCCAGGCTTCCGTCCGCACCGACCTGTTTTCCCTTGCGGTCGTCGCGTATCAAATGCTCACGGGTCGGAGGCCGTTCGAGGGCGAAAATCTGAGCGAGGTCGTCTACCGTGTGGCGCACGTGGATCCAGCGCCCCCCTGCGCGCTCATGCCCACTCTGCCGGCGACGTACGACGACGTGTTCCGGCTAGCCCTCGCGAAGGACGCGGCGAATCGCTATGCGAGCGCGGCCGCCTTTGTGGCCGCGCTTGATCGACGGGCCACTCCACGGATCGCGGAGGCCTCCGCCAATGACATCGAGACCCACGACCTGAAAGCTGACTCTTCGGCGGATCGAACGCCCGTCGCGCCCGCGGAGGGCCGAAGGTCGCATGTCCGATCACTGACCCGTGCCGCACTCGTGGCCGCCGTGTTGATTACCGCGACCCTGGGGTTGGGGGCCCTGCGGCAGACCGGCGCCTTCCCGTTCCGCGCGCCGCAAGCGTCACTCTCCGTCATGACCGACCCGCCGGACGCCGTCGTGCGCGTGGACGGGATTCGCGTCGGAAAGACGCCCCTGACGCGGGGGAGTCTCTCGCCGGGACCTCACACGGTGCAGGTCGGCCTCGAAGGCTTCGCGCCCGCAGAGCTCAGTCTGCAACTGCAAGCCGATGGCCTCCCGGTTCCACTCCGGTTCGTGCTCCAACCGACAACCGCTGTGCTGGAGCTGCGCTCCGAGCCTGTGGGCGCTGCCGTGCGCATCGACGGGAAAGCGGTGGGGACGACGCCCATCGAGGAGTTCTCCACCTCCCCCGGAAAGCACGATGTGGAGATCGCCAAGGCGGGCTTCCGGCTCTGGGCCCAGACGATTCTAGTGAGCGCCGGGGACAGCATCCCGTTGAGCGCGAAGCTGGAGGCCTCGACCCGACCCGCGCGCGCCCAGCTCACGAAGATGGGATGGGTGCGCCCCGGGGATCTCACCGAACTGGGGTCTGGCGTGACGCCGCCAGTGAAGATCTCAGGTGAGCCGGCTCCCTATCCGCCCTCGGCCAAGCGGCTCAAGATCGAGGGGTCGGTCACTGTCGACCTGACGGTGGCCGAAACGGGCGAGCCGATGGATGTCCGCATCGTCCGGTCGGGAGGGCCGCTGCTCGATGCGTCGATGCTCGCCACCGTCAAGACGTGGCGCTATACGCCCGCGCTGAAGAACGGCGTCAAGGTACGCGTCCGCATCCACGTCGAGCAGCGGTTCCCCCACGAGAAGTAGCGAGAGGTCAAGTTGAACTCTCCCGCGCAGGGAACGCGGGAGGGTCGACGCACGTACTCTCGAGCACAATGAACAGAATTCACCGACCGAAGACGCAGCTCTGGGCGCTCGCGGGGAGCGCTCTCTTGTTCATCGCCTTGAATACCCCCGCGACGCGTGGGCAGGACGCGAGCACGGGTCTGTCGACGCCCTCGGAGTTGGCTGGAAGCTGGATCGCGACGCTCTCCCACGGCGGCGAGAGGCGGCCCTTCGGGCTCGCCTTCGAGCAGCAGGCGGACGGCGGCTTCCTCGTCAAGATGTCGAACCCGAGCACCCAAATCTGGGACGCGCCCATCGCCAAGGCCACCCTGGAGGGCGGGAAGGTCCACATCGGGGAGTCGATCACTTTCGACCTGGATCCGGCGGCCGGGACGCTCTCGGGCATGATGCCGAAGATACTCGTACCCGTCTACACGATGTCCGTGGTCTTTCATCGTGGAACGCTCGAGCACCCGGCCCGCGTGGAGCTGACGGCGCCCATTGCGAAGCCGGCCTGGACTTTCGCCGCTGGCGCGCCGGTCTGGGCCGACGCCCTGTACGATCGCGGGGTCGTCTACATCGGAGCGGACGACGGCCGACTCCATGCGCTCGTGGCCAGGACGGGGAAGGAGCTGTGGGTCTTCAAGGCACGCGGAGCCATCCGCTCGAGCGCGGCGCGAGCAGGGAACGATCTTCTTCTTCAGGCCGATGACGGCTTCCTGTACTGGCTGGATCGGACGTTGGGAACGGAGCGATTGAAGGTGCGGCTGTGCGAGAAGCCCATCGAGCGGTTGCCTCCGACAAATGAAAAGTCTCGCTTCGACCGCTTCGCTTCAGGCGTCACCATCGCGAATGGCCGGCTCTATGCCGGCACCCACGAGGGTCACGTTCTCGCCCTCAATCCCGCCGACGGTAAGCGCCTCTGGGACTTCGCTTCGGGAGACAGCGTCCTCTCAACCCCCGTCATCACCGCCGGGCGCCTCTACTTTGGCAGCTTCGATGGCAACGTCTACGCCGTGGATGCGGCTTCCGGCACGTTGCTCTGGAAGCACGATACCGGAGCTCCCGTGGTCTCGACGCCCGCTCTCCACGAGGGACGCGTGATCGTCGGCAGCCGGAGCTACGATCTGCTGGCGCTCGACGGCAGGACGGGCGCCACTGTCTGGAGCCGGTACATCTGGTTCTCGTGGGTCGAGTCGCCCGCCACGATTCGCGAAACCACGGCCTACGTGGGTTCTTCCGACGCCGCGAGGCTCTACGCTCTCGACGCCGGGACGGGGAAGTCTGCCTGGGAGTTGGACGTGCACGGCTGGGCCTGGGGGCATCCCGCGGTGACCGACCGCCGTGTGTTCATCGGCACGAGTGCCACACCTCAGTACGTCGTCGGTCACGACGCCGCCTTCGTTGCCGTGGACCGGCCCTCGGGCAAGGTGGCCTGGCGCTTTCCGATCCCGGCGCCCACCGATCAGTCGACCTACGGTTTTGCGGCGTCAGCGGCGGTCGGGGAGGGGCTCGTCTTCGCCGGAGCGGTGGACGGAACGGTGTACGCCTTCCCGCAGTAGTATCGGACCGCAAGAGACTGCGTTCGATCGTGGGTGTCGGGCTGTCGTCCCTCTTCGGCTTTCAGGGTGGGCCGGAGGCTGGGGGCACCGCGGCTGGCAACTTGCGACTTGCAAGGGCCACGAAGGCCGCGCCGGCGAGCAGGACCGCCGTCACCATCCCGAACATCAATCGGAAGCCGCCGATCGGGATGACGAGGCCGCCCAGGACCGGGCCGAGGAAGAAACCGGCCGAGAAGGCGTAGTTGTGCGAGGCGGTGGCGAAGATGCGCCGGTCGCTATCGATTTCGCGGTTCAGCAGCGCGACGGCAGGGAGGTAGACAAAGACTTCGACCATCCCGACGAGCAGGAAGGCGAGCCAGTGCGGCGCCGCGTGGAAGAGCGGGAGGAAGAGGGCCATGAGGGCGGCCGCGAAGAACAATCCGAAGACGATCAGCTGGACGTCGCCGATCCGGTCGGCGATCTGACCGATGATGCGAGGTAGCACGATGCTCGGGAGGCCGGCAATCACGAAAAGCAGCCCGATCGTGAGGCGCTCGGCGCCCGCCTGGCTGACCAGGAGGGGCAGGAACGCCTCGACGAGGCCGTAGTAGAAAGACAGCGTGAACGTGGCCGCCGCCGAGGCGAGGACCGCCGGCATCCGCAGAACGGCGAGGATCCCACGGGACGTGGCCCGAGGTCGTGGGCCCGGGACTTCCTTGAGGGCCGTCACGGCGGTGAGCAGCGCCGCGCTCGAGAGCGCGGCGTAGACGATGAAGGGCGTATGGACGTCGCCCAGGCCACCGAGCGCCGGACCAACCACGAATCCAAGGGACCACGCCCCGGTGATCCACGAGAGAGACTGGCCCATCGAGTCGCTGGGGGAGAGGTCAGCCGCGATCGTCAGTGCTCCGACCCAGATGGCACTGGCGGCCAGCCCTTGCACGAGTCGAGCACCAACGAGCCACGCGTAGGTGGGCGCCACGACGAAGCCCAGCGAGGCGAAGGTCAGGCAGACGAGGCCGGGGAGGACCAGGGAGCGGCGGCCGTAGCGGTTGGCGAGAGCGCTGAGGGGGATCACAGCCACGAGACCGACGGCGGCGTAGAGGCCGATGAGGAGGCCGATGCCGCGTTCCGAGGCGCCCACGCGGCGAGCCATGAACGGCAGCGTCGGCGCCACCATGCCATAGCCGACGGCTTCGACGAACATTGTCAGGGAAAGGGCGATGCCCGACGCCAGGCCGCCGAGGGGCTTTGCACCGTCGTTCGAGCCCGTCACGGCTTCCGTCGCGCTTCGTCGGGCTCGCGATACAGAGCCAGCTCCGACAGCGCCGGGCAGACCGGTGCCTTCGTGATCCGGAGCACGCATGTGCGCACGATCGTATCCGCAGGGCGTGCCTGCCGCTATCATCGGGGGATGAAGACCATCCCCTTCGGCGCGGCGCTATTGTTCGGCCCCGCCCTCGCCATCGGAGGCGACTTGGAGGTGACCGCTTACGCGGGGCGCTCTCTTCCGAACTATACCCAGACCTTCAACTACACGCCGGCACCCGTCTCGTCCATCCCCGGCGTGACGATAGACCAGAAAGGCGTCTTCACGCTGGAGGCGAAGGGAGGCCTGGCCGTGGGGGCCGGCGCCATCTGGTACTTCGGCAGGGTTGTGGGTCTGGAGGCGCGGCTCGACACCGTCAGCGCGAACATCGCGATGGCGGGCGCCCGCTTCGACGCCAGAGCGCAGCTTCCCCTGCCGTTGCCGGCCCTCGCGGTGAGCGTCGACCTCACGGGCGGAACAGCCGAGCTGCAGCGCTTGAAGCCCCTCTCCCTGAATCTCCGCCTCAAGACGCCGGGACCCGTGCACCTGGCGGTGTCCGGCGGCGTCAGCTACCTGCCGGAGTTCCAGGCGACCGCCACTGAGCCCATCGGTCTGGGTGTTACCGGCATCAGTCGCGGCCAGATCCAAGTGACCACTGTGACGTTGAGAGCTGGCACGTCCGCGGTCCAGCCGGGCAAGGAAGGCCGCCTCGGTGCGAACGCGGGCGCAGCGCTCCACATCGGCGTCGCCCCGCACGTCGCGCTGGTAGCCGAGGCGCGCGCGTTCATCTTCAAGAAGAGGCGTCTCCTCTGGAGCGCCGCCGAAGCGCCCTCCTCGGCCCTGGGCAAGCAGCTCCTGGACGACCTCTTGAGGCAGCTCCCCGCCGTCGAGTTCAGCCCGACCTTTTTCCAAGCGACGGCGGGTCTCAGCGTGACGTTCTGACGGAAGAAACTACGGCTGCGCGAATGCATCCGAAACGGATGCACAATGGATCCACGGGAGGCGCCCCATGGCGACCGTGACGCTGAAGAACGTGCCCGAGGATCTCGTGCGGATGCTGAAGGAAGAGGCGAAGGAGAATCGCCGAAGCCTGAACCAGGAGGCTCTGGCGCGTCTGGAGTCGAGCCTCGCGGGGCTGCCGACCCTGACCGACCCAGCAGGTCCCCGAAGCCTCGCTTGCAACGGTCCTGGAGAGGATCGAAGCGCAAGGCGGTAAGCTTGAGAGGCTGGACGCCAAGGTCGACGCGAAATTCCAGAGGCTGGAGGCCAAGGTCGACGCGCAAGGTGTCGCCTTGCAGAACCTCGCCGTCCGGGTCGATTCTCAAGGGCTCGTTCTCGAAGACATGCGGTCGCAGAATCGACTCACGATCGAGGCCGTCGAAGCCACGCGCCTGGCGCTGGGGCAGAGGATCGACCGACTCGATCAGGACAGCCGGTCCCGCGATGCGGTCCTGGAGTTGAGCATGCGCGATCTCCGGGTCGGCGTGCAGCAGAACACCGTCGACATCCGCGATCTCGCCGGGAAGGTTGAATCCCTGGCCCGGCTCGAGGGCCGGGTCTCGGCGCTCGAACGTCGCTTCGACTGAACGCCCGGTCTGAGTCGCGGGCCACTACCCTCGCCGAGTCACGAGGAGCGGCGTGGCCCCCAATCCCAAGCCGGCGAGCAGGCCGACCAGACCGCCCACGCCGGCGACCATGCACCCGAGGGATCCCGCCAGGCTCGCCACCGCGCCGGCGGCCGCCACCGCCTGCCCGTGCACGCCGCGCCCCACGGCCCAGGAGCCCAGGAGCGCTCCTCCGATGACGCCGCTGGCCAGGCACAGAGCGGAATACGACACGCAGAACGAGGCGCTGCACGCGTGGACGGTCGCACGAACGATCACGGGCAGGAGCAGCGGGGCAGTGCCAGCCAGGAGACCGATGCGGGCGCCGCGGCCGAACGCCTCGCCACGCCATTCCAGGACTATCACCGACGCCGCAAGCATCCCGGCGGCGAGAGCCGTGGCGGCCGGCCGGCCGCACGCCACGAGCGAGAGGGCGGCCATGGGGACGACAACCGACGCGCGCCGCAGCCCGAGAAGCACGCGGCCTGTCTCGTACGCGCGCCGGGCGCGGGCCTGGAGGAGCGCTTCAGCGGCGGCCATGGGTGGTTCTCCATTGTTCGCGCAGACGCGCGATGCCACGCTCCACGCGCTTGCGGAAGGTGGCTGGCGCCACGCCGGCAGGCCGCTCGCTCATGGCAAAGGCGCGGAGAGTGGCGGCGTCGGCGGGGGGCAAGCTCGCGAGGGCCGCGTCGATCGCCGCGTCGAGATCTGCCGCGATGGCCGCGTCCTCGGGGCTCGCGGCCGGATCGTGCTGAACGGCGAGCTGGGCCGAGTCGGCATCCACCTCCCGGCGGCGACCACGACGGCGGCGAGCGGTCCTGATCTCGAACGCGGCGATGCCGAGAGTCCACGAGAGCGCGTCGCGCATGGGATCGAACTCACTGGCCCGCAGGAAGACCTTCACGAGTGCCTCCTGCGCCGCGTCCTCGGCGTCGGCGCCCGGGAGACTGCGGTACGCGAACCTCCGGAGCAGCGGCAGCAAAGCGGCGAAGACCGGGTGGAACGCGGCGCGATCGCCTGCGCCGAGGCGCGCGAGATCGTCCTGGAGGCGAAGGCGGCCGGCCTGATCCACCCGGGAGACGCTACCCCTGCCGCTCGATCAACAGCAACCGAACGGGCAGTGGGGGCAGGCACGTATGGCCGAGACGGCGGTTTGGGCCGCCCAGGCGATGCCGGGGAACGACAACCCCAGCACAACCAGGCCCAGCAGGGTGCGGCGCAGATTCCGAACCATGTTCAACCTCCTGACGACCGGCCCAGCCGGTCACAGGAGATAGGCGCGGGGAAGCCGAAGCGTGACAGGCGCTACCACACCTCGCAGCGCTTCTCGGGCGGCCTCACCATGGCCGAGCCGGCAGGACACGAGAAGGCCTGGGCAAAGGCCGGCATGTTGGAGAGCGGTCCGATCACGCGGAAGTGGCCTATCGGGTGCGGGTCGCTCTGCACCATGAGCCGCTGCGTCTCCGGCCGGATGGCGTCACCTCGGAACTGCCCCCACCCGATGAAGAACTGTTGCTCGGGGGGGAAGCCGTCGAGGGTGGGCTCGGGGGGCAGGCCCTTGCGGGACAGGGCGTAGGCGCGAAACGCGATCTTGGCTCCGGCCAGGTCGCCGATGCTCTCGCCGAGGACCAGCTTGCCGTTGTGGTGGATCCCCGGCTCTATGAAATAGCTCTCGAACTGGTCCACGACGCATTGCCCGCGCTCGGTGAAGCGCTTCAGATCGTCGTCGGTCCACCAGTTCTGGAGACGGCCCGCCGCGTCGTACTGCGCCCCAGAGTCGTCGAAACCGTGACTGATCTCGTGGCCGATGACGACGCCGATGGCGCCGTAGTTGATGGCGTCGGTGGCGTCCATCCGGAACGCCGGGGGCTGGAGGATCCCGGCTGGGAAGACGATCTCGTTCAGGAGCGGGTTGTAGTACGCGTTGGACGTGGGTGGCGTCATTCCCCAGCGGCCGCGATCGACCGGCTTGCCGATCTGGGCGCGGTCGTCCGCCACACCGAAGCGCCGCCCGGCGACGACGTCGTCCCAGTAGGACCCGGGGCCGATCTTGAGGCTGCTGTAGTCCTTCCACTTGTCGGGGTAGCCGATCTTGGGGTTGAACGTCGCGAGCTTCTCGAGGGCCTTGGTCTTGGTCGCGTCTCCCATCCAGTCGAGACCGCGAATGACGTCGCCCATGGCCAACAAGAGGTTCTTGACCATGGCCTGCATTCGCGCCTTGGCTTCGGGGGGAAAATGCCTCTCGACGTACTTGCGGCCGAGGGCTTCGCCGAGGAGCGCGTCGGTCGACTCCACGCAGCGCTTCCAGCGAGGCTTCATCTCCTTGGCGCCCGCGAGGTAGGCCTGGTTGAAGCGGAAGTCCTCCTCCACGAACGGGGCGGAGAGCGATGGGGCGGCGGCGGAGACTAGCCGCCACCGCAGATAGCTCTTCCAAGTGGCCAGGGGAACCTCGCCGAGCTGGTGGTCGAACTCCTGTAGGAACTTGGGCTCGGCCACGTTGAGGTCGGCCTTGGGAAGATGTGCCGCGTCGAAGTAGGCCGCCCAATCGAAGCGGGGCGCGAGCTTCTTTAGCGCCGGAAAGGCCGTCTTGTGATCAGTGGCCTGGGGATCGCGGAGCGCGACGTTGTCGAGGGAGGCCGCCGCCAGGGCCTTCTCCTGATCGAAGACCGCATGCGCCGCCGCCGTGGCGTGGGCCGCGCTGGATCCGGCCAGCGTGAGCATGCGGACGATGTGCTCGTGGTACTTGCTGCGCGCCTCTTCGAAGCGTGGCTCGGTCTTCAGGTAGTAGTCGCGATCGGGTAGCCCCAGCCCCGAGGCGAAGACCTGAGCGATGACCTGCGTCGGCTCATGGTTGTCTGATCCCGAGGCCAGTCCGAAGGGCGCGGCGATCCCCATGTCGTGGAATCGGCAGATCATTTTCTGGACGCCGGCGGAGTCGCGGGCCCTGTCGATCTCGGCCAGAAGTGGAGCGATGGGTTTGAGGCCGAGGGCATCGACGCGCGGCTCGTCCATGCACGCGGCGTAATGATCGCCGATGAGCTGTTCGGTGCTTCCCGCGGGCCACGTGGTCTTGGCGGAAACGTCGTCGAGGATCACCTTGAGCTGATCCTTCGCGGTCTCGCCCGAGGCCCATCGGCGGCTCCAACGCACCATCGATGCCGGTATCGGATTGCGCGCGCGCCACGCGCCGTTCGCGTAGTCGAAGAAGTCGGTGCAGGCCTCGACCTTCCTGTCGATGTCCTCGGTGTAGGCGCCGTGCACGGGCGCGTCAGCGGCTTCCACGGCGGCGACGAACGCGAGCGCGCCGAGGCAGCCAAGCAGGTTCATTTTCATGAATGTTTCCTCCGTCGTGGAACGTCCGATGTATCGGAGCCGCGGCCCCGCGTCAACTCGAGCTGCGCCGGCCTAGACGATCTCCAGCCAGGTGAACCAGACCGGATGGTTCAC
Organism: Vicinamibacteria bacterium; assembly: GCA_041493035.1. Lineage (GTDB taxonomy): Bacteria > Acidobacteriota > Vicinamibacteria > Fen-336 > Fen-336 > JBGPYB01. The sequence goes on along the minus strand of JBGPYB010000069.1, from coordinate 10,980 downwards.
CTTGTACCACTCCAGAACCTCGCGGATGACCCGCTTCTTCTGCGGGAGGATCACGGCGTCGTCGATGCGGTCGAAGTGGACCGAGATCGTATGGTCGCGATACTCGAGCGCCTGCGAGCAGAGGGTCTGCAGTTCGTTGCGGATGCGCCCGGAGTCGGAGACCTTCACGGCGCGCGTGTGATAGTCCTCGCCGGCGATGAAGCGCTCCAGGAGCGGGCTGAAGATGAGCCGGCTCTGATCGAGGGGTTCCAGGAAGCGGAAGACGAAACGGATCACCGCCGCCGACTCGCGGGTGGCGAGCTGCGTGGTCACCGCGTAGGTGTCTTTTTCCAGCTCGGTGACTCCGGGCAGGCCCGTGTAGGGATCGGCGCCGATATAGCCGGTAGCGGCGAGGACGCGCCAATTCTTCTCGGGGAAGAAGTCGTCGACCCGGACGACGCGTCTGCCTGTGGGGAGGTTGGCCTCGCTGCGTTCGCGCAAGCAGGCCTTGTAGTACTCCACACGGTCCCGACTTGGAGTTGGCTCGCCGAGGAGTCGACCGAGATCGGCCTCGAAGGTCGGCGCGTCAGGATCGAGCCGCATGAGGCGATGCTCATCCTCCATGGGTCTCTCGAACTTGGGAGAGAAGAGCGCCATCGAGACGTCGAGGTCGAGCGCCTCGGACAAGCTCGCCGCCTGAACGGCCTCGGCCGTAGCCGCGTACCCGTCGCACAGGAAAAGCTGTGGCGCGCCGTCCGCGTCGTTCCACGTGCCCACGAGGTGCGTCGGAGCGTAGGTTCCGGATTCGGTGAACGCCGGCTGGCCACTGGGGCAGCGCCAACCCTCCTCCACGAGGTGGACGCCGAGGGCTCGCCATTCCTCCCACAAGTGCCCGAGGCGGGCGGCGCGGCTCGGGCCCCCAAGCGTCCAGACGTGGATGTGTTCGCGGCGGATTCCGGGGACGGCCAGCTCGATGGCCTCGACGACCTTCCTTCGCGGGGAGAGGAGGTCGACATGGAGCGAGTGCTCCTCGGCCACACGCGTCACGGCGCGGGGAAGGGTGAGCGTGCCCATGTACGCTTCGTACGGCCGAGTCACGGCGAGGGGCTGGTCGAAGAGGTGGATGACGGTCATCGGCCCCGACTCCTCGCCCTTGGCAAACCGCGACGTGTTCTCGAGGGTGTCGACGGCGGCGCCCCAGATCTTGATCCGCTGGTCGCGCATCTTCTTGTAGAACCCGCGCCAGCCGTAGGAGGGGTCGTTCAGCAGCCGATGCACCCGAGAATCCACCAACTCGGCGACGTGGGGGCGGGCATAGACGCGGCCGAAGCCGAGCAGGGGATTGGCGCCCATCTCGGGCGTCTCGCCCGCCTTGGGCATCAGGCCTTCGCCCAGAGACACCATGATGGCGTGGTTCTCGGGGAGTTTGCGGCTGAAGTGCCAGAGCGCCTCGCTGGTGACGTAGGCCGAGATGGCGTCGGCGTCCTTCTTGACCTGGTTCAAGGTGTGCTTGTCGGCGCCTTTGCCGGCGCCGAACGCCGCAAAGAGCCGGGTGCCGAGAGCGGTGACGCCCGCCGTCATCGCCAGGCAACGCCGGATGTCGCCCGGGGCGAAGTCGGTGTACTCATGGACCTTGTCCGGTCCGCCGCGCCGCCACTCCACCTGGACGTCCTCGAGCCATAGGTGGAAGCGCAGCAGGAGCGGGCGCGTGTCGAAGGCCCACTGCGCTACGACGTCCTTCTCGGTGAGCGACGCCATACTTGATCCTCCCTCGGGTGTCCGAAGCGGGAAGCAACGTTACCACTCCTTCGCGCGATGCTGAATGGTGGGGCCTCAGGTCAGGCTAATCCGACCGTTCGGCAAGCGCAGCCACGTGAGGCCTCGATCGATCGCGTGGGCGGCGGCCAGCAGGTAGAAGGGATAGGCGTGGAGGGTGAAGCGCCATTCGCTCCCCCCCGGAACGCGCCACGTGAAGGCAAAGGGAAGAAGGGCTGCGACCAGGACCAACAGGAGCAGGCGACCCTCGCGGTGCCGCAGGAACAGAAACAGGCCGGCCACGGAGAGGAGCCGCAACACGATCGCCGAATGGCGGAGCCACACGTCGTAGGCGTCCCACTTGTTGTCGAAGGGGTAGGTCGTCAGCCCGATCAGCATGTTCCGAATCAGCTCGGCGGGACGAAACGTTGCCGTCAGGTACTGGAGCCAGGTCATGGACGGGCTCCACGACAGGTCGGCCCGGGTGCGGTAGAACTGCGTGTGGGCGTTGATCGAGACGAACGGGTCGCCAAAGACGATCGCGGAGGTGGCCAGGTACGGCGCCACGAGCAGGCCGGTGATCAGCACGCTGAGCCCCATTGCCCTGAGCTTTTGACGGCGAGAGGTCGGATCGCCCCCGAAGTAGACGAAGAGCGAGGCGGGCAGCAGGAAAGAGAGCGCTGTCATGCGTGTCAGGCAGACGGCGCCGCCGGCGAGGCCCGCGCCGAGAGCGTTCGCGAAGGAGGGATGACCGCGGAGGCGGACGAGGGACCACGTGGAGAGAAGGACGAAGAACGAAAACGCTTCGTCCCGCCATCCGTCGGCCCCGAGCAGGATCGCGACGGGTTCGATGGCGAGCAGGAGTGCAGCCAGGAGCGCCACCCTGCGGTTGAAGCAGAGCGACCCGAGGAGGTAGGTGCCCCAGACCATGAGTGTCGAGAACGCCGCCGACGTGAGGCTGATCCCGACGTCGGCCCCACCGCTGGCAGCGAGGCCGATCCTCGTGACAGCGGGGAAGAGGGGCTCGCGGACATGGGCATCGTAGAAGCGCTCCATCTCGCGGGCGAAGCGAAGGTAGGCCCCCGGGTCCCCGGGATAGGGGCGATCGATCGGCAGCGGCTTGAGAGCGACGGGTCGCAGGGGCCCAACGAACGCGGTGACACGACGGGCCCAGCCGGGAGCGTCCAAGCCCCAATACCCGCGGACCACCGCTTCAAGGCGGAGACCGCCAGCGTAGAGCACCACCAGCGCCGCCAGGAGCGGCGCCCGCGCGTGCGGGCGGAGGAGGCGAACTCCCCACAGGAAGGCCAACACCCAGGCCGCGCACGTTGCGCCCCGTAGCAAACGAGCCGCGGGGAGAAGGCGCGTGGTTGTCTGCGACGGGACGGCGGGGAAGAAGTCCCGGCCCCCTTCGGAGGGACGGCCTCTCCCGGGCGGCGTCAAGAAGAGCTTGAAGACCGGAAGAGGTCCGTCAATCTCGAAGTCGGCCCGCAGGGGATGGAGGCCGTGGCTGAGCAGGATCGCTCTTTCGTCCTTGTAGGGAGCCGCGCCGTCGTGCTGGAAGATCAAGGAGCCATCGACCCATACTCGCGCCGGCTCGCGGCCTCGGAGCAGGAAGTGGCAGGGCCCATCGGTCTCCACTTGCCACAGGCCTTCCCATCGTGCGCTACGAGCGCTCGAGGGCACCCTCGGATCTAGCAGAAGGACGTCTGATGTGACGTCCGTCGCAAGAAGCTCGAGCGTTTCAGGCGGCGCCGCAGAGGGCCGGGCGTGCACGGTGAGGCGCAAGCCGGAGACACGATTCTCCCACCGCGTCGCCACGACGCTGAAGAGCGACAGGGCGGCGAGCAATAGGGTTCCGAGGCTTCGCGGCACGGCGAGACAGTAAACCAGCGGGGTGGCTGGGTCCAGGAACTCGAGCTATCGGAGCTGGTTCCAGAGGAACGTGTAGGCCAGGGTACTCATGAACGCAGCCTGGGCGTTGTTCGCCGCGCCGCCGTGGCCCCCTTCCACGTTCTCGTAGTAGAGGACGTCGTGTCCCAGGGCCTTCATCTTCGCCACCATCTTGCGCGCGTGGCCGGGGTGGACCCGGTCGTCGCGGGTGGAGGTGGTGAAGAGGGTCCGCGGGTATCGGACTCCTCTTTCGACCTTCTGGTACGGGGAGAAGGCCTTGATGAACTCCCACTGCGCCGGGTCGTCGGGGTCGCCGTACTCCTCCATCCAACTCGCACCCGCCAGCAGGTGGGAGTACCGCTTCATGTCCAGGAGGGGGACCTGGCAGACGACGGCGCCGAAAAGGTCCGGGCGCATCGTGAGCATGTTGCCCATCAAGAGGCCACCGTTGCTTCCTCCCATGATGCCGAGGTGGGACGTGGACGTGACCTTTCGCGCGATCAGGTCCTCCGCCACCGCGATGAAGTCTTCGTAGGCCCTGTGGCGATTTCCCTTGAGCGCGGCCTTGTGCCACGCGGGCCCGAACTCGCCGCCGCCGCGGATGTTGGCGAGAACGAAAACGCCCCCCTTCTCGAGCCAGCCGGCTCCGTTCAGGGCGCCGTAGTTCGGCGTCATGGAAATCTCGAAGCCGCCGTAGCCGTAAAGGAGCGTCGGGTTCTTGCCGTCGGCCGCCAAGCCCTTCCGCGAGACCTCGAAATAGGGGACTCGCGTGCCGTCCTTGGATTGGGCTTCGTGCTGTGCGATGGCGAGACCACCGGCCTCGAAGAAGGACGGGAGTGTCTTGAGGCGCTCGGGCGTAGCGGTCTCGCCGGCGGTGCCGAAAGAGAGAGTCGTAGGGGTGAGAAAGTCGTCGGCCGTCATGAAGAAGTCGTCGGAGCGGGCGCCGTCCACGGCCCAGGCAGAGGCGCTGCCGAAGTCCGGTATCCCCGGAAGCGGCGCACGGGTCCACGCCCCGTCCTTTCGGGTGACGACGTAGAGCCGGCTGCGAACGTTGTCGAGCTCGCTCAACAGGATGTGGTGGGGCGTTCCGCTGAAGCCCGCCAGGGACGTGCGATCCGTCGGCTCAAAGAGGATGTCGAAGCGCCGCACACCCTTGATGTGAGCCTCGAAATCGGCGGCAAGAAGAGAGCCCGCGCGGTAGGTCCGCCCGCCGACGGTCCAGTCGCTGCGGAGGGTGAGGAGAAGAAGATCGCGATGCACCAAGGCCTGGGCGTCGTCCGGCTTGTCGATCTTGATCAAGGCCCCGTCGCGTCGCAGGTAGGTCTCGTCGGTGAAGAACGTGGGGCGTCGGAGCACGAAGTCGCGCTCGTACCCGGGCGTGTGGTCGCGCCATCCTTCGACGCCTACGTCCTCGGGTTTGCCCTCGTAGACCGTTTGCGCCTTCTCCAAAGGCGCGCCGCGCCGCCATTCCTTGACCACACGCGGGTAGCCCGAGGTGGTCATGGAGCCGGGGCCGAAGTCGGTGGAGACGTAGACGCTGTCGGCGTCGCGCCACCCCAGGGAGCCCTTGGCCTCGGGCCGCGAAAAGCCGTTCTTCACGAAGGACCTGGTCGTGAGGTCGAACTCGCGGGTCACGTCGGCGTCGGCGCCCCCGCGCGAGAGGGCGACGAGGCAACGCTCGTAGTCGGGCCTCAGGCAATCGGCCCCGTGCCACACCCAGTTCTCGTTCTCGTCCTTTCCGAGAGCGTCGAGATCAAGGACCAGCTCCCAGGCTGGCTCCGTCTTGCGATACTCGGCGAGAGTCGTCCGCCGCCAGATGCCACGCTCGTGGGCAGCGTCGCGCCAGAAGTTGTAGTAGAGGTGGCCGAGCTTCTCGACGTAGGGGATCTTGGCATCGGAGTCGAGGATCCGCAGCAGGCGCTCGTCGAGGGCCCTGAAGGCGTCGGAGCCTGACAACTCGGCGGTGCTCCGGGCATTCTCCTCCTTGACCCAGGCGAGAGCCTTGTCGCCGGTCACGTCTTCGAGCCAGAGGTACGGGTCGTCGGATGGAGCGGGCTCCGCCGCCGGGAACGAGTTGCTCATGTTCACCATCAGGCCAAGGGAGACCAGCGTTTGTCGCGTGGACACGAGGGCAATTATCCCCTTACTATCCAACTTGCGGCACTGAGCGCCGGGAGAGACCCGCGTGGCAGAGACTCCATCCGCGTTCTTTCTGACATCGCGCTTCGACGAGGCGTTGCACTACGCCTCGCGGCTTCACGCGGGTCAGGTGCGCAAGTCGACGACCATTCCGTACGTGTCGCACCTTCTGTCCGTGGCCTCGCTCGTGTTGGAGGACGGCGGAGACGAGGACGAGGCCATAGCTGGCCTGCTCCACGACGCGGTGGAGGACCAGGGCGGCAAACCGACCCTCGAGGAGATCCGGCGCCGCTTCGGTGAGCGGGTGGCCGGGATCGTCGAGGCATGCACGGACGCCGACACCGTGCCGAAGCCGCCGTGGCGGGAGCGGAAGGAACGCTACGTCGCCCACATCGCCCAGGCCCCGGCCGACGCGCGGCGCGTCTCGTCGGCCGACAAGCTCCACAACGCCCGCGCGATCCTTCTGGACCATCGGACCCACGGCGACGCCGTCTGGGGCCGGTTCAGTGGCGGGAAGGACGGGACGCTCTGGTACTACCGAGCCCTCGTCCAGGCCTTTCGCGGCGGCGGACCAGGACGGCTGGTGGAGGAGCTGGACCGGGTGGTGACCGAACTCGAGGGTCTCGCGGGAGCGATCGAGACCCGGTGAAGTCGACTCGGCCCTGTTGGTTTACATAACAGATCTTATCGGAAGTTGCGACTGGAACAGACGCAATCGTGCGGAAGGCCTCTCAACCCCTTGATGGCCAATGGCTTGCCTTTGAGTCAGGTCCGCGAGCTCGGGTCGATGATCGTCAGTGCCTTGAAGTAGCGCCGATAGAAGCCTCGGTCCCTCGTGAGCAGTCGGGCCTCAGCTCGCTCCTGCGCGTGGGCGCCGATCAGGAAATCCGGGAGCACCCGGAGTCTGCGTCCTCCCTGGCGTCGATACGCATGCCAGAGGCTGCCGGCCAGCTCCGCGGAGGCCTGGTCAAAGACGTCGAATTGCACGCCGGCCCTCGGCAAGGCCTCTCGCAGAATCGCTGGCTCGGCCACGAAGGCGCGGAGCTCGGCCCAGACCACGGGACAAGCCACGAGGCCTCCTAGGCGCTGCGCTTCCCGAAGGGCCTCCAGGGACGCGTCAGCGAAGCGGGAGTTCTTCGCGAGCACGTCCAGGAGCACCGAGGAGTCGACCGCCGTGATCACGGCCTGACCCTCTTCCCGGTCGGTTTCTCCGCGCGGCCGGTCTTCCCAGGCCGCCCAGGAGGCCGGTCCAGCGCGGCCGTCCATGCCGGGCCGCGCATGGCCGCGAGGGCGACGTCGACATCCATCGGCGCCAGGATGCCGACGACCGCGTCCCACGGATCGACCCGTCCAGCCTTCGAGAGGACGATCTTCCCCTGGACCTCCTGGAACTCGACTTCCTCGCCCGGCCGCAACCCGAGGCTCCGGCGCAAAGGCTTGGGGATCGTGACCTGTCCGCGTTCGCCGATAACTGATTTCATATTTAAAGAATACGTATTCGTATTCACGGAGTCAAGCGCGACGGCGCGTGGCGAGTCGTGCACCTGCACTATTCACCGAAGCCGGAGGACGTGAGTCCGAAGCCGTAGCCTAGCCGCGACGGAGCCGTTGGGCGATCCAGGCGGTCCGGTGGATCGCCGTGGCGAAGGTGGCCACGGCCATGAGCGCGAGCACCCAGAAGATCGCCGTCCCTTCCTGCCACCCGCGCCAGGCTGCGAGGCTCGGGTCGAAGAGGCAGGCGAGGCACATCAGGACGAGGCGCTCGGCGCGCTGCATGAGCCCGCCGGAGCCGCTGACATTGACGGTCTCGCCGCGCGCCTGTGCGTAGCTCACGAGGAGTGAGCCGGCGAGAGCGGCGGCGGCGGCGAAGGCGCCCCAGGGTCGGTCGCGGAAGTAGACCACGAGGCCCAGGAAGGCGAAGACCTCGACGAACCGGTCCAGGGTGCTGTCGATGAACTTGCCGTAAGGGGACGCGAGGTTGCGGGCTCGAGCGATCCGCCCGTCCAGGATGTCGGCGACTCCGCCCAGGGCGATAGCCCAGCCGCCCAGCTCCAACTCCCCCAGCCCGAGCCCTATGCCACTGACGAAGCCGAATGCGAGACCGGCGAAGTTGAAGAAGTCGGGCGTGAGTCCGACCGACAAGGAGAGGCGTTCCGCCGGCGAGAGAGCCCACAGGAACCAGTGGACGAGGAAGTCCAGGGTCCCTAGAAGGAAGCGGGTTCCCTTCCGGGTGGCATCGGCGTCACGGTCGGGGCGGACCACCGCGTAGACCGCCATCGAGAGAAGGGCCGCGGCCAGGACACCGATCAGGACGATCACGGACGGACGAAGGTCTCCCAGCGCGCTCGCTCCCTATTTCGCCTTGGGTCCCTTGTGGCGCAGGTAGCGTATCACCCGCGGCCAAAGGAACACGATGGGCAGGCGGCGCTCTCGCTGCGTCAAGACGATATCCTCGCCCGAGTGCCGCCGAGCCTTGCGCACGATGTATTCGAGCCAGTCGTCGAAAGTGATCATGTACTTGAGCCACCGCTCGGTGGCCCGCAGCATCGACCGGCGGAAGTAGGCCGTGGTCCGAAGGCGTTCGGCGGCAGAGACACGGCGAGCCAGAGCGTAGATGCCGGCCCCCGTCGTCCGCAACTCCCCCGTCGTCGCCAGGTCACCGAGGACGATGTCGTAGACCGCTGCGAGGTAGTCCTTCTGCGCCAGCCAGAGGGCATCGGAGCGCCCTTCCGGCTCGGGACGGATCTCGCGGCCCAGAGACACGCGCAGGAGCGTTCGGCAATAGGTCTCGACGTCGAAGGTGTCGGGCAGCCACGGGCGGACCCACGACAGCGTCGCCTGGTGGGCGCTCACCAGGGCGTCCAGCAGGCTCTCGGCCGTGGCCGCATCGCGGGCGTACAGCACTTCGGTCGGCTGAAAGAGGCGCCCAACGCAGAAATGGTCGCGACGACGCAGCGAAGTCTCGCGGAGCAGAGTTGCGAGGGAAATCACGGCGCACTTGGCCAGGGCCGGCGACTCCCCCGCTTCGCGAACCGAAATCTGATTGGGCGGCAGGATGGTGTTGAGGGCCGCCACGACGCTCGGGCTCCGCCTCAGGGCGCCGGCGCTCCGGAGAGACCGATAGAACTCGCGGTATTCTCGGGTGAGGACGAAGAGGTCGTAACCGCTCCAGGAATCGGGGCTCGCCTGCGTCCTGCGCGACCCGAAGAAGAGGACGCCCAGGACGCTTTCGCCGCCACCATCCACCACCGAACGGACGAGGGGCATGACGTCGCCCCGCAGTTCGCTCGGGAACGTTCGGGCCCGAATGGCCTCGCGGAGCCGGTCAGGCGACGCCATGGGGCTCGGCCCGTCTCTCCTGGAGGCGACCCACGATGATGCCGCGCATCTTCTCGATGAAGGGAGGCAGGTCTTCCTCGGCCTCGGGCGGCGTGAATGGACCGAGGACCTCCGTCTCTCCGCGGATCTGCGGCACGCTCCAGAGGAAGTCCACGAAGCGCCGGCCGAACCAGAAGCCGTCGCTGACGACGACGTAGACCGGGAGCCGGCGCGCGGTGAGGGCCGCGAGCGTCCCGGCCGTCTTGAAGGAGCGTACCTGGCCGTCGACACTCCGGTGTCCCTCGGGAAAGACCAGGAGGCCGTGTTCGTGGTCGAGAGCCGCGCGTCGCATGGCTTCCACCGCCCCCTTGGGATCGCGCTTCGGATCCACCACCGGGCATTCGAGCAGCCAGATCGAGCCGCCCACCAGCGGGATGTACCAACGCGCGTAGCGGCGGCGCGGGACGAAGGCCGGCACGTAGGGAGCGCCCATCATCGTGGTGGTGACGATGTCGAGGAGGGACTGGTGGTTCATCAGGATGATCGACGGCTCTGCCGTGGAGATCTTCCCGCGCCGCTCGAAGCGCGCGCCCCCCAGTCGCAAGCCGGAGAGGATCCCCCAGCAGACGAGCTTCATGTAGAGAGACGTCAGGGCGCGTCGACGGCGGCCTGAAAGAAGAGCCCCCAGCGGCAGGACGAACAGATAGAGGATCGGCGCCCCGACGGCGAGCATCCACAAGAGGACCACGAGGAACGACAGGGCGCTCCGCCCCGTTTGAAGGCGACGGGTCATCGAGGTGGAGCCTCTGCGGGGACGAGCACCTGCAAGGCCGACGGGATCGACAGGACGCGCACCTCGGCCGACTTGGCCCGGTTCCACTCCCCGTCGGTCTCGTAGGCAGGAGGCGACGCGAAGCGCAAGGTCAGGGACGACGCGGTCGATGCCAGGACCTGCGGGCTCCCGCGATGCGTTCCCCGAAGGAGCTTCACCATGATGCCGGCCCGCTCCCAGAAGCCCATGTTGCGGAAGGCCATGAGGTCGAGGCGGCCGTCGCCCAGATCGGCGTGGGGTGCGATCTTGAAGCCTCCGCCGAAGACCCGGGCGTTGGCCAAGATCAGCATCAGAAGCTCGTGCTTGACCGGTGCGCCTCCATCGGCGGCGATCTCCACCGGGAAACCAGGAAACGAGCCGAGCTGACGGATCGCGCAGTAGAGGTAGAGCAACTCTCCCTCGAGGTATCCGACGGTCCACGAGTCCTCGAGGACGGCGATGTCGTAGCCGAAGCCCGCGATGTTCAGGAAGTAGCGCTCTTCGATTCGCCCCACGTCGATGCTGCGCGTGTGGCCGTCGAGGATGATCCGGCCGGCGGCGCGAACGTCTTTCGGTGGAATCCCGAGAGACTTCGCGAGGTCGCAGCCCGTGCCGCCGGGAACGAGGCCGAGCTTCACCGGCTTCCCGGACTTCAGGATCCCGTTGCCGACGTTGCTCCAGGTGCCGTCGCCACCCACCGCGACGATCGTGCCGAAGCCACGGCCGATGGCCTCGGTGGCGAGTCGCTCCTCGTCGCCGGGGCCCGTGGTCAGCGCGTGGTCGACGCCCGGGTGCGCCGAGAGAGCGTCCAGCACCGGCGCCACGAACTGCGCCCCGCGACCACGTCCCGAGCGCGGGTTGAAGATGACGAAGATACCCTCGTTGGGGCTCAAGGCTGCGGGCGCTCTCCCAGGCACTCGCGAACGGACGTCAGGCGGTCTGGAGCTGGATCAAGGGGTCTAAGGTCTGGACGCAGCTGCGCATACAGAGCTCGCTGAACGGGATGTCGTAGACGTCGGAGATGACCAGGTCCCGGTTGAAGGGATGGTCCGACAGGACGAGGCGCCCGGTCTCCTCCTCGTGCT
>JBGPYB010000095.1:0-18927 GCA_041493035.1 Vicinamibacteria bacterium | reverse complement strand
GGCGGAGAGGAAGGCGCCTTCCGGACCGGTCATCTCGCGCAGAACGAAGTCGAGAGTCGAGCGGGAGACGCGCTCGAACCCGGCGCCGGGTGCGAGCGACGCGGATTCGGCATAGAGGAGCGCCAGCCCCGCGTTGTCGTAAAGCATCTTCTCGAAGTGCGGCACGAGCCACTCGGCGTCGGTCGAGTAGCGGTGGAACCCGCCGCCGATCTGGTCGTGGATTCCGCCGCGCGCCATCTGGTCGAGGGTCACGACGAGCATCTCGCGGGACTCCGCGTCCCCGTCCCTGGCGCGGTCCAACAGGAAGAAGAGGTTCGACGGGGACGGGAACTTCGGTGCCGGGCTGAAGCCGCCCCGCTCGGCGTCGAAGCGCCGCGCGAGGGACGCCTGCGTCGCCGCGACGACTCCGGGGTCGGGGAGCCTGGGGCTCCCGTCCACGGCGCCCATCTGCGCCCGAATGGCGGCGGCCATGACCTCGGCCTGCTCCAGCACCTCGGCCCGGCGTAGGGCCCAGGCTTCGCGCAGGGAAGTCAGCACGCGCGGGAAACCGGGGCGCCCCATGCGGTCGGTCGGTGGGAAGTAGGTGCCGGCGAAGAAGGGCTTGCGGTCGTGGGTCAGGAACAGCGAGTTGGGCCAGCCTCCCGATCGCGTAATGAGCTGGGTCGCCGCCATGTAGATCTCGTCGATGTCGGGGCGCTCTTCCCGGTCGAGCTTGATGGAGACGAAGCCGTCGTTGATCTGCCGCGCGATCTCGGGATCCGAGAAACACTCCCGCTCCATGACGTGACACCAATAACAGGTCGAGTACCCCACCGACAGGAAGATCGGTTTGTCTTCGCGGCGCGCTTTCTCGAACGCCTCCTCCCCCCACGGGTACCAGTCGACGGGATTGTGCGCATGGAGAAGCAGGTAAGGGCTGGATTCGTCGGCGAGGCGATTGCACGCGGCGGGCATTGGAGAAGTCTACCTCGGCGTTGCCGAAGCAGGGACCGTGGTGGCGCAGCTCAGAGCCCTGGCCTTAAGCCCGGCCGGAGCGCTGCGGCGGGGCACCTTGTGATCCATTCGGATCATTCCCATCGAAGGAACATTCGAATAGAATCCTTTGACGGGCGTGCGACGTCGTTCTCGCTCGACAGAGGAGGAGCCATGAAGGGCTGGGTTTTCCTGGTAGGGATCCTGCTGACGACCGGCGCGCTCGCGCAGGCGGCCGACTCCAAGGCGCCGGACGCACAGACCCTGGGAGCCGGCCGGGCGCTCTTCCTGGAGCGGTGCGCCGCGTGCCATGGGGCCGATGCCAAGGGTGGCGGGCCGGTGGCGGCGAGCCTCAAGGGTCCAGTGGCGGACCTGACGAAGCTCCCGCAGAAGAACGGCGTTTTCGACGAGGCGCGGATCCGGACGTCCATCGACGGGACTCAGACCGCTTCCGCTCACGGGACCCGGGAGATGCCGGTCTGGGGAAAGGTCCTGGCCAAGACCGGCGCGAAGCGCAGCGAGGGTTGGGCACAGGCCGACATCTGGACGCTGATCCAGTACCTGAAGTCGATCCAGACGCCTCCCGTTCCTTAGGCGGGCTGTCGACGGGGGCCTCGACCGCCCGATCTACTCGCGGCGGATCGAGACCGCCAGGTCGATGTCGCCGATGGAGACGGTGTCGCCGTCGTTCAGCAGCTTGATCTCCTTGATCGCGACGCCGTTCAGCCGCGTGCCGTTGGCGCCGCCCCGGTCTTGGACGTAGGCGACGCCGCGATCGTCAGAGATGATGATCCGTGCGTGCTGCCGCGAGACAGTCGCATGGTTGACGCGCAGGGCGGCGGCTTTGTCGCGGCCCAGCTCGTGGGCACCCGTCTCGGTCGCAGCCAGGTCGACTTCCTTGCCGCGAAGCCGCACTTCCACGATGCGGCCGGACGATGGCGCGCGCGCGGCCGACTTCGGAGAGACCGCGGGAGCGGCGGCGGGCGGCGCGACCGCCGCCGGCGGCGGTGCAGTCACCGGTTTTGCCTGCGGAGGCTCGGGGGGCTTGGCGGGCTCGGGGCTCGGTGCCACCGGAGGCGTCTTGGGAGACTCGACGAGCTTTGCGGGCGCCGGAATGGCGGCGGCCTGAGCAGGAGTTGCCGCGGCAGCCGGCTTGGCTGGAGCAGGCGCCTTCGGCGCGGGCGCGGACGGCGCAGGCTTCGCCGCGGGCTTTGCGGCCGCAGCCGCCGGCTTGGCTGGGGGCGGCTCCTCGGCCTTCCCCGGGGCCCGCGGCTTGCCGCGCGCCGGCGGCGCTTGCCGCGCCGCCTCCTCTTCGTGGAGCTTCTTCTGGAGAGCGGCCAATTCCGCCAGCTCCGAAGGATCCCACTCGTAGCGCGTCTTCCATTCCGCCGAGAATCGACGGGCCTCGGCCGGCTTCGGCGTCATCGTCGGGGGAGCGGGAGCGTCGTGAACACCTGAGGCGGACGTGATCTCCCCCAGCTCGACCTTCACCTTGAAGACCTCCACCGCGCCGAGGGTGAGCGTGTCCCCCTCGTGAAGGACCGCCGACATCACGCGCTCGCCGTTGACGAACGTGCCGTTGGAGGATCCGAGGTCCTCGAGCGTCACCTGCTTCTGTGTCCTTACAATCCGGCAGTGGATCTTCGAGACGGGGCCCTGGGTCGCCACGATGTTGCACGCGCTCGAACGTCCCACCGTCACCTCGCCGACCGGGAGCGCTTCGGGCGTCGCGCCGGGCGTGTCCCGAAGCAGCGACGCGTCGAGGACGACGACCTTTCGGATGGTCTTCGCCTCGTCGGGGCGGAGCACGAAGATCAGTTCGGCCTCTTTGCCGAGGCCGATGACGTCCAGGTGGCGAAGTGAGTCTCGCGCGACGGCCTGGCCGTTCAGGAACGTGCCATTCGTGCTGCGGAGGTCCTCGATGACGTACCCGTCTCCCTCCTTCAGGATCCGAGCATGGTGCCTCGAGACGCCATCCCTCGAGACAGGCACGGCGATCCCCGCGTCGCGGCCGAGGATCGACTCCGCGGCCTTGAGGCTGAAGGTCTGGGTGTGGCTGCGGCGATCGCGGAACAGGAGCTGGGCCTTCATGACGGTGCGCCGGCCGGGTGATAGCGATGGCAGAGCTGGCAGTCCTGTCGCACGGCCCCGGCGCGATGACACTCCCGGCAGGACGGCACGCCGGGAATCGACGGCGTCCGCGGCGCGTCACCCGCTCCCACGATCGCCTCGTGACAATAAGCGCACCGGTTCCGGCCGGGCCCCACGGCTGCCGCCGGCGTCCCCTTCAGACTGCCCACGATTCGGCTGACGAGCGACGGCTCGGGAAGCGCCGCGTCCAGATGGCTCCGGTGAGCAAAGGTGGCTCGGACCATCACCGGCTGTGCGGCGCGCTGGGGCACGAGCGATCCTTCCTGAAGCACGTGGCACTTGGCGCAGCGCTCCCCTTTCCCGGCAGCCACGCTCCCCGCGCCCGAGAGCTTGAGCAGGGAGTCGACCTTCGCGGTGCGATCGGACACGCTCAAAGAGGGGGGCGTGCCCGCGAAGGTATAGAACTTCCCGAGCTGGTCGCGCAGCTCCTTGAGCTGTTGCTCGAGGGCGACCTGCTCCGGCAGCGCCCGCGCTTCCACCGGCACGGACGTTCTCCGGAGCGAGATCTCATCGGCGATCCGGTCCAGGTCCAGGCGACGCTGGGCGCGCGCTCTAAGGACGGCGTCGGCCGTCGTCTCTCCGTGTGAGAGGGCCAGGAGCCTCCGCCGCAGGTCCTCGACCGTGCGCTTCCGTCCCGGGTCCGCAGCCGCGAGGGCGTCCAGGAGACCAAACAGCTCCTGCCGCCGAAGGTCGAACTCGCCGATGGGCATCGCGACGGGCTTTGACGGGGCCTGGCGCAGCAGGCCGGCTTCGCGGCTCGCGCTCTCGGCGAGCGCTCGCGCGCCTTCGTCTCCGGAAAGAGCCGCCGCCGCGGCCACTTCGGCCAGCCGTTCGAGGCCCGCGTCCGGTGGGCTCTTCGAGGCCAGCGCCTGCGCTCGCGTCTCGAGTCGGCGGAGCTCCTCGCGAACCGCGGCCTCACGGTCGCGCAGCGACTCCACGATCAATCCCGAGAGCGGCTGCGCCTGGTAGAGTCGCCGCTCGAGCTGGTTGACGCGCGCCAGCAGCGCCCCCCGGTCCCGACCGTAGGCGTCGGGGTACAGCTCCCACTGGAGCTTGCGCAGGTTGTACAGGATCCAGTCGTCTTTGTGGCGGATGCCGAGGCGCTGGACCGTGGCGCCGTCGGGGCTCCTGTTCAACGCACCCACAGCCCCCGGAAGGGGCACGTCGGCCAGGACATCCCGCGCAGCCACCGGCTCCATGGTCAGCTCGCTCTCGTTGTGGCAACGCGCGCAGTGCTGGTCGTAGCCAATCCGCTGCAAGTCACGCCCTTGCACCTCCGGCGCATGGCAGCGCGCGCACGCGTCCCATTCCCCCGCGGCGCCTTCCTTGACCATCTCCTTCATGTGGCGCTTGTGGCTGAAGAGGAGCCGGGGCTCGCCCCGCAGCTTGTCGCGCAGCACCCTGAACTCGGGATGTTGTTCCAGGGAGCCGATACGGAAGGCCTGGCCCGCCTTCTCGGGATCGCGAGCGGCGTGGCACTCGAGGCAGTGCGCCTCGTCGACGCTCGCGAGGTGGGTGTCGCGGCCGCGGTGCTCCACGTGGCAGCGCGCGCAGGCGCGGCTCCCGGCCTGGACCGCCTTGTGCGGGTCGCCGCTGCCGAAGAAGACGTGGGCGCCCAGGTCGAGGCGACCGGCTCCGCTGCTGTCGTGACAGCGCTGGCAACGCAGATCGTTGGCCTGCCGTCCCGCGTGGCAAGCCTCGCAGCGGCTGTCGACGCCGGAGTGCCCGCTCGTGACGTGGCCCGGAGAGAGCGGCGAACGCAGACCCACGAGTTGGAAAAAGGCGAGAGCCACGAAAACCACGCCGCCGAGAAGGAGACCGACGGAGAGGAGGACGTACTTGGCCCTGAGCTTCTGGTAGTGCTCGCTTCGCCCCGGCGTCCCCCAGGTGGGCTGGCGTGCCATCAGTAGAGGACCCAGGTCAGGACGTGGACGGCCAGAAATCCCATAAGAAGCCCGGCCGGCGGTGCGTGGAGGATGAGCCAGCGGCGCAAGATCCCCTGGAGGCTGTACTGGGCGTCCAACTCCAGCTTCTCGACGTAGATCTGTTCGAGATCGTCGAGCTTGTCCCGCTCTTCGGCGGGGACGAAGCGCGCCATGCGGCGGAAGGGCTCGAGCGCGCGATCCCGGCCGCGACGCACGTCGAAGAGGTAGCCCCAGGACGGAGCCACGATGGCCAGTTGCCCGCGCACCTCCGTCCTGTAGAAGCGCGCAAGAGCGTCGCCCGCCTCCTCGACGAGCTGGTCCGCTTCGGCGGTGAGCTGGCCGGTGAGCGCCGGTATCCTTTCATAGAGGGCTTCGACCCGCAGGCCGTCGGAGAGCGCCAACGGGATCCACTTCTGAAGCCACACCCCGGCGAGGCCAGTGAACGTGGTCCAGCCCGCGAGCAGAAGGAGCGCCCATCCCATGAAGCCGTGGGGGACACCGAAGTCGCAATGGATCAAGACGCCGAGGAAGGCGAGGGCGCCCAGGTAAAGGTGGGCCTGGAGCCAGGCCTTGGCGGTCCCAAGAGGTCGCGCGCGGGGCCGGCGCCCGGGGTAGAGCATCTCGAAGACGAAGAGCAGCGTTGCGAGGATCCCAAAGGCGAGCCCGAGACCCCGCTTCGGGCTCCAGGGGCCGAAGGTGCGCGCGATCAGGTAGGCGAGCAAGCAGACGACCCCAGCCACGGCCGTGAGGCCAAAGTTGAAGGGCTGTTTGGGGCTCAGGGCCTGCCGAAGGCTCATGGATTCACTTGAGGGTGGAGATCACCCGGTCCATGTCCTTGAACGAGATGCGTACGGCGGAGCCATGGGGGCACATCTGCACGCAGGCGGGTCCTTCCGGCCGCGTGAGGCAGAGGTCGCACTTGCTGGCCACCTCGACGGGCTTGCCGTCGGTCCGGGTCTCCCCCGTCTCGATCATCAAGATGTTGCCCCAGGGGCAGCGCTGCGCGCAGTTGTTGCAGCCGATGCAGGTCGGCTCGTTGATCGTGACCTCGAGGGTTCCGACGTCGCGGGTGATGGCCCCCGTCGGGCACTCCATCATGCAGACGGGATCGCTGCACTGGTAGCAGGCCGTGGGCACGAGCCAGTTCCGGTACTTCTGCCCCTCACGGATGAATCGCGGGATGCCCTCGTGTGCGTCCGAGCAGCCGCGGACGCACTCGTCACAGCGAGTGCATGTCGACAGGTCGATGAGGAGAACGCTCTCGCCGTGGATCAGCCCGGTATCCATGGCCATCTGGAGGTACTCGGACGAGCTCGGGTTTCGCGAGACGGCCCCGCGCTGCTTCAGGCGCGCCGTCATCTCGCGCCACATCTCCTCCTCGATCTGAGGGTACGTCGTGAGGATGGTCTTCCACTCTTCGCGGCCCAGTTTGACCAGCTCCACGTGCTCGAGGGCCTGAAGGCTGAAAGGCCACGTCTCGTCGAGGAGCAACCCCGCCTCTCCGGCGTAGTCCCCCTTGCGCAGGTAGGTGATGGCGAGATCGGTGGCGCCCGCCTTCACTCCGACCTTCACGTAGCCGCCCCGGACGAGGTAGAAGGCATCGGCGGGGGCGCCCTCCTCCACGATGACGCGCCCGGGCTCGAAGGCGACGAGCTCAGCCTTCTCCTTGATGCGGGCGAGGAACGCCTCGTCCACGCGGGCGAAGAGGGGCACGCTCCTGAGGTGGTGCGTCATCGTGCGTTCGCGGTAGCGCGTGTCGAGGAACGCCTTGAACTCCTTGGACGTCTGGGCGAGCGTCCGCAACCCGCGGAGGCGAATCTGAAGCAGCGTCACGCGGCTCACCGCGCGGACCGTCGCGGAAACCGGGTAGCGCGAGAGGGCGCTGATCTCGCCGAAGATCTCGCCGGTCTCCAGGATCGTGCGCTTCCCCGGAATCACGGGCGCCGGAAAGGCGGAGAGGATCACGGTGCCACCGGTGCCACCCCTTCCCACCATTCCGTCGGACTGAGGACGGGCGCCGGTGCGCTGCGCCGCCGGCACATGGGCGCCTCCCCGTACCAGGGGCTTGGCGCTGGAGCCGGCACCGGCTCGCGTCAGGACCACCTCGACGGCGCCGCGCACGACATAGAATGCCGAGTCGCTGTAGTCCCCCTCGCGCAGGATCACGTCCTCCGGTGAGAACTCGACGACGCTCATGTAGGTGCGGACCTTCTCGATGACCTTCTCCCGCGCCTTCTCGGGGACGCCCGCAAAGAGGGGAAGGCCTTTCAAGAACTCGGCGTCGGCCGGGACCATCAATTGAAGGCGTTCCTTGTAACGCCCGATCAGCTCGGCTCGATCGGCGTGGCTCATGGCCCTCCTTTCCGGAGGGTCTCGAGAGCCAGGTAGAGGATCTCGTCCTGAAGGCGCAGCAATTCCCCGTCGGGTCCGTCGAACTCTCGTGGCGCTGAAGGGGCGGGAAGGACGACCTTGGCCGGGCCCTTGGACTTCAGGAGCTGTGCCATGACGAGAGCCGCTCGACCGCGGACCGCCGGCACGGGGGCGGTGACGGGCGCGGGCCCTGCGGTGGTCGCGACGGCTGGCGCAGGAGCGGAGAGCGGGGGGGCTTCCGGCGCGGGTGGAAGCTCTGCCGCGGTGGAAGGCGCGCGGGGAACGGCTGCTGGCGCTGAGGCCGCGGGTGGCGGTGCGGCCTGCGGCGCAGACGGCGCGCGTGACTCGCCCGGATAGTCCGTCGGCAGTGCCGCTACCGGCTGGTCCCAGTCGAATGGGTCTGCCGCTTTCGCAGCGGGCCGGGGGCGCGAAGTGGAGGGTGCGACGGTCCCAGCCACAGGTGCGGCGGCCGGAGCGGCCGCTGGAGCCGCGATCGGCGGCGGCGCGCCGGCCTTCGGCGGGGGGGGTGGCGCTGCGGCGGCGGTGGCTGTCCCGCCGCTGGCGATCCGCTTCGCGACGAGAGGCGCCCCTTGGGAAGACACCTGCGCGTAGAGAGCCGGACCATATCCGGTGCGCTTGCGCTTGGTGCTGGCGTCGCTCGGCCAATGGACCATCTTCGCGATGCCTTTTCCCGCGTCGAAGCTCTCGCCCGCCGGATGCCCCGCCTTCTTGAGGCGCGGATCGGGCGTGACGTGGCAGTTCACGCACGTCTCCGCGATCGCTCGCGGGTCGTTGTACATGTTGCGCAGCCCCATCCATTTCGCCGGCGGCTGGTCGAAGAACTCCGGCTCCTGGTGCCCCGTGAAGTATCCCGAGGCCGGGCCATGGCAGCTCTCGCACGAGACGCCCACCGACGGCGTCCCACCGACGATCGTCGCGTGGCATGAGACACAGTCTCCGGGGCGACCCGTCACCGTTGTCGGGCTCCCGAGGCCAATGGCCGTGGCAAAGGCGGCCGCCTTCGGAGCCGACAACTGCTCGACACTCTTCTTGTGGAACGGGGCGTCTGTCTCCCACATGCTGCGCGCCTGCGGCTTGTGGCACTTGAAACAGGTGGTCGGGCCCTTGATCGACTGTGCCACGGCGGGGGCCGCGGACAAGAGCACCCACGCCAGGACCGCGACGCCCCGCGAACCCGATCGAGCGTCAGCGAGCCGCGTGACCATGGGCGTCGCCATCTCAGCGGAACGCGGCGTCCCTGTCAAGGGAAGGAGTGTCGGCCGGAGACGGTCGTTGTAATGCGGATCACTCGCCATGAGCGTCGCTCGAAGACGATCGTTGACACGCCTCGCACGTGGCGCCTACGATACGCGATCCACGTGCTGCCTGACAGGATCAGTCTTCGCGACAACAGAGCCCGCGGCGTGGCCGACGCCCTCGCCCGCCGGGCTGCCGTCCTGCTCGGCGCCCTCTGTCTCGCGAGCGGGCCCCGAGCGCTGGCGCAAGGCGCCGGCGCGGGTGGCGCGGCCCAGACCCTCACGTCGGCGGATGTGGTCGCGGTCATCCGTGCCGCGGCGGAGTCCCTCTCCGACGACACGATGGCGGTGGCCGTCGTGGACCGGGCCGGCACGATCCTCGGCGTCTACCGTCGCCCCGGCGCGGACCCGCGGACGTCCGACATCGCGGTGTCTCTTGCTCGCACGACGGGCTACTTCAGCAACGATCAGGCGCCCCTCTCCTCTCGAACGGTGCGCTTCATCAGCGGCATCCACTTCCCCCCCGGCATCGCCAACCAACCCAACGCTGCCTTGTACGGGGTCGAGAACATCAACCGCGGCTGCGACCTCGACGTGTCGAGGGACGCCATCTTCAATTCTCCGATCGACCGCCCCCGCTCTCTCGCCGGAACGTTCAACCTGAACGCCGGGGGCGTCCCGCTGCCGTGCAGTCCGAACGACACCCGAGGTTGTGCGGTGGGCGGACCCATCCGGGGCGAAGACGGCCAGCTCCTCTACTCCTTCGGCATCACCACCGGAAAGGCCGATCTCCGCGACAGCAACAATGGCTCCGAGGCCGCCATCAACCCGGGCGGCGTTCCCCTTTTCCGGAACAGCAAGCTGATCGGCGGCGTCGGCGTGGCGGGAGTGAGCTACGACCGCGCGGAGTTCGCGGCGCTCACGGCGTCCGTCACGAACGGACGCGGGATCACCACCGCCATCAACGCCCCGCAGCCGCTGCCGGAGCCGGGGGCCATCTTCATCGACGGCCTGCGGCTGCCGTTCGTCAACGCCTCGGTGGACAAGCGCCCGTCGGGCTCGACGCCGGGGAGCTTCTCGGCAGGGAGCCTCCTCTTTCCACCGCGCGACGGGCGGCAGGCGCCCGAGGGATATCTGATCGGCCCTCGCGGCAGCAGCGTGCCGGGGGGCCTCACGGTCGACGATGTCCGCCGGATCGTGAACCAGTCGGTCGCCCAGGCACAGAAGACGCGCGCCCAGGTACGCCTCCCCTACGGCTTGACGGCCAGCTTCATCATTGCGGTCACCGACTCCGTCGGAAACATCCTCGCCGAGTTCCGCATGGTGGATTCGCTTTTCGACGCGGTCGACGTGGTTCCGTCGAAAGCCAGGAACGCCTACTACTTCAGCACCCGCGAGGGGTACGAGGTGCTTCGGCAGTTCGTGGCGTCCGCACCGTACGACACCTACAGCTGGACGCCGGAGCCTCCCGCCGGCCAGGGCTGGGCCCTCACGAATCGGACGATCGGTTTCGGCGGCCAGCCTCTCTTCCCACCGGGGATCGACACGTTCAACCCACCCACTCCCGGCCCGTGGTTCGACCTCTTCCTGTACGACACCCTGAACCCATGCACCGAGGGACCGGGACCGAGCCGCGGCGCCAACCGCTCGTTCGTCAACCAGAACGGCATCACGTGGTTCGCCGGCAGCGCGCCTCTTTTCAAGAACGGGCAGCTCGTGGGCGGCATCGGCGTCAGCGGCGACGGCGTCGAGCAGAACGACCTCGTGACGGCGGCCGGCGAGGCGGGCTTCGAGCCTCCGGCCGCGCTCCGCGTCGACAACAGCGTGATTCGCACCAGCCGGGGTGACGTGCGCCTCCCCTGGCTCAAGTTCCCGCGCAACCCCGAGCAACCGTGAACGCACGCTCAGCCGTGGTCATGGCGCTCCTCGCCGCCGTGCCTGTGGCGATCGCCCATGCTGATGATCAGCTCGTCTTGAAGGATGGCCGCAAGCTCGTGGTGACGCGCCTTGCGAGGCGCGCGGGGAAGGTACGCTTCGAGACCCAGGACGGCAAGGTCTTCGAGGTCCCTGAAGACCAGGTGATCTCCCCGCCGCTCGACTCCATTCCCGCAGCCGGTGCGCCGCCCGCGCCAGCTCCCCCAGCCCCTGCGGCGCCACCGCAGGTGGTGGAGCTGAAGGACGGCAGGAAGCTCAGCGTGACACGTCTCGCGCGGCGCAACGGCAAGGTACGCATCGAAACGACGGACCGCAAGGTCTTCGAAATCGCCGAGGACCAGGTCGTCTCGCCTCCTCTCGACTCGATCCCGGGGACGGCGGCGCCGGTTGCCGCCGCGGCAGAGACCGAGCCTCAGCTCCTGGAGCTCCGTGACGGCCGCAAGATCTCGGTGACGCGACTCGTGCGCCGCGGGCGGCAGGTCCTCTTCGAGACGGCGAAGGGAGAGCACTTCGCGATCGCCGAGGATCAGGTCATTCGGCCGTCCCTCGCGGAAATTCCGGTCCTCGGGGCCGCCCCGAAGCCTCGCCCTGCTCCGAAGCCGGTGCCTGCTCCCGTGCCCGCGCCCCCGGCCGTCGAGCCGGGCCCGCCGCCGGCGCCCATGTTGCCGATCGCGGCAGCCACGCCGGCTCCCGCAACACCACCGCAGCCCGCGGGCGGCACGGCGCTGTCCGAGGCGGAGTTCGCACCGTATCCGAGCCGGTGGGACATCCTCGATCGCCTTCCCAACGATCCGAGAATCGTGCGCGGACGCCCGATCGATCCCTACAACCAGAACGTCCTCAAGGGCGACAAGCCGATCGCCGGCGACTCGCTCTTCCTGGTCCTCACCGGAACCCTGGAGCTGCCCGCGGAAGGACGTCGCCTCCCCGTCCCGAGCGGCGTCAGCACTGCGGTTCCGGGCAGCTTGGAGTTCTTCGGCCAGGGGGATCAGTACTTCACGACGCCGCGCGCTCTGGTGTCGGCGGAGCTGTTCCAAGGACAGACGGCATTCAAGCCGAAGACCTGGGCGGTCAAGGCCACGGGCGCCTTCGACCTCAACTACCTCAAGGTGAACGAGCGAAATCTCGTCACGGCCGACGTGCGCGACCAGCTGACGCGGCGTCGCGAGGACGCGTCTCTCGAAGAGGCTTTCGGCGAGGTGAAGCTGGCGACGTTGTCGCGCAACTATGACTTCGTCTCGGCGCGGGTCGGCATCCAGCCTTTCGTCTCGGATTTCCGCGGCCTCGTCTTCAGCGACTCCAACCTGGGCGCCCGCCTCTTCGGCAACGCGAGCAACAACCGCTGGCAGTACAACGCTGCCTACTTCGACCTCCTCGAGAAGGACACCAACTCCGACCTCAACACCTTCGAGAAGCGCGAGCAGAAGGTCGCCATCGCGAACGTGTTCCGTCAGGACTTCCTCGTCCCCGGCTACACTCTTTCCGCGAGCTTCCACTACAGCAAGGACGAGCCCAACTTCCACTACGACAAGAATGGCATCCTGACGCGACCGGCGCCCGTGGGCCTTCCCGAGCCTCACGAGATCGTCTCCAAGTACGTCGGGGTGGCGGGAGACGGCCACGTGGGCCGCCTCAACCTGTCGAACGCCTTCTACTACGCGTTCGGCAGGGACGAGCTGAACGTCGTGGCCGGCAAGGGCGTCGACATTCGCGCCTGGCTCGGCGCCCTCGAGGCTTCGGTGGACCGAGACTGGCTGCGCGTCCGTCTCTCGGGCTTCTGGGCCTCCGGAGACGGCGATCCGGGGGACGACAAGGCGAAGGGCTTCGACAGCATCTACGACAACCCGAACTTCGCCGGTGGCCCGTTCAGCTTCTGGAACCGCTCGGCGATCGCGCTCACCCAGACGAAGGTCCTCCTCAAGCCACCGAACACGCTGCTTCCGAGCCTGCGCTCCAACAAGTTCGAGGGGCAGGCCAACTTCGTGAACCCCGGGCTGCGTCTCGCCGGCATCGGGATCGACGCCGAGGTGGCACCGAAGCTGAAAGCCGTCCTGAACGCGAACTACCTCTGGTTCGACAAGACGGAGCCTCTGAAGACGCTCCTCTTCCAGTCGGTTCTGGAGAAGTCCATTGGGGTCGACTGGGGGGCAGGCGTCATCTATCGGCCGCTGCTCAACGAGAACATCGTCATCACCACGGGGATCACGGGCCTGTTGCCGGCTCGCGGTTTCGACCTCATCTACGGGTCGGACCCCTGCGGCGTCGCCGGCTGCGGGGCGTCGAGCCGAAAGCTCTTCAACGGCTTCGTCAACGTGAAGCTGACGTACTAGGCGGGAGGCGGAGCGGACATGGCGCAAGGACACGGGCGGCGGGCGATTCTGGCAGTGGGGCTCCTGTGCCTCGGGGCGCTGCGCCTCGCGGTCGCGGCGGGCACGACGGCTGCCGAAACGCCGGCCCCTTCGGCGCCGCTTCCCACCGCGGCTCCTGCGCGACAGAGTCGCGAGAACGCCGACCGCAAGAGCGCCGGCTGCGTGAGCTGCCACACCGACACCGACGCCAAGACGATGCACAACGCCAAGGCCGTCGTCCTCGGCTGCGCCGACTGCCACGGTGGCGACCCGACCGTGAAGGCCTCGGGAAGCGCCGGCTCCACGCCGTACGACGATGCGAAGCGACGCGCCCACATCTTGCCGAAACAGCCGAAGATGTTCCGCGGGTCGGCCAATCCCGAGCAGGCGTATACCGCCTGGCTCCAGGAGGATCTCGCCTACGTTCGCTTCGTGAACCCGTCGGACCTGCGCGCGGCGCCCGTGGCCTGCGGCGCCTGCCACAACCAGAGCGACGATCCGATCGTCCACCACGTCTCGAGGAGCATGATGACGCACAGCGGGTTCCTCTACGAGGCCGCTCTCTACAACAACGGCGTCCTGCCTCTCAAGACTCCGGTCGTGGGCGAGAGCTACGGCCCGGACGGCAAGCCTCGGATGCTCCAAGCCGTGCCGCCTCCCACGACCGACGAGGTCCGGAACAAGGGCGAGGTTCCCTTCCTGCTCCCCTTCCCGCGATGGGAGCTGAGCCAGGCGGGGAATCCCTTCCGCGTCTTCGAGCGCGGCGGGCGACGCAAGCTCGAGGTCGGCCTTCCCGATCCGTTCGAGGATCCGGGCAAGCCCGACAAGGGGCTGTCGCCCCGCGGGCCCGGCACCTTGAACCGCACGGACCCCGTCATCATCGGCGCCCAGAAGACCCGCCTCGTGGACCCGATCCTGTCGTTGCCGGGCACCAACGACCACCCGGGCGACTACCGGGCCAGCGGCTGCGCGGCCTGCCACGTCATCTATGCCAACGACCGCTCCAAGTCGAACTCGGGACCGTACTCCGGTTCCGACATCGGCAATCGTGGAATGAGCAAGAGCGTCGACCCGACGATTCCCAAGGACGAGTCGGGGCATCCGCTGAAGCATGCGTTCACCCGCTCGATTCCGTCCAGCCAGTGCATGACCTGCCACATGCACCCCGGGACGAACATGGTCTCGACGTACCTCGGCTACACGTGGTGGGACAACGAAGCCGACGGCCAGGTGATGTATCCCAAGACCGAGAAGAAGCTCTCGGCTTCCGAGCGCGACGCCATCGAGCGGGCCAACCCCGAGGGGTCGGCGCTGCGCGGGCTCTGGTCCGACCGCAACTTCCTGGCCGACGTCTCCTCCTTGAACCCCCAGCTCAAGACGACACAGTTCGCCGACTTCCACGGCCACGGCTGGGTCTTCCGCGCGGTCTTCAAGCGGGACCGCAAGGGAGACCTGCTGGACGCCAAGGGAGGCGTCGTCGAGAACAACGATCCCGACAAGTTCAAGAAGGCCGTCCACCTGAAGGACATCCACCTCGAGAAGGGGATGCACTGCGTGGATTGCCACTTCAAGCAGGACAACCACGGGAACGGCCGCCTCTACGGCGAGCCGCGAGCGGCCATCGAGATCGACTGTATCGACTGCCACGGCACGGCGCAGGGGCGCGCCAACCTCGTGACATCGGGGCCCGCCGCGCCGGGGACGCGCCTCAAGGAGCTCCAGACACCGTTCGACGTTGCGCAATTCGAGGAGGTCGGCGGCAAGATCATCCAGAACAGCATGGTCACCGCGGGGGTGAAGTGGGAGGTGCCGCAGACATCCGACACCTCGACGACGGGCCGACCGGGCTACTCGGCCAAGGCCGACTCCGCCCACAACGGCAAGGGGCACACCAACGCGAAGATGACCTGTTACGCCTGCCACTCGTCATGGACCACGAGCTGCTTCGGATGCCACCTCTCGCAGCGCTCCAACGTCGAGAAGCCGATGCTCCACAGCGAAGGCGGAGAGAGCCGCAACTGGACGAGCTACAACTTCCAGACCCTCCGCGACGACATCTATTTCCTGGCGAAAGACGGGATCGTCACCAAGAACCGGATCGCACCTGCGCGGTCCGCCTGCGCCATCATCGCTTCGTCGCAGAACCAGAACCGCGAATGGATCTACGCGCAACAGCAGACGGTGTCGGGGGGCGGGTTCTCCGGCACGTCCTTCTCGACCTATGTTCCCCACACGGTGCGCGCCACCGAGACCAAGACCTGCACCGACTGCCACGTCTCCGACGCCAACGACAACAACGCGTGGATGGCCCAGCTCTTGATGCACGGCACCGGCCTCGTCAACTTCATCGGCCGCTACGCCTACGTCGGCGAGGGTAACCACGGCTTCGAGGCCGTGGCCGTCACGGAGCGCGACGAGCCGCAGGCCGTGATCGGCAGCCGCCTCCACGAGCTGGCATTCCCGGAGCGCTACAAGGACCACAAGGCGCGCGGTGACCTCTTGACCGAGGCCTACCACCACAGCGGCGACGCCGTCTCGCTCCAACAACGCGGTGAGTATCTGTTCGTGGCCCAGGGGAAGGACGGGCTCCGCATCTACGACGTGGCGCAGGTCGACAACAAAGGGTTCTCCGAGCGAATCATCTCCGCGCCGGTCTCCGCCGTCGGCCAGCGTCTCTACGTGCCGACGAAAGACGCGACATCGGTGGCGCTGCCGTCGACCATGATCGCCGATCCCTCGCGCAAGGTGAACCCCGACAGCCTGGAGCAGCCGGTCCACCCGATCTACGACTACGCGTACGTCACCGATGGCGAGGAAGGCCTCGTGATCGTGGGCCCGCTCCACACGCTCATCAACGGCGACCCCAGGGACAACTTCGTCTGGCGCGCCGGTGCCTTCAACGAGGGCGGCGTCCTCACGGGCGCCACGTCGATGTGGCTCGCCGGAGCCGTCGGGTACGTGACGACGCCCCGGGGTGTCGTGGTCCTCGACCTGAACGACGCCATCCACCCGAAGGTCTTGGCCCAGGTCACGGAGGGGCTGAAGACGCCCCGAGCGATCGCGATTCAGTTCCGTTACGCCTTCGTCCTGGACGCCGACGGCCTCAAGGTCATCGATGTGACACTCCCCTCGTCGCCGAAGCTCCTGCCGGGCGCGTCAGTCCCGATCAAGACCGCCCGGGCGATCTATCTCGCGCGCACCTACGCTTACGTCGCGGCAGGCGCCTTCGGCCTGGCAATCGTGGACGTGGAACATCCCGAGAAGCCGAAGCTCGACCAGCTCTACACGGCGCAGGGGAAGATCAGCGACGCGAACGACGTCAAGATCGGCATGACCAACGGCAGCGCCTTCGCCTACGTGGCCGACGGGCGAAACGGGCTCCGCGTCGTGCAGGTCATCTCCGCCAACGACACGCCCGGGGCCTACGGGTTCAGCCCGAAGCCCACGCCGCTGCTGGTGGCCACCTACCCGACCCACGGCCCGGCCTTGGCCCTCTCGCGCGGCCTCGACCGCGACCGCGCCGTGGACGAGACCGGCAACCAGATCGGCGTCTTCGGCCGTCGCGGCGCCCGCCCGTTCAACCTCGAGGAGCAGCAGAAGCTCTATCTCCGCCGCGGCAAGCTGTTCACCGCCTCGGACGAGTAGGCCTTACCCGTCCTGTTTCCGCCGCCGCGGCGCCCTGCGCCTTTCGGCGGAACGATCGGCGAGCGTCGGACGTACTCCCAAGTGGAGAGTTCGATGGCGAAGTTCCTGCTCTGGCTGATCCTGCTGGTCCTGTGCTGGCCGCTCGCCCTCGTGGCGCTGATCGCCTATCCGCTGGTCTGGCTCCTCCTGCTGCCGTTCCGGCTGGTCGGCATCGCAGTCGAAGGGGTCTTCCATCTGCTGAAGGCGTTGATCCTGTTGCCGGCGCGGGTCTTGGCGGGGCCCGGCCGGTCCTGACGGGAAGCCCACGGCGGCGGCCAGAGCCACGATCACGGCAGGGTTCAGGTGCGCCCCCGAGACGCCGCCCGACACGTAGATCGCCATGATCACGGCAAGGCCCCAGGCGATGTTGATCGACAAGTACCCGCCGTGGGAACCGCCGGAGAGATTCACCTGTGCCACGAGCCCTGAGCCGAAGGCGATGAGCACGAACATTCCCAGGAACTCCGCCGCGGCTTCGCGCAGCAGGACGCCTTTCATTCGACCCTTCCTTTCGGGCTTGCTTCGGCAGGCGACATTCTGTAGAAACCCGACGGAGGTTCCAATTGCGCTACATCCTCGCGCTCGACCAGGGAACCACGAGTTCCCGGGCGATCCTCTTCGACCACGGCGGCGCGATCAAGGGAGTGGCCCAGCGGGAGTTCCGGCAGATCTTCCCTCGAGCCGGTTGGGTGGAGCACGACCCGCAGGAGATCTGGACTTCTGAGATCGGCGTGGCGGTGGAGGTCCTCGCCGCCGCATCTCTCCGTCCCCGCGAGGTGGCGGCCCTCGGGATCACCAACCAGCGCGAGACCACGGTCGTGTGGGACCGGAAGACTGGCGAAGCCATCTACAACGCCATCGTCTGGCAGGACCGCCGCACGGCCGAGACTTGCGACCGGTTGCGAGCCGACGGCGCGGAAACGCTGATCCGAGAGCGAACCGGCCTCGTGATCGACGCCTACTTCTCGGGAACCAAGCTGGCCTGGATTCTCGACAACGTCCCCGGCGCGCGGAGGCGGGCCGAAGCCGGTGAGCTGGCCTTCGGGACCGTCGACACGTGGCTCGTCTGGAACCTGACGAGCGGCTGCCTGCACGTCACCGACCCGAGCAACGCGTCGCGGACCCTCCTCTTCAACATCCACACGGGCGAGTGGGACGATGAGCTGCTGCGCCTGCTGCACGTGCCGCGGAGCGTCCTCCCCGAGGTGCGGAGTTCCAGCGAGGTCTACGGCTCCGTCACGACGACCCTGGGCCTGAGCGACGTGGCGATCGGCGGAATCGCGGGGGATCAGCAGGCGGCGCTCTTCGGCCAGATGTGCGTCTCGCCCGGGCTCACGAAGAACACCTACGGCACCGGCTGCTTCATGCTCCAGAACACGGGCACGAAGGCGCCGACCTCGCGCCACAAGCTGCTCACGACGGTGGCCTGGAGACGCGACGGCCACACCGACTACGCTCTCGAGGGGAGCGTGTTCATCGGCGGCGCGGTGGTGCAATGGCTGCGGGACGGCCTCGGCCTCATCCGGTCCTCGGCCGAGGTCGAAGCACTCGCGGCCTCCGTCCCCGACAACGGCGGCGTCTACCTGGTACCGGCGTTCGCGGGCCTCGGCGCCCCGCACTGGGACGCTTACGCCCGCGGCATTCTGGTGGGCCTCACCCGCGGCACGACGAGCGGGCACCTCGCGCGGGCGGCGCTCGAGGCGATCGCCTATCAGGTCGCCGACCTCACCGACGCGATGCAGGCCGACACCGGCGTTGCTCTGCCAGAGCTACGCGTGGACGGCGGCGCCGCTGCGAACGACATGCTGATGCAGTTTCAGGCCGACATCCTCGGAGTGCCGGTGGTCCGGCCCGCGGTCACGGAGACAACCGCCCTCGGCGCCGCCTACCTGGCGGGATTGGCCGTCGGCTTCTGGAAGAGCCCAGTCGAGATCGAGGGGCAGTGGCAAGTCGCCCGGCGTTTCGAGCCCGTCATGTCGGCCGATCGAGCGAACGCATTGCGGAAACGGTGGCAGGACGCACTCGGCCGGTCGAAGGCCTGGGAACCGACCGAATAGCGAGAGGTTGGCCTCCCCGCGTCGGGGATTGGTCGCCGGGGCGTGAGCTGCGTCACTCCGCCGATCGGGTTAGCATGCAACCGTCCGCGCAGCGACTGGTCTAACATGATCGACGTCTCGTTGTGAGGAGGCTATCGATGAAACGTCTTCTTGGCGCACTCGTCTTCACCACCGTTCTCGCGACAGCCCTCGCCCCGGCGACCGCACAGGCTGGGGCCAGGGTCTACGT
>JBGPYB010000041.1:0-30975 GCA_041493035.1 Vicinamibacteria bacterium | reverse complement strand
TCGGACTGCTGCATGTCGTCCTCCTTGTCGCGGGATGCGACTTGGAGGAGGCTATGACCTACGAACGCCGCTACGGCAGGAGATCGCGTCTCGGCCCAGACCCTCCGCCGCGTAGCGGCTTTGGTTCAACAATGAAATGCAGCTGACGAGGTCCGCGCCGTTTCGAAACCGCGGCCCTCGCAGCTGATTTCAGTGTTAGACGGACAAAGCCCGAGAAGGGGGAAAGAATGAAGCGGCCCGCGTCGCTCTTCTCCGTGGTCATCTTCTGGCTTATCGCGCTCTTACAGGGGCTACGAATAGTCTTCCAGGTGCACGTCACCGCCGCTGGCATCGAGGTCCCCATTTGGGCCAGCATTCTCCCGGTCGTGTTCTTTGCCGCCTTGGGCGTGTGGCTCTGGGCGGAACGGCGTGGGTAGCGGGTCGCGGCGGCCTGCACGAGCAAGACCGAGATATGCTCGGAGCGCTAGAAGCTCGAACTGCATGAAGGCGAGTGATGGGGCGTCACGTCTAACAGCGCTGGACTGGGCGTGCGCCCGAGGGTTGCTGAGTTCCAGAACCAGCAGCCCGTCTCCCTCCCTCCGGTGGCCCGGAAGACGGGTCGGGCCATGAGTTCGAGAGAGCCGTCTAACAACATTGGATTGGAGTTGACGAAGTCCGCGCCGTCCCGAAATCGCGGCCTTCCCAACTCAATCCAGTGTTGGGCCGATTCCTTTCTCCATCGGTTCTGACCCGAACGGCTGGACGATGAACGAGCTGCACTACAGATGCTAGCGTTTCGGGAGCGTGAGGCCGCGATGGCTACTGCATGGGTATGTCCGAAGTGCAAGCGCCGGTTTACACAACGGAACCAGCGCCACGCTTGCGGTACAGGTGAGCGCGCCGCCGTTCTACGAAATGGGCCGCCTGAGATTGTCGAACTTTATGTTGCTTTGGAAACGTTCGTGAAGTCGCTCGGACCAGTGGAGTTCGTCACGCGCGAACGGTATGTGTTGCTTCGCAGTAATCGCATCTTTGCGGATCTGGTTATCATGTCCGGTGCTCTTCGACTCGCGGTCCACCTATCGCGGGAGGCAAAGAACCGGCTCTTCTTTAAAGTCGCCTCGGATCGGAAGCATGTGACCCATGTCGCCAAGCTCCACACTATGGACGAGTTGGAAACGATGAAGCCGTTCTTGCGCGAAGCCTACCAGTTCTCGATCTCGTAGAGAGCGGCCTAACAAGTGAACCTGACAAAGCGCGTGAATCTCGAAGGTGGGCCCGCTTCGCGGGCCATCATTGTTGAGTCGCGCTTTGCAGCTGATGCGCGGCGTTGGGCGGACGAAACGGAGGCGAGAACGGCTGAATGGCGCTGACGTTGTCGAAGCGTGTTCGTCTGATCGTCGCGTGGGGTCTCGGTCTCTACCTTGCCGACATGTTCGTGCGAATGGGCTGGATTAAGTTCGATCCGAGGGGTTTCTGGACCGCTGCATTCGCGAGGTGGGGTTACCCAGCATGGTTGCGCATCGCAGTCGGGGCTGTAGAAGTCGTGGGCGGGGCGATGTTGGTGATTCCGTGGTTGGCTTCCCTGGGTGGCATTGCTGTCGCTCTCGTGATGGGTGGAGCATGGCTGACCCGTCACTTGGACAAGCGCTACGTCGACGTCGCCTGGATCACTTTTTATGCTCTGAGCTGTCTCTGGATTGCCTACGAGTGGTGGGGCTTTCGCTTTTGGCGGCGTCGTCGGCACTAGCCACTGAGATGCGCCACGACAACTGGTCGCCGCCCAACATTGAAGCTGACGAAACGCCCTCGCGGCGCCTACGGCGCCGCGTGCGCATTCGCGCACCGGGCGTTTCGCAGCTGTTTTAGGCAGACGAGGAATGAGCATGAGCAAGCCAGACCCCGGCCACATTATCCGCTTCGTAGAGGCTGAGGCGCGCATCCCTGGGCCCGACGGCAAACGTTCGATCAGCCTCTTGCGGCGCGGTAGCCTCGACGTGGCCCTCTCCTCCTGGCCGCTGCGTCCGAACCTGCAAACGCCTCACGTACAGGACGAGGTGTACGTCGTCATCCGCGGGCGAGGGGTCCTGCTTCACGAAGGCAAGCGCGACTGCTTCGAGACCGGCGATTGCCTTTTTGTTGCCGCAGGAACCGAGCATCATTTCGACGAGTTCAGCGAGGATCTCGCTGTGTGGAGGATCTTCTACGGTCCTTCTGGAGGCGAACTGCCGGCGTGAAGAGGCGAGTCCGTGCTGCCTAACAAACGCTTGAACGGCGCCCGGTGTTGGATGGACACTCGGAATGACGTGCGACGCGCGAGGAGGATCGCGATGACTAGACGCTTGTTGACGTCGTTGGTAATGGCCTTGGTGTTGATCGTAGATGTTCACGCGGGCGATCGTGGTACTCCATCCGAAGCAAAGGCCATGCTGGTGAAGGCTATCGCTCACTACAAGGCCGTGGGACGGAAGCAGGCCCTCGCCGATTTCACCGGCAAGAAGGCTCCGTTTGTTGACCGTGACCTGTATGTGTTCTGTATGAGTCCAGACCGCGTCATCGTGGCGAACGGGGGCTATCCGTCGTTCGTGGGCTCATCCGCGGATATCCTCAAGGACGCGGATGGTAAGCCGCTGGGCAAGGCGCTGTTGGATGCCGGTTCGCGCGAGGGCGGCGGCTCCGTGGAGTACGCACACATCAATCCCGTGTCGCACCTGCCTGAGTCCAAGGTGGCCTTCGTTCAGAAGGCCGGGGAGGACGTGTGCGGCGTAGGAGCGTATAGCCCCAAGGGCTGATGCGTGCCGTCCAACAACGGCAGCTGACGAGGTCCGAGCCGTCTCGAAACCGCGGCCCTCACATAGAGGCTTGGCTGCGGGCAGAGCATAGACTAGAGTCACTTGAAAGGGGGACCGAAGTATGAGGCGTGAGATGCTTTGTTTACTCGCCGGGACGATCGTCCTGAGCTTGTCGGGGGCCGTTGCCGTCGCCGCTGACCTCAGTGTGAAGAAGACAGTCAACCTCAAGGGATCGCCAGGAGCGACTTGGTCCTTGATCGGCGACTACTGCGCCATCGAGAAGTGGCATCCCGCTGTCGCGAAGTGTGAGATCGTGTCGGGGGCCAACAACCGTGCCGGCTCAGTTCGCGTTCTCACCCTTGGGGACGGCGGCAAGATACGCGAGGAGCTTGTCAAGCACGACGCGAAGGTGCGCACGTACAGCTACAAGATCCTCGAGTCCCCTCTTCCCGTGGTGTCGTACGTATCCACGATCACTGTGCTCCCTGGGTCAACGGGTGGATCGGTCGTGGAGTGGAAGAGCACCTTCAAGGCGGCTCCCGGAACCGACGATGCGACCGCGCGTACAACGATCGAAGGAATCTACGACGCTGGTCTCACCAACCTTCAGGCGAAGGAGGCTACGAAGTAGTTACTCGCACTGGCGCGCGCGGTGTCCGATGCAGGCGCACCGCGCACGCTGTGTCTCTCGATCAATGGTGCCGGAGGTGGGAGTCGAACCCACACGAGGGGTGACCCTCTCGGGATTTTGAGTCCCGCGCGTCTGCCAGTTTCGCCACTCCGGCGGGGCCAGACAGGGTAACACGGTTGCGGTATCCTCTCGCGCATGGCACCGCAATGGGACGAGTTGCGCAAGGACTTTCCGGCCCTCGAGCGCTACGTCTACCTGAACGCGGCCGCGGGGAGCCCCACGCCGACGCCGGTTCGCGAGGCGGTCGCGAAATACCTCCGCGAGATGGAGACGAGCGGCGACATGCTCTGGGACGCATGGTTCGCCCGCCGGGAGGTGGTTCGCGTCAGGGCGGCTGAGCTCATCGGGGCCGAGGCTGACGAGATCGCTTTCGTGGCGAACGCCTCCACCGGCATGAACCTCATCGCGGATCTCCTGGCCCGAGAGGGGCCGGTGCTCACCGACGAGATCGAGTTCCCGACGGTGACGCTGCCGTGGATCCACCGGGGTGCGTCGGTCCACTTCCTTCCGGTGGTGGAGGGAGTGCTGCGCCTCGAGTCCTTCGCCGCGGCCAACGCCCCGAAGGCGGCGACGGTGCTGATCAGTCACGTTCAATTCTCCAACGGCTGCCGGCAGGACCTGCCGGCCTTCGGCGCCATCAAGGAGGGACGGCGACTGGTGGTGTGTGGGAGCCAGTCGACGGGAGCGTTTCCCATCGACGTGAAGCGGAGCGGCATCGACGCGTTCGCCACCTCAGGGCACAAGTGGCTCTGCGCGGGCTACGGCGCCGGCTTCACCTATATGAGCCGCGAGCTGATCGCCAAACACCCGCCGGGCTCCATCGGCTGGCTCTCGGTGGAGAACGCCTTCGCTTTCGACAACAGGAACTACACGCTCCTCGACTCGAATCGGCGGACGGAGCTCGGGTGTCCGGCGTTCGCGGGGATCTTCGCCCTCGGAGCGGCCCTCGATTACATCGGCCGGATCGGAATCGATGCCATCGCGGAGCGCGTTCTCGACCTCAATATGTACCTCACACAGCGTTTGCAGCGCGAAGGGTTCGTGGTCCTCTCGCCCGGCGGTGCGCATCGATCGGGGGAGACGCTTGTCGAGGTCAGCGATCCGCGAGGAGCCGCGCGCTTCCTCCACGAGCGCGCCATTGTCGTGACGCAGAAGGCCGAGGGTGTCCGGATCTCGAGCCATTTCTACAACAACGAGACCGACATCGAGACCTGTGTTGCGGCCCTCGTGGAGCACCGCAAGGGAACGTAGGGAGCGCCCCAAGCGATTGCTCCGCAGCGGTGCATCTGCTACAATACTGATTCGGCCCACAGTGCCCGCCACACGCCGCCAGAGCCCAGGAAAGAGAGGTCAGCGTGGACTTCCAGGTCGGTCAGAAGGTCATTTACCCGAATCACGGCATCGGAGTCGTCGAGAGCATCCAAACGCGCCCGACGCCGACCGGCAAGATCAGCCTCTACAAGCTCCGCATCCTGGCCAACGACTCTCGCGTGTGGGTTCCCCAGCAGAACGCCGACGGCGTCGGCCTTCGGCACGTCATCACGACGAGCGATGCCCGCAAGATCTTCAACATCCTGGGGGACGGGACCATCGACCAGCATCCGAACTGGAAGGGGCGCTTCAAGGAAAATTCCGACAAGATGCGGACCGGCAGCATCTACGAGGTCGCCATCGTCTTGAAGGGGTTGACTTTCCTGAGCCGCAAGAAGGCGCTGTCGTTCCGCGAGAAGCGGATGCTCGATCGTGCCAAGTTCCTCATCGTGAGCGAGATTGCCGAGGTCGAGCAGCGGGAAGCCACCGCCATCGAGGAAAAGGTGGACCGGGCCCTCAACAAGACCTTCGACGCGACGCCGAAGCCGGCGCGCCAGAAGCCCGTCGTCTCTCGCCGCCCCTCGGACGCCTAGACGCCCGGCAGACGCCGGCGGCCGTATGTCCTGCCCCTGCCTTGACTTCGGCGGACAGGCCGGCTAGACTTCCGCCAGCGTTTTTCACCTGAGCGTTCCTGGCCGAGCAGGGGAGTCTGTCATGACCGAGGCGTCGCGAACGGCGATGACGAAGGCTGACCTCATCAATATCGTGGCTAAACGCCTCGATATCACGCAGGTACAGTCCGGGATCATCGTGGAGGCGGCCCTCAAGAGCGTAGTGACGGCCCTTCAGAACGGCCAGGAGGTAGAAATCCGGGGCTTCGGTAGCTTCCGGTTCCGGAACCGCGCTCCTCGCAAGGGGCGCAACCCCAAGACAGGTGAAAAGGTCGACGTTCCGCCCAAGAAGATTCCCTACTTCAAGATGGGCAAGGAGCTGAAGGCCTTGCTCAACGGCGCGTTGCCGGCTGAAACCGCACCCGGCTCGACTCAGGCCTGAAGGCGCGTCCGTGCTCCGGGCGCTTCTGATTCTCGCGACGATTCCGCCCTACGTCGTGCTGGCCAGCATGGCCGGGTACCCGATCGCTCGCCTGGTGGGGACTCCCGGTCTGCTCTACGCCCTCGGGAGGTTTGGGGCGCGGGTCATGCTCCTCCTCGCCGGGACCCGCTACGAGGTGGAAGGGCTCGAACGGCTCGGCGACGTTCGGAACACCGTGGTCATGCCGAATCACGTCAGCCAGCTCGACGCTCCGATCCTCTTCCTGCTGCTCGGTGTCGACTTCAAGGCCGTGGTCAAGACCGAGCTTTTCCGCATCCCCTTCTTTCACTACTGCCTTCGGTTCGCCGACTTCATCGAGGTGGACCGAAGCGACCCCAACCAATCGAAGGGCGCCATCACCGCCGCGGCCCGGTCCCTCAAGTCGGGGAACTGCTTCCTGATCTTTCCCGAAGGGACGCGCACCAAGACCGGGGAGTTGGGGGAATTCAAGAAGGGGGCGTTCGTGGTCGCCATCGATGCTCAGAGCCGCATCGTCCCCGTGGCGCTGTCCGGAATCCGAGAGCTGCTTCCGCGAGGAGGATTCAGGGTCCGGCCCGGCAAGGTGCGCGTGCAGGTCCTGGACCCGATCGATGCGGGAGGTTACAGTTACGATTCTCGCGACGCCCTGATCGGCGAGGTGCGGGGGCGCATCGCCGCGGCCCTCGCCCCACAGGCGGCGCCCGTGTGAGCAGAGGAGAGGGGTCATGCCTCGCATCCGGGAGAAGCGCCAGGCCAGCCGCATCCAGCCCTTCGTGATCCCTTGCCGCGTCCTCCACCGGTCGCGCCGTCTGCCGGCGCACGTCGTGGACCTGAGCGTGCGTGGGGCTCGGATTGCCTCCGAGGAAGAGCTGCCCAAGGCGGGGAGCCTGATCACCGTGGAGGCCCGCTTCGGGACCTCGCTCGCGCACACGGGTCTGCCGGGCCAGGTGAAGTGGGTCCGGAGAGCGGAGTCGCCGCTCACGGGCCACCTGGCTGGAATCACGTTCCGCGGAATGACGGACCGTCAGCTACTCGCCGTCGAGTTCGTTCTGTACGAGTTCCGCCGCCGCGCGGCGGCGCTCAGCTAGGGGAACGAAGGAGCCTGTGAACGACCAGGATCCGGGACGACGGCGGCGGTGGCAGGAGGGGGCCGCGGCGCGCCAAGGAGAAGGGTGGCTCGCTCTCGACGACGACGAGCTGCTCTACCGGATCGAGGCGACCCCGGCCGGGCTCGCCTCCGACTCGGCTCTCATCGAAGTGGTGCGGAGCAACCGGCACTTTTTCATCCGCCAGGAAGCCGCCAAGAAGATCGGAGACGTGGCCCTTCTCAAGGACCATTCCGCCGATCGTCACATCGGTCAGATCCTCGTTCGCGGCATGACCCGCCGCGAGGACATCGAGTACTTGCAGAAGCTTGCCGCCGAGACGCGGCACCTGGAGGTCCGGAAGGCGGCCGAAGCCCAGCTCCGGCGCCTCGGCGCTGCCGTCAAGGAGAAGGAGCGGGAGTAGACGACCGGAGCCCAAGCCGGAAGCCGAAGAGGGCGCGGTCCTTGTAGCCCGGCTCGAGAACGAGGACGTCGTTCCGGTGCTCGTAGGCGACGAAGAGCTGGGCCGTCCTCTCGGCCCGAGCCCACCTCACGCCTCCCTCGAGAAGGAAATCGAAGAAGCCATCGCGCGGGAAGGCGGGAGAGGTTTCGGTCGTGACCCCTCGTCCGATGGTCGTGAAATAGACGGCCCCCCACGGCCGCCGGAGCGCATCGGCCTCGATCCGCCCCACGATCTCCCACTGGTAGCCGACGAGCGATTGCTGGACGGCGCGCCCGAGGCTTGCCGTCAGTCGGATGGGAAGCCCCGGAAGGGACGCGCTCCCGCGCAGGCCAAGGATGTTCCAATCAACGGCCGCGGTCTTCCCGGTGTCGATCTGGTGACGCGAGACATGGTGAAAGAAGAGCCCGACTTCGCGGTCTCGACCCAGGTCCACGCGGATGCCGGGTTCCAAATGGTAGTTCGCCTGCGCTGCGTCGAAGGCTCGCCGCGTATTGCCCGCGATCGTTTCGACGTCAGCGCGAAAGTAAAGAGTTGTCTGGTCGACGCGCACCAGGCCCGCCCCCGCGCCGATCCACGTGTCCCAGTGCAGGTCGGTGTCCACCGGGGCGTAGCGCGCTCCCTGGAGTCGGAGCGACGCCTCCGGGAAGAGCTCGGGCCCGTCGGCGAAGGCCGGCAGCGAGAGGGCCACAAACGCGCAGGCGACAAGCCCCGGACGAATCGAGTCGTTCATTCCTTGCCCGCTCCGAAGGTCAGTAACGCACTGCCGGCGCCTGGCAGAAGGCCTTCACACTGGCGGCGATGCGCTCGACGGTTTCATGCGGAAGCTCCGGGTACAGGGGAAGGGAGAGGACCTCGCGCGACAGTTGCTCCGAGAC
The DNA here is from genome assembly GCA_041493035.1 of Vicinamibacteria bacterium. Classification (GTDB taxonomy): domain Bacteria; phylum Acidobacteriota; class Vicinamibacteria; order Fen-336; family Fen-336; genus JBGPYB01. Next base: position 22,708 of record JBGPYB010000041.1, on the reverse strand, counting down.
CGGCAGGTCCCCGGGTTGGCCCCCGAGGGCGGAGAGCGCCGGCTGGAGATGGATCGGCTTCGGGTAGTGGACCGCCGTTGCGATCCCTTGCTGTTCGAGGTCTGCGCGGAGGGCGTCGCGACCCTCGACTCGCACGGTGTAGAGGTGCCAGGCCGACTGCGTCCCGTCCCGCTCCCGCGGCCGCCGTATCCGCGAGGCGTCGGCGAGCGCCGCGTCGTAGACCGCGGCCAACGCTCGCCGCTCCTGGTTCCATGCGTCGAGGTGCCGCAGCTTGACGCGGAGCACCGCGGCCTGGAGCGTGTCGAGTCGGCTGTTGGTCCCAAGCACGTTGTGCTCGTAGCGGCGGCGGCCGCCGTGATTCGCGATCTCACGCACACGTTCGATGAAGGCGCCGTCGCTCGAGACAACCATCCCGGCATCGCCGTAGGCACCCAGGTTCTTGGCCGGGTAGAAGCTGAAGCAGGCGGCGTGGCCCAGGTTCCCGGCCCGTCGCCCGGCGACCTGGGCGCCGTGGGCCTGGGCCGCGTCCTCGAGAACGGGGAGGCCGTGGCGCGCGGCAATGGCCCCGATCGCGGCCATGTCGGCCGGGTGGCCGTAGAGGTGAACGGGGAGGATCAGCTTCGTGCGCGAGGTGACGGCACTCTCCACGAGCGCCGGGTCCATCGTGAAGGTCTCGGAATCGACGTCCACGAATACCGGTGTTGCTCCGTTCAGGAGGATGGCTTCACCCGTTCCCATGAAGGTGTTGGCGACCGTGATCACTTCATCCCCGGGGCCGACGCCGTAGGCGCGGAGGGCGATGGTCAAGGCGTCGGTTCCGTTCGCAACGCCGCAAGCGTGGGAGGCTCCGCAGTACTCGGCGAACTCTCTCTCGAAGAGGGCGCACTCCTCGCCGCGGATGAAGTGCGCGCTTTCGACCACGCGGTGGAGAGCGGCATCAACGTCGGAGTGTATGCGCTCGTACTGCGCCCGCAGGTCGATCATGGGGATGGGAGCCATCAGGCTAGCCTACCAGATCCTCCCGTTGCGAGGAGAGCGCCGAGCGCCGCGTCCAGGCTCGGAACGAGACGGTCGGGAGCCGCCGCCTCCAGAGCCTCCCGGTTCGGGAACCCGCCGGGGATACCCACGAAGAAGACGCCGGCGGCGCGAGCCATGGCCACATCCTCGGGGCTGTCGCCGACGTAAGCCGCCTCGGCCGGGTCAACGCCCAGACGGTCGAGAGCCAGGAGGAGGGGCTCGGGGTGCGGCTTGCGATGGCGGGCATCTTCTCCGCAGACCACCACGCCGAAGAAGGAGTCGACACCGAGGGCGACGATGTCGCGGGCAACGCGCTCCCGGCTCCCGCTCGTCACCAGCCCCTGGCGCACGCCCTCCTGCTCGACACGGGCCAGGATCTCCCGCGCTCCCGCCAGCAGCTGGCCTTCCTCCGCGGCGTATTCGGCCAGCCATCGAGCATCCGCGTCTTCCCAGAGCGCCTCGGCGAGGCCAACGGCGCGGTACGTCTCGTACCAATCAGGGGAATAGGTGGCCTGGAATCGCGCGCGGTCGAACGCGATGCCGTGCTGGCCGAAGACGCGGACGTAGCAGCGATAGCTGGCCTCGGCGGAGTCGGCAAGGGTGCCGTCCCAGTCATAGATCACCGCGCGAAGCGGAATCATCAGAAGCGCAGCGAGACGAGGATGCTCGTGGCGAGCACCAGCAGGATCCCCAGCGAGAGGACGCCGAAGATCAGGTCACGCCGCAAGAACATGCCGACGGTTACTACGACGACCCGAGCCACGGGCGTCAGCATCAAGGCAACGATCCCCCAGCGGAGTGGCGCGAGCTGGCCGAGAATAAGGCCGGTCAACAGCAGGAGGGCTCCGATTGTCAGGCCGAGTGTCAGGACGGCTTCCACCGCGCGATCGAGGCGGAGGGTGTCCCTCACAGACCCTCCATCAGCATCCGACCGGCCACCAGGATGAGGACGAAGGCCATGATGACCTTGAGGGATCGGGCGTGCACCTTGTCGGATAGACGCGCACCGATCAGGCTTCCCGGCAAGGTGCCGATGGCGATTGCCGCGGTCAAGGGCAGGTCGATCTGGCCTCGGCCGAAGTAGATGAAAGCCGAGGCCGCGGCCGTGACGCCGATCATGAACGTGCTCGTGGACGCGGCCACGCGGATCGGAATGCCGCAGAAGGCGGAGAGGACCGGGACCTTGATGATCCCGCCGCCGACCCCCAGAAGTCCCGAAATCGCCCCCGCCACGAGCGAGGAACAAAGAGCGAGAGGGAGGCGCTTCGCGCGGTAGAGATACGTCCTCCCTCCCTCCTCGATGCGCCCTCCCAAGAGCCCCGGGTCGAGGTCCACGTCCGCGATGATGTTGCGGCGGCTCGACCGCGCGGCCATCACGATCCCCATGGCTGAGAGCGTGAGGCCGAAGCCGACGAAGAGCTGGCGATGGCTGAGGAGCGAGGAGGTGATCCCGCCGAGAAGCCCGCCGATGCTGGTTGCCACCTCGAGGGCAAGGCCAAGGCGCATGTTGACGAGGCCGCGTTTCAGGTTCACCGTGGCCGACGCCGAAGCCGTGGCGATCACCGAAATGAGGCTGGCCGCGATGGCCACGCGGATCGGCGCGCCGATGGCCAGCGTCAGGAGCGGGACCAGGAAGACGCCGCCACCGAGCCCCAGGAGCGAGCCGATGAGCCCCGTGGCCATGCCCATCGAGACCAGGAACCAAGGGGAGGCCAGGGTCACGAGGCGATCCTAACATCGTTTCACAAGTGCTGGTGGAACTTGAGTTTGCCGGCTTCGTAGGTCTCGGCGAGCATCGGAGGAGGCGTGGGAACGAGACTGGGTGACGGCGCGCACGGACCGATCGATGGCCCCCGTGAGAGGTCCGGTCGCGCGGCCGTCGTGTCCTTTCCCACGCCCCCCTCCGGTGGTTCGCCACCGGTCCGGGTGGCGCCTGCTATGATCGCCGCGTGAGAGCCAAACGCTGGTTGAAGCGCCTGTTCCTCGTGGTCCTGGCGGGCGTCTTGTTCCTAGCCTTCGGCGTGCTCCCCTATTTCCTCGGAGGTGTCTTCACCGTCCGATCGTTCCAGATGCAGGACGCCGAGAACGAGGGAATGACACCCGCGTCCTCCGGGCTCGCCTTCGAGGACGTGTCGTTCAGCGCGCGGGACGGTGTGCCGCTCTCGGGCTGGTGGGTGCCGGCAGACGGTGCGAAGGGAACGGTCGTCCTCGTCCATGGCCTCAACCGATCGCGCATCGAGATGGTGCGCAAGGTTCCCTTCGTCCACTCCCAGGGGTGGAACGCGCTCCTCTTCGACCTGCGACGCCATGGCAAGAGCGGGGGAACCGTCCGCAGCCTCGGGTACCACGAGCGCGAGGATGTCCTGGGCGCCTTCGACCTGGCGGAGAAGCGTGGCTCCAGCCCCGTAGTCGTCTGGGGGATCTCGTTCGGGGGCGCGGCAAGCGTCTTTGCAGCGGCGGAGGAGCCCCGAATCGCGGCGGTCATTTGCGACAGCAGCTACAGAAGCCTGAGGGATACGGCTCGCCATCACCTGGGGCTCTTCAGGCGCTTCGCCTGGTGGCTGCGACTCGTGCCCGTCTGGCCCACCGCCGACGAGGCCGTCTTCTGGATGGGACGTCGCGCCGGCTTCGACCCCGACGACCTGGACGTGGTGAAGGCCGCGGCCAAGCTCTCCGGGCGGCCGGTGCTCTTCGTCGCGGGCTCGGCCGACGAGCGGATGCCGTCGGATATCGCCTTCGACTTGAAGGCCGCGGCGGGACCGAAGGCCGAGGCCCTGATCGTCCCGAGCGAGCGTCGCGAACGCATAGGCCCCGACGGGCAGAAACGATTCGACAGCGGCCACGGCCACGCCTACAGGGACGGCCAGAGGGCGTACGAGAGCGCCGTGTCCGCGATCTTGGAGCAGACCCTTTCCCGATGAACGCCGGCGAGCGGCAGGAGCCCATTCGATGAGCGACGACGCGAAGAAGCGCCACAGCCCCTTTCCCGAAGAGGAGAACGGGGCGCCGAAGCCGGCGGAGCAGACGAACTCCTACACCATGGTGGACCCGCGCTTTCGCGAGATCTACTTCCAGTTCTACAAGGAGACGTACAGGCCTTCGGTCCTCGACCGCAAGACCAAGGAGCTCGTGGCGATCGCCGCGAGCCTGGCGGCCAAGTGCCAGGGATGCCTCGAAGGGCACGTAAGGAAAGCCCTCAAGTTCGGCGCGACGCGGGAGGAGATTTCGGAGTCCATCGCCATCGCCATCGGGGTGAACGCGGCCGCGATCGTGGATCTGACCGACATCGCCGCCGACAACCTCGACCTCAAGTTGTACTAAATCAAATCAGTAGGGCTGCGCGCCGAGACTCCTTTCGGGAACTTACGGCCTCCCCCACGCGTTGAGCGATCGAGGAGGGATCTCGACTCGGGGGAGGTGTGGCATGGATTGGCTCACTCGTGAACTTCGCTTGGGGGTACGGCTTCTCGGCCGGGACAAGGCCTTCAGCCTGGCCGCCGCCCTGACCCTGGCGGTCTGCATCGGCGCCAACACCGCCCTCTTCCTCTCCGCCATCGGCATCTACGGCGTGCTCGGCTACCTCGTGGTGCAGCGTCGCAAAGAGATCGGCATCCGCATGGCCCTCGGGAGCAGCGGCCGCGCGATCTTCGAGCTGATCATCCGCGAAGGCCTCCTGCTGGTCGGCGCCGGCTTCCTGCTCGGCGCTCTCGGGGCGTTTCTCCTCCGGCGCAGCCTGGAGAGCCAGCTCTTCGGCATCCAGCCGAGCGATCCTCTCGTCCTCGGCGCGGTGACCGCCGCGCTCAGCCTGGTGGCACTCATCGCATGCGCTTTGCCGGCCCGGCGCGCGACCCGGATCGACCCCTTGATAGCACTTTCCGAGTGAGGCCTGAACGGGAGGAGCGCGACGCGGGCGGTCCGGGCAATTCTTGAATTGCGGAACTTGGGTCAGCGGTTTCCGGAGCGGAACGACGAACGGGCCGTGGTCTTCCGGGCTCTGAGGTCACGGCCCGTTCGAGACGAATCCATCATCCCTCGACGGGGGCTTGCGGCGCTGACGAACTCGCATCGGGGCCGGCCGGCTTGTGGCCGCGGTAGCCCCGGAACCATCGCCCCCCGTGGTGGGCCGCCTTCAAGGCATCAAACTTCGCCTTTTGCTCGTCATTCAGTGTGCTGGCGAGGTGAGTATGAAATGCCTCCTCCGCCGCCCTCATCTTGTTGCGGTACTCCTTCATCGCGAGCGCGGCGTTGCCCACGGCGGTCGGATCCGGATTCGCCGCGCCAATGGCGCTGCGCAGACTGTTGCGCAGGCCGCGCCCCTCCTCCCGGAGCGGCGCCATCTCGGTCTTGTGCTGCTCGTGGAGCGACGCCCACGTCGCCTTCTGTTCTTCGCTCAGGCCGAGAGTGTCGGCCATCCGTTGACCGCGGCCCTTGCCCTGCCCCCCGACCTGGGGCTGGGCGCTCGCCCAACCCACTCCCGCCGCGAGGACCGCGGCCGCCATGGTGATGCCCAGAGTCTTCTTCATCTCGCTTCTCCTTGCCCCCCTCTTCTTGGACAGGGGTGGGAGAGCGTTCGTTTAGCCGGTGGAGTCTTGCCCGGCCTCGAAGCGCCGCCGGAGCCACTCGGGGTGGGGCACGGGTCGCAGGGTCGCGAGGTCCACGGCCACAGCGGTATTGCGGGCCGTGAAGACCGGGCGGCCGTCCACCGAGGCGTCGTAGCGAAGAACCATCGACGTCCGGCCCACCCGCTCGACGGTCATGTCAATGTCCACGCGGACGCCGTAACGGACGGGGGAGAGGAACTCCATTTCGAGTTTCACGGTCGGAAAGCCCATTCCTTCCCGATACATCTCAGGGTAGGGCTTGCCGAGGTGGCCGGCGCAGAAGTCCTCGAAGGCCTCGTGGAGGAAGCGGACGAGGTTCGGGTAGTAGGCGATTCCCGCCGGGTCGAGGTCGCCGAAGCGAACGAGGATGGAGGTGCGGAACAGAGGCTACGCCTTGCTGCCGAGGTGCTCCATGATCGACAGGCTCAGGACCTCGGCCAGCGCTTCGAAATACGTCTCGCCGTCCTCGGCCGACGCGGCTGTGGGGTCGCCGAAGTAGGCGTCCTCGCCGCCGGCTTCGACGAAGGTCTTGACTCCCTTCTTGAGAGCCGGCATCAGCCCGTCCATCGGGGCAAGGCTGATGCGCTCGCGCTCGCGCACCTGGTCGGGAGCCGTGGCCATCATGAGAGACGTTTCCCAGGCGCCGGCGTGGTCGCCCATCAGGAATGTCTCTCCCATCAGGTCGGCCCACCGCTTCCGCGTGAGGTCCGCGTAGCAAACGCTGGCCCCGGCCTTCTTTGCTTCGTCCACCGCCTTCTTCAGGCACTCGATGTGCGCGGGCTCCAGATGGATGTTGGCGATGGCGACCGCGCGGTAGCGCTTGCTCGCCGCCACGCAGACGTCGCGCAGCAGAGCGACCGCGGTCTCCGAAGGGATGGAAATGGTGCCAGCGAAGTCCCCTCCGAAATCGGCCACGGTGAAGTAGACGGGGGGGAGTATCAAGGAGGGGATGGAGTGCTCCTTGAGCTTCGCGGCTCCCCGGCGCGCCATCTCCGTGGCGATGATCGTGTCGGTCGCAAGGGGAAGGTGCGGCCCGTGGGCCTCGACGGCGCCCACCGGAAGGATGGCGACGGGACGCTCCTTGAGCGCCTCGTCCACTTCGGTCCAGGTCATCTCGGCGGTCACGATGTTGTCGGCCATGGCCATTGAAGGAAGGACTTCCTTCTCTCCTTTCTCACAAGCGTCTTCTTCTTGGGGGATCGCTGGTCGGAGGCTTCTCTCGGTCGGTCTCGCGTTACCTCGTGAGCCCGTGGGCCTCGAGGCGACGCCTGTCGATCTTTCCGCGGTCGTTCTTCGGCAGCTCGGGGGCGAACTCCACAGCCCGCGGGTATTTGAAGGGCGCCAGTCGCCCCTTCACGAACTCCTGGAGCTCGTGTGCCATCGCGTCACTCGCCGAGCCCCGTCGGAGCACGACGTACGCCTTGGGCTTGACCAAACCTTCGGCGTCTTTATACCCGATCACGGCGCATTCCGCCACCATCGGATGCTGCAAGAGGCAGTTCTCCACCTCCGCCGGGCTCACGAAGATCCCCGAAACCTTGAGCATGTCGTCGGAGCGCCCCTGGTACCAGAAGTAGCCGCGGGCATCCCGGCTGACGTGGTCCCCCGTGACCACCCAATCCCCGCGCAGGACTTCCTTGGACTTCTCGTGGGCCTGCCAGTAGAAAATCGCGGCGGACTCGCCCTTGATCCAGAGAGTCCCCGCTTCGCCATCGGAGACGTCCCGCCCACGGCCGTCGACCACGCGCGCTTCGTACCCCGGGACGAGGCGCCCGAGGCTCCCTGGTACCACGTCTCCCGGGGCGTTGGAGATGTAGATGTGGAACATCTCTGCCGAGCCGATTCCGTCGAGTATCTCGACGCCGAAGGCCTCCATCCATCGGCGATAGAGCTCAGGCGGCAGCGCCTCGCCCGCCGAGAGGCAGAGACGCAGCGACGACAGGTCGGCCTTGACACCGCCCGCGTTCAACATGCTGCCGATCATCGTGGGGACCGAGGTGAGTATCGTGGGCCTGTAGCGCGCGATGACGTCGAAGAGCGTCCGGGCTTCGCTGCGCTCGCTGAAGAGGACCGTCGAGGCGCCGACGGAGAAGGGAAAGAGCAGGTTCGTTCCGGTGGCGTAGCCGAAGAAGAGCTTCGGAACCGAGACCGTCAGGTCGCTTTCCCGGATACCGAGGACCTGCTTGGCATACCGCTCCGTGTTCCACGGAAGGTCCTGCTGGAGGTGGACGGCCGCCTTGGGCTTGCCCGTGGAGCCGCTCGTGAAGAGCCATATGGCCGGGTCGTCACGGTGTGTGTCGGCGTTCACGAAACGATCGGAAGCGGCCGCGCAGACCTCCTCGAACGAGGCGTGGCGTCCGGCGTCCCCCACGACGATCAGATGCCGCAGGTGAGGGAACGAGTCACGGAGCGCGTCGATCCTGGGAAGCGACGTCTCGTCGACGACCGCGACGCGGCAGCGTGTGTACTGGAAGTAGTGGACGTAGTCCTCGGCAGGGAGGGCGGGGTTGACCATCGCGATGACGGCTCCGGCCTTCGCTGCCCCGAACCAGGCGAAGGCGAACTCCGGCCGGTCCGGGAGGACGAGGAGGACGCGGTCCTCCACTTGGGCGCCGAGGGTGCGGAGGGCGCCCGCGAAACGGTTCGCCCGCGCCTGGACCTCACGGTAGGTGTAGGCCTCGTCCCGATAGTAGAGACAGGCCTTCTCGCCGCGCCCCTCCTCGATGTTGCGGTCGAGGAAGTACCACGCCATGTTGAACCGCTCGGGGAAGTCCATGGGAACTCCCGGCGTCATTCGCCCTTCGCGGGGCCTTCCATCCGGCCGTAGCCGCTGCCGTGGTAGAGCAGCGGCCGACCGGGATTCACCGCCAGCCGCTCCACAAGGCCGACGTAGATCGTGTGATCTCCCGCCCCATGGCTCGCGAAGACGCGGCACTCGACGTGGGCGAGGGCGCCCGGAACGAGCGCCACTCCGGTGACGCCCGTCTCGAGGCCGCCGCCATTCCACTTCTCGGCGCCTCCGGTAGCAAAGCGCCTCGACCACTCGTCCTGTCCTTCCGCCAGCACGCTCACGCCGAACACTCTGGACGTCTCGAAGCCCGTGTGCGCCTCCGATCTGTTGTCGATGCAGACGAGCACGAGGGGCGGATCCAGGCTCACCGACGCAAAGGCGTTCACCGTGAGGCCCATACGACGTCCCGAATCGTCGTGGGTCGTCACGACCGTGACGCCGGTCGCGAACTGCGCCATGGATCTGCGGAAGAGCCCCAAATCGACCGACATGACTTTCCGTGATTCTAGCGTGCCTTCAGGCGCCGGTAGAGCGAGACCTGCCCGCCGAGGAGGGCGACGCGAAGGACGATTCGTCCAAGAACGAGGCCTTGCGCCAGAAGGAGCGTGACCATCTGAGTGCGGAAGCCGGTCGCCATCCAATGACCATCGGCAGCGCTCCACGCGATGAGGAGCGCCACGCCCAGGAGCGCTACGGCGAGGTAGTGGCCGAACGTCTGTCGCAAGCAACCGAGGCAGAAGCCAATCGACGACACGAGGGCCAGGGACGCACTCTGCCGCTCTTCCACGACCGTGATCACCTTGGCGTAGCAGGAGAGCATGTGAATGAACAGAATGCCCAGCAGCAGGAGCCCCTTCTGTCCAAGACTCCACGCGAGCGCACCCGCTTCTGTGACCGTTTCGAGAGCGTGCCGATCGGCCCATCGCGCCACGGGCGCGTTCAAGGCGAAGAGCGCGGCGTGAGCGGCGAGCGCCAGGATCGCAATGCGCGCCATCCGGCCGAAATAGAACCCCGAACCGTGGAGAAGGCCACGAAGGGTGTAGCTCCCCGAGCCGCGCAGGACGCCGAGCACCCCGCCCACGAGGAACGTCTGGAGGGCGAGGTACAGAACAGCCAATGCCAGAACCAGCGGGTCGAGGCCCTCCTCTCGCCGCGGACGTGCCCGCGGAACGCCCTCAGTCTCGTGAACGAAGAGACGGGCCGGCAGCTCTCCGCCGATCAGGGCTTCGACATTCTTGAAGGCAAAGCCGGAGCCCAGAATGGCCGGGCCGAAGGCCGAGGACCAGCCCGACCGCTCGTGGGACCAATGGCTCCACCAGGGGAAATCGAATCCCCGGACCATCGTGTCGGCCGACGCGGTCTCGCGGAGGCTCGTTTCGAGGAGTCCCGCGAACGGCACGGCGAGGACGGCCGCGAAGACGACGTTGGTCGCCAGGAGAATCAGCGGGAGACCCATGGGCCTGAGCGCCATCCGAAGGCCGTCCACGAGAGCGCGGCGCATCCGCTAGCCCAGCACCGTGTGCAGCTCGAGGAGGTTCTGGAGCCAGAGCATGAAACGCAGGGTCCACTTGGTGGTCGCCCGTCGCGCTTCGCCCTTGTCCTCCGCCCACGTGTTGTTCACGGGGTTCACGTCGATGGCCAGCACCCGCGCGGGGTCGACGACGGCGCGGCGGACTTTCTGGTCGAAGACGAAGCGCTTCCACCGATCGCGACCGTCCCAGGGCTCGCGGACCTGTCGCCCGTCGGCCAGTTCGATGAGAATCTCCACCGGCATGCGAACCTCACCCAGCCGGCGCACGGTCACGGTCCCCTGGAACGAGTCCTTGGCGCTATCGCCCTTCGGCAGGGACGTCCACGCGACCCTACCGTCGGGCCCATCCTTGTACCCGCGCAGGCTGGGGACTGTGACGTTGCCCGCCTCGATGGCGTAGTCGCAGAGGCCGCTGCTGAACCAGGTCTCCTCGAAGAACCAGCGGTAGTCCTTGCCCGTGACCTCGCCCACGGTGCGGATGAAGTCCTCGGTGGTCGGGTGGTCGAAACGGTAGCGGCGCGCGTAGGTGTTCAGGATGCGGGTCATGGTGTCGTCGCCCACGAGCGCCTCCAGCGTCTGCAACGTCAGGGCAGGCTTGTCGTAGGCGTTCGTGTAGTAGGCGGGCCACGTATCGTAGTCCCAGCTCCGGCGGAAGGTATCCTTCCGACCGTTCTGTACGAGGTCGTCGACGTGCCCTTCCCCTCTCCCGATCGCGACACCCGGCGTTACGACCGGCCATCCGGTGCGCCGGCCCCGTGGGTCCCGAACACCGAAATACCTGGCCGCGATCGCCGAGGGCCCCATTTCGAGGAAGAGGGCCTTGTCCTCGTGGTAGGAGTTGATTCCTTCATCGAGCCACGCTTCTTCCGTCTCGTTGTTTCCCACGAGGCCGTACCAGAACTGGTGCCCCGCCTCGTGGATCGTGACGCCCTCGGGCTCTTGCAACGCCGTCGGCGACCAGAGGTGCGCCTCGCTCGTGAAGAGCGTCGGGTACTCCATACCTCCCGAGGTGGAGCCCCACGGCGCGTCCACCACGGTGACGTGGCCGTAGGGGTATGGCGCCGACCAGGAACCGTAGCGGCGCAGGGCGACCTTCATGGCTTCCAGGTATCGGTCGGCCATGGGCGCATGCTCGGGCTGGAGGAGCAGGCGGATGTCGACGGGCGGAAGGCCGCGTTCGTTCAGGCGGGACGTGCGGTCCAGAAAGCGCCGGCTGGCGGTCCAGGCGAAATCGTGGACGTCTTCCTGGAAGAATCGATGCGTGCTCGTCCCGTCGGCGTTGTCGGTGGGAGCGCCGAGGAGTCGGCCCGTTGCCCCGACGGTGAGAGCACGGGGCACCGTAAGGCGCACGTCGTAGACACCGTAGTCGGAGAAGAACTCGCCCAGCGCGTGAAATTGATGGGCGTTCCACGCACCGTTCCGATGGACGCCGATCTTGGGGAACCACTGGGCCGCCAAGACGTAGTCGTGGACCCAACCGGCGCGACCGGGGCGTCCGAGAGGGACCCGCGACGTCCAGTCGATGCGGAACCGGACCCATTCGCCCGGAGCGACGGGTGCCGGCGTCGTGACTTCCATGAGCGTGCGGTCGTTGGCGTTGTCGTCGTCGGGGTGGATGTAGCAAAGGGTCGGCGTGAGGTCCGCCTCGCGGTCGCCGACGAGACGGATGCTCTTCACCTGGGTGTAGCCGAAGCCACGGTCGGTGTCGTCGAAGCGGGCGGCGCGTGGTCCCTGTCCGCGGGCCGAGGTCGAGAGGGTGTTGCGGAAGGCATTCCAATAGAGATGAAACGGGAACGTGGTGAGCGGCACGTTGCTCGCGTTGCGCCAGTCGAGAGCGAGCGTCCCTTCGATGATGTGGGTCGCCGGCTCAAAGCGGGCGTCGATGGAGTAGCTGGCGGTCCGGGGCGACGACGCGGGCAGGTCCGGGAGATCGGCGGTCGCGGCCGAGGCGGCGGGCGCAAGCGCCGCGAAGGCAGTGGCGACGACGAAGAGGCGTCGCAGGCTCATGGTTGAAGATGCTGGAAGATTCTAGCCCAGGGTTCCCGCGCGCCACACCTCGGGGGTGAGACGTCGCCGGTGATCGGCCGGGTCCTTCGGCCACAGGGTGCACGTCACGACGCGGTGATGCTGGTCCTCGTCCTCGCAGTAAGGGCAGAAGACGCAGCGTCGGGACTCGGTGTCGACGCCGGCCCGCCACTTGCGTGGCAGGTCCGGATCGGCCAGGAGGGCGCGAGCCATGCCGACGAGGTCGGCCGAGCCCTCGCGCAGGACACCCTCGGCCTGGTCGAAGGAGACGATCTTGCCGGCCGTGACCACGGGCGTTGCGAAGCCGGCGGCGCGGACCGCCGACCGGATGCCGGCCGCGAGCGGTACGTTGACGCCGAAGGGGTCCATCCTCTGGCGGGGGATGCATCGTCCGCCGCTGTGGCCGGTGTAGGGATAGACGGCTTCACCGACGGGAGGCTGTTTCGCGTCGTCGAACTTGCCGCCACGGGAGATCGAGAGGAAGTCGAGGCCGGCGCGCGCCAGCTCGACGCCGATGGCCTGAGCGTCCGCGAGGGTGTTGCCGCGAACAGTGCCGTCGTCGCTGAGGATGTCCTCGGACCCGAGGTAGCGGGACCCGACGATGAACTCGCGGCCGACGGCGCCTCGGACCGCCTCCATCACCTCGAGGGGAAGGCGCATGCGATTCTCGAAGGACCCACCGTAGCGATCCTTCCGCCCGTTGGTCACGGAGAGAAAGGACGCCATGGTGTAGGCGTGGGCGAAATGCAGCTCGACGCCGTCGAAGCCGGCCTCCTTGGCGCGTCGCGCCGCGTCGGCGAACCAACCGGGGATCCGGCGGATCTCGTCCAGCGCCAGGTCCTCGATGCTTTGCCTGTAGCCGAACAGGAAGTCCCTCTGGTCCCGGGGATTCGGTAGCTGCTTGTCGAGATCCGCCTCGAACTGCGCGTCGCTCAGGCTGCGGGCGGACTCGGGGAGGCGTCGTCGCCGCACCATCCCCTCGATGAAATCGCGAGTGGGCTTGCGCCGCGCGACCTTGAGGAAGTCGATGATCTGAGGAATGACCAGGGAGTCGGAGACGGCGCGCATTTCGTCGCGCAGAGCCCGCAGCCCAGGAATGTAGCGGCCGTGGGAGAGGCGCAGGAGCGGTCCGCTCGCGACGTCCCTGATACCCGTAGCCTCGAGGACGATCGTCCCGACCCCGCCCCGGGCGTAGCGGAGGTAGATCTCGCGGACCGCGTCGGTGACGAAGCCGTCCTCGGTTCCGCGCCACGTGACCATGGCGGGAAGCCAGATCCGGTTGGGCATCACGAGGCCGCCCTTCCCGAGGGGGAAGGGCTGAAAGAGCAATGCCTGCTCTCGCTGGTTCAACGACAACCACGGAGACACGGAGGCACGGAGAAGAGAGGATGGTGAGACACCCAGAGGTCCTCTCCGAGGCTCCGTGTCTCCGTGGTCGAGTTAGTTGTCGTCGTGGCCGTCGTATTCCTCGCGCTCGTCCGCGGCTTCCAGCTCCGCCTCGATACCGTGGTCGGCGAGTCGGCGTCGCAGAGCGTCGAAGCCTTGCCGGCTGGGAGGCTTGCCTTCGCGATAGACCTCGAGGATCTCTTCGAGACGGTCGACCCGGCGCGAGAGCTGACCGATCGCTTCCAACGAAAGGACACCGTTCCCCTCGACTGCCCGGGTGAAGGCCGTGGCCTCGCCGAAGTCCCCGAGGACGTCCAGAAGGCGTGTGTTGAGGCTGTCTGCGGCGTCCACCAGCTCGCCGAGCAGAATGCTGTCGCGCACGAGGCCCATCGCGTCCTCGATGTCTTCCTCGGTCCAGTCGCGGCGCAGGCGATCCCAGGCGTCCGGGGAGAGGACGAGGCCTTCGGGCCCCTCCTCGGAGTCGGCGGCGATCTCGCCGCACAGGTCGACGATGCGTCCCATCTCAAACGCTCCAGTCGAGGTCGGCCGGCAATTCCATTCTCAGGGAGGCCGGCTCGGGGAAACGAAGTCCCGCGTCGCGCACCGCAGGACGAATGTCGTCCACGAAATCCTTCATGCATTCCCCGGAGTCGCGCTTCTTGATCCCCTGTTCGATCGCGAAGCGATTTCCCGGAGTGCCGGGGCGGCCGAAGGACAGAAGGCCGATCCGCAGCCACTTGTCGAAGAGCGGCTGCTTCAGGTCGTCGTACGCCCCGGACCGGCATTGCGCGACCACGATCTTTTCGCCCAGATCCTGGTGGCCGGCTTCTTCCTTGACGATCTTCTGGATGACGCTCCGATAGGGGACGAAGGAGCACTCGTCGTATTCCTTGAGCTGCCAGAAGCCGCCGCGGTCGTAGAGGAACTGGGCCATGGCCAGCTCCATCCAGCTTTCGGCGAAGGGGATCGGCTTGTCCGCGAGACGCCGTTTGACCGAGGGCTCGATCTCGTCGCCGGTGAAGTCGCGATACATCTTCGCCACGGCTTCGTAGTGCTCCGCCTCTTCGCGGATGTGCCAGACCATGAACTTGAGCCACTTGTCCGGGACGAAGCGAAGGCCGTAGCCGAACATGTGAGCCGCGGCCAGCTCCCGGTAGGCCTGGCTCTCCATGAGCTGGACCAGGAGAGCGCGGTACTCCGGGGTCATATCTTCCTTACGCAGGACGTCGGAGCTCATCGTGTCTCCTTCAAGATCTCGCGGGCGATGACCAGCTTCTGGATCTCGCTGGTGCCTTCGTAGATCCGTAGCGCCCGCACTTCGCGGTAGAGGCGCTCGACGGTGGAGCCGCGCATGACCCCTTGGCCCCCGTGGATCTGGACGGACCGATCGACCACCCGGTGCGCCGCTTCGGTGGCGAAGAGCTTGGCCGTCGCACCCTCTCTCGCGATCGACGCGCTTCCGGTGTCCTTGAGCCACGCCGCCTTGCGGACCAGGAGGCGCGCCGCCTCGAGGTCCACGTGCATCTCCGCCAAGGCCATTTTGGTGGCCTGGAACTGGGAGAGGGAGCGGCCGAATTGTCGCCTGGCGAGCGACCACCGGACCGCTTCATCGAGGGCCCGCCACGCGAAGCCGCAGGCCGCCGCGCCGACGGTCGGGCGGAAGTGCTCGAGGGTCGCGAGGGCCATCGCGAACCCGCCGCCCTCTTCGCCCAGGAGGACGGCCGGAGTTCCTTCGAAGCGGACTTCGCCGAGGGGATGAGGCGCCATCGCCTCCAAGGGGCGAATCACGATCCCGGGCGCCTCCGCGTCCACGAGGAAGAACGAAAGGCCCTTGTGACCCTCCCCCTCGGAGCTGCGCGCGAGCACCGTGTAGAGCCCCGCGATTCCGGCGTTCGAGATGAAGGTCTTCACTCCCTCGAGACGCCAGAGCGCCCCGTCCTTCTCTGCGCGGGTGCGGACGGCGGCGAGGTCGGAGCCTGCTTCGGGCTCGGTGACGGCGAAGGCGGCCAGCATCTCGCCGGACACCATGGCGGGGAGCCAACGCCCTTTCTGGACTTCGCTCCCAGCCAGGACGATGGGGAAGGAGCCGAGCCCCTGCATGGCGAAGGCCGAGTCGGCGAGTCCGGAGAAGTACGCGAGGCCCTCTCGTATCACGACGAGCGAACGCAGGTCCATGAAGCCGTGAGGCGCCGGCACCGCCGCACTCAGGAGGCCGCCCCCCGCAAGCAGAGCGACGAGGGTCCGTGTCTCGCCCGAGGGGTCGGACTCGCTGTGGGCGCGGGACCGTAGTGCCTTGTCACCGAAGGCCCGCACGCGTTCCGCGAGGCGTACGTGCGCCTCGGTCAGGAAGGCATCCCTCACCCATTGCCTCCTTTCCGCGGAGTCGACGTGAATCTTGGCGCGCGCTTTTCGATGAAGGCTTGGAAGCCTTCTCGGAAATCGGGGCCCCGCATGAGCTCCGCCTGAACCGCCGCCTCGTGGCCGAGGGCGGCCTGAAGATCCATGTGCATCTCGCGATTCAAGGCGTCTTTGGTCATCGCCAGCCCGGCGGCGGGACCCATGGCCAGCTTCCGCGCGATCTCCTGCGTCTCCGACGCGAGCTGGCTTGCCGGCACCACGCGATTGTAGAGGCCGATGCGGTGCGCCTCGTTCGCGTCGATGAACTCGCCCGTCATGAGCAGTTCCGCGGCGCGCCCCAGGCCGACCACCCTGGGCAGCAGATACGCCGATCCCATGTCCGCCCCCGCCAATCCCACCTTGACGAAGAGGAAGCCGATCTTGGAACTCTCCGAGGCGATCCGAAGGTCGGCCGCGAGAGCGATGGCGGCGCCCGCCCCAGCGACGGTCCCGTTGAGCGACGCGACGATCGGCTGAGGGAGCGCCCTCATCGCCCAGACGAGGTCGCAGGTCATCCGCGTGAAATCACGGAGCGCGGCCGGGTCGCGGTTCAGGAGCTCGCCGATGATCTCGCGAACGTCGCCGCCGGTGCAGAAGGCACGGCCCGTGCCGGTGAGAACGACCACACGCAGGCTGCCTCGGCTCGCGATGTCGGTGAAGAGCTCCGTCAGCTCACGATAGACCTCGAACGTCAGCGCGTTCAGGGCTTCCGGGCGATCGAGGGTGATCGTGGCGACGCCATCCGCCTCGGCGAAGCGAAAGCTAGTCGGCGTCACGGGCTCTCCTCGAGCGCTCGAGCCACCGTCCCCAGCAGGTCCCGGAGTCGCGCCAGGTCGCCCTGCGAGACACCGCCCAAGAGGGCCATCACGTCCTTCCTGTGGCGCGGGATGGCCCGCTGGGTCACATGGCGGCCCCGTTGCGTGAGGCGCACCCTGACGGCCCTGCGGTCCTCGGGAACGGGACGGCGTTCGACGAGGCCGAGGGCTCCGAGGCGGTCCACGATCCCCGTGACGTTGCCCGCGGTGACGAGGAGCTCGCGGGTCAGGTCGCCGTGGGTCATGCCGTCCTCGTGGCGTGCGAGCTGTGCGAGAACGTCGAACTGCGGCAGCGTGAGGCTCTCGGGAACGCGCCGGCGCACCTCCCGCATCATGAGACCGTGGGCCTTCAGCAATCGGATCCAGACCGAGAGGGCCAGATCGCTCACAGGACGGCCGTGGCCTCGATCTCGACGAGCGCCTCGTCCTCGAGAAGCGAGCGCACCTCGACGAGGGCCATGGCCGGATAGTGGCGTCCCATCCGCTCCCGGTAGATGCGGCCGATCTCCTGGAGACGGCTCCGGTACAGTTCCTTGTCGGTGACGTAGATCGTGAGCCGCGCGACGGCCGTGGGCTCTCCGCCAGCCTCCCGCACCACGGCCAGGACGTTGTCCAGCGTCTGCGTGAACTGGGCCACGAAGTCTGTCGACACCATCCGCCCGGTCCCGTCCCAGCCGATCTGCCCCGCGACAAAGAGCAGGATCCCCGCGCCGCTCATGCCGTGGCTGTAGCCGCGAGGCTCCGCGAGGCTGCCGGGGTTGACCGGCGTCAGGGGAAGGCTCATACGACCGTCCCGCCGTCGACATTCAGCGCCTGTCCCGTGATGCCGCGGGCCTCGTCGCCGCACAGGTACTCCACGAGGGCCGCCACCTCGTCGGCGGTCATCAGCCTCTTCTGGGGGCTCATCTCTTCGAGGTGGCGCCGCACTTCCGCCCCGGGCCTGCCGGTTTTCTCGACGATTCGGGCCACCGAGGCGTCGGTCATTGGCGTGTCCACGTAGCCGGGGCAAACTGCGTTGACGGTGACGCCCTTGTCGGCGACCTCCAGGGCGGCGCACTTCGTCAGGCCGAGGACGCCGTGCTTGCTCGCCGCATAGGCCGCGATGTAGGGGTGGCCACTCTTCCCCGCGATGGAGGCGATAGTGACGACGCGACCCCAGCCTGCCTCGACCATCTCCGGCAACGCTTCCCTCAGGCAGTAGAAGGCGCCGCTCAGGTTCGTTTCGATCATGGAGCGCCACACGTCGTCGGAGGTCCGGGACACCGGGACCGAGAGGGCGACGCCAGCGCCGCTCACGAGGATGTCGACGCCCCCCATGGCCGTTCGCGCCGCTCGGAACATCCCTTCGACGTCCTCGGAACGGGAGACGTCGACGACCAGGGGAAGCGACGAGCCGCCGAGCGCCCGGATCTCTTCCGACACCGCGTCCACGTCGCCCCGCGTCCGGGAGGCCACGGCCACTGTGGCACCGCCCCGGGCCAGTCGCAGGGCGACGGCGCGGCCGATCCCTCGCCCGCCTCCGGTCACCAGGGCTCGGCGTCCGGCGAGGCTCATGATCGTTGAAACATAAACGATCTCGACCTTCTCGGCAAGGGCCTATAATTCCGCCACCATGCCCATGCTCGAACCCGGAGTACCGGCTCCCGACTTCGCGGTCCCCGACCACACGGGGAAGACCGTGCGTCTCTCGGACTACCGGGGCCGCCCTCTGGTCCTTTGGTTCTACCCGAAGGCCGATACGCCCGGTTGCACGGCCGAAGGGTGCGGCTTTCGCGATCACTTCAAGGCCTACGGAGAGAAGGGCGTGCGTATCCTCGGGGTGAGCTTCGATACGATCCCCGACAACGCCGCCTTCGCCCGGAAGTTCTCTTTCGATTTTCCGCTGCTCTGCGACACCGACCGCGTCGTCGGGATCGCCTACGGAGCGGCCGACGACGCGAGCGCGGAGTACGCCAAGAGGGTCAGCTATCTCATCGACGCCGAGGGGCGCGTCAAGAGGACTTACCCGAAGGTCAACGCCGCCAGCCACCCCGAGGAGATTCTTCGGGACCTGTAGCCGCGCGAGGACAGTTCGCGACTGTCAACGGATGTGAAGCCGCGTCGATTCAAGCACTTGTACTCCTGCCCGATCTGGCAAGGCCTTTGCTCCCGTAGAGAGTGCGAGGCCAGTACGGGGGCAAGCGGCCTCGAGAGCGAGGGAGAGTCCATATGAAGAAGACCGCACTCCAGTTCCAGGGCCGGCTCTTCGTGGGCCTGGCGGCGACCGTCCTTCTCGGCGCGGCGCTCCCGGCCCGCGCCATGGATCGTGATGACGCGTCCATCCAGAGGAAGATCGAGGCCCGCCTCGAAAAAAGGAAGCTTGCCCAGGAGGGTGAGATCACCGCCTCGGTGACAAGCGGGAAAGTGACGCTCACCGGTGCGGTGACCACCGTGGCGGCGCAGCGCGAAGCCCTGAAGCAGGCGCGCAAGGAATCGAAGATCGTCGAGAACCGCATTCAAGTGGTTCCCGAGGAGCGTCCCGATGCGGACATCCGCAAGGCCGTGCGCGCCGCCGTTCTCAGGTACCCCAACCTCACGGTCTTCGACAGCGTCGAGTACGGCGTCGAGAACGGGGTCGTCGTCCTCCGCGGGTCGATGCAGCAGCCGTGGAAGAAGGACGGCGTCGAGGACGCGGTCACCCGGATCCCCGGCGTGCGCGAGGTGAGGGACGAGATGTCCGTCCAGAGCCTCTCCTCCTTCGACGCGGGCCTGCGGCGCCAGCTCTATCGCCAGATCTACGGGGGCGGCAGCGCGATCCTGTCGAGCTTCGCGGACACCGCCGTGCCGCCCGTGCGGATCGTGGTCGACAAGGGGAAGATCACCCTCACCGGCTACGTCAACAGCCACGTCGAGCAGCAGGTCATCGGCAACATCGCCCGACAGACCCTGGCTTTCGACGTCGACAATCGGATCCAGGTGGACGGCGAGCCGCCGGCCGGCGACCGCCAGCCCAAGGCCCCCAGCACGCCCGGCGCTTCCATCGAGATCTGACGACAAGCAGTCCCCTCGCACCTCGGCCGAGCCGGCACAACGCCGGTTCGGCCGATTGACTTTTGCGCTCGATTACCTAATCCTGGCCCCACTTTCGCGATCGCACTCTGGAAAGGACGGTAAGCGTGGGCAGTCCACTCTTCGCTCGAAAGCCGCTGAGCCTCCTGCTGGAAGAGGCCAAGGGCGAGAATCGCCTGCGCCGCGTCCTGGGCCCCGTGCAGCTCACGAGCCTGGGCGTGGGGGCCATCATCGGCACCGGCATTTTCGTTCTGACCGGCGTCGCGGCTCATGACAAGGCCGGACCGGCGCTCGTGCTCTCCTTCGTCGTCGCCGGCATCGCCTGCGTCTTCGCGGCGCTGTGTTACGCGGAGTTCGCGTCGATGACCCCGGTCGCCGGTTCGGCTTACACCTACGCCTACGCCACGCTGGGTGAGCTGTTCGCCTGGATCATCGGTTGGGACCTGATACTCGAGTATGCGGTCGCTTCTGCGGCGGTTTCGCAGGGCTGGTCGGCCTACTTTCAGGACTTCATCGGCGTTCTGGGCATCCATTGGCCGCAGGCGTGGGGCAGCGCACCCTTCGACTTCGACCCGAGCACCGGTTTCGTGGCCACGGGCACCTTTCTGAACCTTCCGGCCGTGCTCATCGCCGCTGCGGTGACGTGGATTCTGGTGGTTGGCATCCGTGAGAGCGCAAGCTTCAACACGACCATGGTCGTGATCAAGCTCGTGGTGGTCCTGTTCGTGATTGCTGTCGGCGTGTTCTACGTCCACCCGGCGAACTACCACCCCTTCGCTCCTTATGGCTACTCCGGGTTGAGCTTCTTCGGGAGGCCCATTCTGGGACAGACGTCTCCGAGCGGCGCGCCAGTCGGCGTCCTGGCAGGCGCCGCGATCATTTTCTTCGCGTACATCGGCTTCGACGCCATTTCCACCCATGCCGAGGAGGCACGTCGGCCCAATCGGGATGTTCCCATCGCCATAGTGTCTTCGCTGATCATCTGCACCATCCTCTATATCGTCGTCGCGGCGGTGCTGACAGGCATGGTCCGGTACGACAAGATCGACATCAAGGCGCCCGTTTCCAACGCTTTCGCCCAGGCTGGCCTGCCCTGGGCCCAGGTCCTGGTGTCTGTCGGCGCCATCGCCGGGATCACCTCGGTCCTGCTCGTCATGATGCTGAGCCAACCCCGGGTCTGGTTGGCGATGGCGCGCGACGGGTTGGTGCCCACCAGCTTCTTTGGCGCGATCCACGAAAAGTATCGGACGCCTTGGAAGTCGACCCTCTTGACGGGGGGCTTCGTGATGTTGGGGGGAGCGCTCTTGCCGATCCGGGTGCTCGCGGAGCTGACGAACATCGGCACCCTCTTCGCGTTCGTCGTCGTATGCGCTGCCGTCCTGATCATGCGGTCCAAGCATCCCGAGGCCGAGCGCCCGTTCCGGGCGCCGCTCGTGCCTTTCGTGCCGATCGCCGGGATCTTCACTTGCCTGATGCTCATGTTTTCCCTCGGGCCCGAGAACTGGTACCGCCTCTTCGGGTGGCTGCTCCTGGGTCTCATCATCTATTTCAGCTACGGACGGAAGCACAGCGTCATGGCGAAGATGCGGGCCAAGGAAGCTGGCCGCTAGGGAAGGCCGAGGGTGACCGCCGACTTCGTATCCCAGCTCTTCATCCTGCTCCTCGCGACCTTCGTCGGTCTCGAGGTGATCAGGCGTGTCTCGCCGCTCCTCCACACGCCCCTCATGTCCTTGACCAACGCGATCTCCGCCATCGCGGTGGTCGGGTCCATCGTGATCGCGGGGCGCCAGGAGACCACCCTCAGCACCTGGCTGGGGACCGTGGCCGTGACCGCGTCGATGATCAACGTCGTCGGGGGCTACCTCATCACCTACCGCATGGTGAAGATGTTCAAGAAGCGGGGCTCCGGGAAGCCGTGAACGACACGCTTCTCCAGCTGGCCTACGTCGCGGCGGCGGCGGCGTTCATCCTCGCCCTGAAGTGGCTCTCTTCGGTTCCGACGGCAAGGAGGGGCGTCGCCGTCGGTGTCCTGGGGATGGCTCTCGCGATCGGCGGGACCCTCCTCTCCCCCGAGATCGTCAGCTACCGGTGGATCGCCGTGGCCTTCGTCCTCGGCACGGTCATCGGCGTCCCGATGGCCATGATGCCGATGACGGCGGTCCCGCAGCGGACCGCCCTCTCTCACGCCTTCGGCGCCCTTGCGGCCGCCCTCGTCGGCACGGCGGAGTTCTACCTGCGGACGCCGGCCCTGCCCCGTTTCACCATGGGGGCCCTCGCCCTGGAAGTGCTCCTCGGGTTCCTGACCTTCACCGCGAGCCTCATGGCCTTCGGCAAGCTCCAGGAGCTGCTGCCGACGCGCCCGATGACATACCCGTTCCAGAACGTCATCAATCTCGCCGTCCTTACGGCGGCCGCCGGGCTCGCCGTCTATCTGGTCGTTCACCCAGGAATGACGGTTCTCTTCCCGATCATGGCGCTGCTGGCCATGGTCTTCGGGGTCATCCTCATCCTTCCCATCGGCGGCGCCGACATGCCGACGGTCATCTCGCTCCTCAACTCCTACGCGGGCCTCGCGGCCGCGGCCATGGGCTTCGTTCTGGACAACAAGCTGCTGATCATCGCCGGCTCCCTCGACGGCTCCTCGGGGCTCATCCTGTCCATCATCATGTGCAAGGCGATGAACAGGTCCTTCACCACCGTCCTGTTCGGCGCCTTCGGCCAGGTCCAGCAGCAGGAGACCGCCCAGGCCGAGAAGCGCACCGTCCGGAGCGCGACGCCCGAGGAGGCCGCGGCCATACTCGACGTGGCGACCTCGGTGATCGTGGTCCCGGGCTATGGCATGGCGGTGGCCCAGGCGCAGCACAAGGTCCGCGAGCTGACCGATCTCCTGGGAAAGCGCGGGGTGAACGTCCGTTTCGCGATCCACCCGGTGGCAGGCCGGATGCCGGGACACATGAACGTCCTCCTGGCCGAGGCCGACGTGCCGTACGACAAGCTCCTCGAGATGGAGGATGCCAACCCCGAGTTCCCCCAGACCGACGTCGCCCTCGTCATCGGGGCCAACGACGTCACAAACCCCGCGGCGCGCCATGACAAG
>JBGPYB010000099.1:0-18026 GCA_041493035.1 Vicinamibacteria bacterium | reverse complement strand
GGGGCGCTGGTACGACCTCGCGAAGCTGGGGCGTAAAGCCTGCGACAACCTGATGCTGGAGCGGGTCCAGTAGGTTTGACGATCTTTGACGTCGGCGGGCGCCAAGAGCCCGGTCCGGGCGTTTACACTGGAGTCTCATGAGCTCGTCGGTTTCTCTTTTCGGAGCCTTCGGCGCGGGGGTCCTCTCGTTCATCTCCCCTTGCGTCCTGCCCATCGTCCCCGGTTACTTGTCGTTTATTTCCGGGGTCAACGTGACGCAGTTCAAGCATGCCGAGACTCCCTCGAGCCTCGCCCGGCGCGTGGCCATCACGAGCGTCTTCTTCGTCTTAGGCTTCTCGACGGTCTTCATCGCTCTGGGCGCAGCGGCGACGTTCGTCGGCTACTACCTCCAGCAGTACAAGCGGACCCTGGGCACGATTGGCGGTGTCGTGATCATTCTCCTCGGCCTTCACACCGCGGGGATTCTCCCGATCAAGTGGCTCCTGTACGAGAAGCGTGCCGAGGTGAAGACCCGTCCCCTCGGCCTCATCGGGGCCTACGTCGTGGGGCTGGCCTTCGCGTTCGGCTGGACCCCCTGCATCGGGCCGATCCTGGGGGCGATCCTCCTGTATGCCTCGCAGCAGGAGACGGTCGGCCAGGGCGTCCTGCTCCTGGCGGCCTATTCGGCGGGCCTGGGGATCCCCTTCATCGCGTCGGGGCTGGCGGTGAACGGCTTCTTCGCGGCTTTCGGGCGGCTCCGGCGCCACATGCGCGCCGTGGAGTTCGTGGCAGGCGCCCTGCTCGTGGGCGTGGGCGTCCTCCTCGTGACCAACCGCCTGACGCTGCTGTCGAGCTTTTTTTCGAGGCTCTTCCCCTCGCTGACCCGGGTCGGGTAGCGCCGGACCCCGTATAATCAAAAAATGCGCCGAGCGTCGTACGTAGCCCTGGTCGCGCTGCTCCTGTCGAGTTGCGGGAAGGCCCCCGAACAGAAGCTCGGAGTGGCGCCTCAGTTCGATCTCCGAGACCTCTCAGGCGGGTCCGTGAGCCTCGCGTCCTTGAAGGGGAAGGTCGTGGTCCTCGATTTCTGGGCCACGTGGTGCGGCCCCTGCATTGCCGAGATCCCCGACTACGCCGAGTTCTGGAGGAAGAACCAGGCGCGGGGCGTCGAGGTCGTCGGCGTCGTGTTCGATTCCGGGGAGCCCAACGAAGTGCAGGACTTCGTCCGGGATCACAGGATCCCCTATCGTCAGCTTCTGGGCGATGAGAAGATGCAGGATTCCTACGAGGCCAACCAAGGCTTTCCCACGACGTTCGTCATCGACCCGCAGGGGACCCTGGTCTCCAAGACCGTGGGGAGCAACCCTGACAAGTTTGCGCGCCTTCAGCAGGCCGTCGACGTGGCTCTCGCGCCGCGCTGATATCGAGGTGATGCCGTGAGCGTGACACAAGAGCAGGTCTTGGACGCCCTTCGGACCGTGCAGGACCCCGATCTTCACAAGGACATCGTGGCCTTGGAGTTCGTCAAGGACGTGAAGATCAACGGCGGGGAGGTCGACTTCACCATCGAGCTGACGACTCCGGCCTGTCCCGTCCGCGACGAGATGAAGGCCGAAGCCGAGGCGAAGGTGGCGGCGCTTTCGGGCGTGACGGCGGCACGGGCCACGATGACGGCCAGCGTGCGCGCGCGCGGTGGCTTCGGGCGCCAGGCGATCGAGGGGATCCGCAACATCATCGCGGTGGGGGCCGGAAAAGGGGGCGTCGGAAAGTCCACGACGTCCGTGAACCTGGCCGTCGCCCTGCAGCGGAAGGGTGCCCGCGTCGGCCTCATGGACGCCGACGTCTACGGCCCCAACATCCCCCAGATGCTGGGGATCGTAGACGGGCCGGAGGTCAGCGACGACAAGAAGATGATCCCCCCCGAGGCCCACGGCATCAAGGTGATCTCCATGGGGATGCTCGTTCCCCCCGACCAGGCCGTCATCTGGCGGGGACCCATGCTCCATGGCGCGGTGCAGCAGTTCATGCGGGACGTCGTGTGGGGAGAGCTGGACTACCTGATCGTGGATCTTCCGCCGGGGACGGGCGACGTCTCCCTGAGCCTCTCCCAGAGCGTGCCGGTGGCGGGCGCCGTCGTCGTCACGACGCCCCAGGGCGTCTCGATTTCCGACGTCCGCAAGGCCGTCGGCATGTTCCGCCAGCTCAACATACCGATCCTGGGCGTGGTCGAGAACATGAGCTACTTCCTGTGCGGCCACTGCAACGAGCGGACCGACATCTTCGGGAACGGCGGCGGCCGCAACATGGCCGAGGAGATGAAGATCCCGTTCCTGGGAGAAGTGCCCATCGACACACTTGTTCGCTCCGGTGGAGACGAAGGGCAGCCCATCGTCTCCGCCGCTCCAGAAGCCCCCGCGGCAAAGGCCTTCGCCGCGATCGCCGGGAAGGTGGCGGCTCAGATCTCGATCCAGAGCATGCGGGTGCTGCGCGTCGTCCAGACGGCCTGAAAGAAAGCGGGGCGGCCGAAGCCGCCCCGCCGGGAACGTCGAAAGTCCGCCGTGCGCTAGAAGCGGAATCCCACCGTAACGAAGTACTCGCGCGGGAAGGGGTAGTGCGAGGTCGAGGTCCCCTTGCCAAAATTGGCGCCCTTGATGTAGCCGGTCGGGATGCCGAGGGCATCCTTCGGGCTGTTGGGATCAGGCGAGACCGTGATGTTGGTGACGATGAGCGGCGTGGAGTTGAACATGTTGCGCATCTCGCCCTTCACCCAGAGCTTGAACGAATGGTAGACCGGCACCGAGTAGGTCAGGGCGAAGTCGAAGAGGTTGGAGCCCGCGTAGGTCTCCGAGCCCCGCCCCAGCGAGTAGAAGATGGTCTGGGTGGTCGGCAGGTCCGGATAGAGGGCGTTGCCGATCGCCCGCTGCACCGGGGTGAGGCCCCGGCCGGTGGAACGGATGCTGTAGGCCTGCCCCGAGTCGAGGCGATAGAGAAGCCCGAAGTTCAGGTCCCCTGCCTTGCCAATGCCGACGTCGTAGGTCGTCCAGGCCCGCGCCCGGTGCTGCTCGAAGCCGTTGAGCCGGCCGATCGGGTAGCTGCGCGCTTCGTTGAACAGCTCGGGGTAGTAGCCGGGGAAGATCGAAGGCGCTCCCGGCCTGTTCGTGTCCTCGCCTTCCTGGTTGCCGTCGTTGTTGATCTGGAGAGTGTAGTTGCCCGAGAAGTTCCAGCGATTGGTGATGCGGTAGGCGCCCTGGAACTGGAGGCCGTCGTACTTCCGCAGGCCGTCGTTGCTGTTGCCCCAGAGCTGGTTCGAGAACGTGCCGAACTCGACGCCGTTCGAGGCCACATCGGTCGTGCCTGTGCTGGTGTTCACGAACTTCTGCACGAAGTCGTTCGTCTTGCGGTGTGTGTAGATGGCCTTGAGGTAGCCGCCGTGGCCGAGATCGACTCCCGCCGCCGCCGTCCACTCCTTGGTGACCGGCGACTTGATGTTCTTGTCGGAGAACACGTTCGCCGTCGGGAACGTTCCCCCGATGACCTCGGGGTAGCTCGCGGGATCGATTCCGGGACCGAACGCGCGGCCCTGGCCGGCGGGGCCGCTGTAGAGAGAGTAGATCGCGTTCGGGTTGCCGACGTTCGTGTTGTTGGTGAACTGGGTCTCGTTGATCTTGCCCGCGTAGTGCGAGTAGGTGGCCTCGAGCTTGAACTTGCCGTCGCCCCGCACGTCGAAGGACGCCCCGAGGCGCGGCACGATGCGGCTCGCGCTGACCGGCTTGATGCCGCCGGTGGCGCTCCCCCCCTGCCACTCGGCGCGGAAGCCGGCGTTGAACGACCAGTGGTTGTTGAGCGTCCACTTGTCATTCGCGAAAGCGGCCTGGGTGGTGAGGTCGCTCTGGGCCCCGCGGACCGCCTGCCAGTTCTGGATCTGGCTCAAGCCGGGGGTGAACACCGGGATCACGTAGCCGTTGCTGTCGAAGACCGGCTTGCCGGCGTCGTCGGTGAGGTAGTCCGTGTAGAAGACGTAGTTGGTCGAGGACTGCGAGTTCCCGCCGGTGTGGGTGCTCGTGTAGTGCTCGTACCCGAGCTTGATGTCGTGCTTGCCGAAGCCGCTCGTGGACGCGAAGTATGACAGGGCCGCCGTGAGCTGTTTGTTGTTCCGATCCTCGGGGTCGGTGGCGTCGAAGTAGGGAGCGTTGTAGGCGAAGAAGCCAATAGTCTCCGCGAGGTAGGGCGAGTCGATGAGGTTCGTGCTCGTGCCGCCGAAGTTCTCGAAGCTGAACTTCTTTCGGGAATACTGTGCCTCGAGGGAGAGGTTCGGCTTGAGGACGCCGTTGTAGTTCACGGAGAGGAGATCGCCCGGCTGCCCGACGGGGATGCCCATGTGGGTGGGGTCGAGGTCCACCGAGGCCCCGAAGGGGAGTCGGAAGATCGTGTCCGACAGCTTCGTGTACGTGGCCTGGAGGGTGTGGTTCGGGGTGATGGCGCCCGAGAGCTTGATCTCCCCCCGCTTCTGGTCACGCGTCTGGGTGAAGGGGAGCCCGCTCTCCGCGGTGGTGCTCTGGGTGGCGCTCGACTCCTTGCGGCCGGCCGCGAAGAACCACAGCCGGTCCTTGACGACCGGTCCCCCGAAGGTCGCCTCGTAGGACTTGCTGAGCTTGTCCTCCCGCTCCTTGCCGGTCCCCTTTGCGATGGCGTCCTTCTCGAACGGGGTCTCGTCCCGCCACGCCGGGTTGCTGAGGTTCACGCGGAAGCTGCCCGCGAACTTGTTGCCTCCCCGCTTGGTCACCGCGTTGATCACGCCGCCGCTGAACCGGCCGTACTCGGCCGTGATCCCGGAGGTCAGGATCTGGGTCTCCTCGAGGGCGTCCTCGATGAAGACGTTGGTCGGGCTCCCGAAGAGATTGTCGTTGATGTCGGTGCCGTCGAGGAGGAACACGTTGTCAAAGGCGAAGCTGCCCGCGATCGTGACCTGCCCGGCGTTCGGCGTCTTGTCGGTGAGGCCGGGGGCGAGCAACGCCACCGCCTGGATCCCCCGCCCGGTCGCCAGGCTGTCGACGACGTCCGACTTGATGTTGGCTCCCACCTGGGTGGTGGTGAGGGGGGTGGGTGCTTCGGCGGTCACGGTGACCGTCTCCGAGACGGTGGCCAGTGAGAGGCTCGCATCGAGAGGTACCGTGGCCCCGAGGGCCAGGGTCACGGTCTTCTCCGTGGTCGAGAAGCCGGTCAGCGCGTAGGTGACCTTGTAGGCCCCCGCATTCAGACCTTTGAAAATGTAGCCGCCATTCGGGTCCGTGACGGCCGTGCGCGTTCCGAGCATGGAGTCGGACTTGACAGTGACGGTCACGCCTGGGAGGGGCTGCTTGTCGTTGGACTGCACCGTACCCGAGAGCGTGCTGGTCTGAGAGCCTTGAGCTACCGCGAGCCCGGCCGTCGCGAACAGCAGAGCCACTGCGATGAGGATATTGTGTCGCATCGTGATACCTAGTTCCTTGTCTTGAATGGGGCTTCCGAGTTGGCGGAGTCCCTTCTTGCTCTTTGACTTGAGCCGCAACACCTAGCTGCAAGGCAAAGGCCAGCGATACACAGCCTGTTACAGAACCGTTAAGCTATTAGGTATCAAAGTGATACATGCACCGATCCTCCACCCGCGCCGATCAAACTTCGAGATTATGGACGCACAATCTACGCTATTGAATCGGATGAGCCCGCCTCTTCTTCCACTTCTCGGACCCCTGTCGGTCCCCCATCGAGTCCAAGGTTGTTGCGGCGAGATCCACGGTATCGGAAGTGGGATTG
Organism: Vicinamibacteria bacterium; assembly: GCA_041493035.1. Lineage (GTDB taxonomy): Bacteria > Acidobacteriota > Vicinamibacteria > Fen-336 > Fen-336 > JBGPYB01. The sequence continues at coordinate 12,257 of JBGPYB010000099.1, read as the reverse complement.
GCCTTGAACATGGCGTCGAGCAGCCGATCGACCTCCCCCAAGGTTCGATGCTGGATCCCGTAGACGATCGCGAGGCGCGCGTAGGCGTTGGAATTCCCGGGGAAGCTCCGAATCTCCTCCTTGAAGGCGCCCTCGGCCTCGGCGTAGCGGCCGAGGCGAGCCAGGGCATCCCCCCGCAACAGATCCAGGTCGGGGACCGCGGCAAGACCGCGGTCACGGACCGTCTTCTTCGCCGTCTCGAGGAGCGCCAGCGCTTCGGGAATGCGCCCGTCCCGAATACGAATATCGCCGCGCACGACGGCGGCGCCGAGCTCCACGTCCAGATCGCCCTTGGCCGCCAGAGCTTCGCGCTCGGCCGCGGCAAGGTCGCCGCGCGCGAGGGCGATCCTGGCGAGCTGCGCGTGGGCGTGGGGCGCGTTCGTCGCGAGGCCGAGGCGCGCGTTGGCCTCGGCTTCCTCCATCCGGCCCAGATTCATGCAGACTCGGGAGAGGGCGATCGAGATGGGCCCGGTCAGGGACGCCGACGTCCGCATGGCCTCTCGGTAGGCCTCGTAGGCCTCTTGCCAGCGACCGAGGCGCACGAGGGTCTGGCCCAGTTCGTACCGCGCGTCGAGGAGGTTCGGGTACTGGGACAGGATCTTGCGGAAGGCAAGGACGGCCTCAGCGTCCCGGCCCGCGGCCCCGAGCCGGAAGGCCGCCTTCACCTCCGTCAAGACGTGGATGCTCTCCCTCGCGTCGGGCAACGGCCCCGTCGGCTCCAGGGCGCCACCCAGGTAGCCGAGGGCGGCGAGCTTCTCCTGCTGTTCGGCGGTGGCGCCACTCGGGGCGACGAGCTCCGCGGGGAAGCCGGCGAGGTCCTTCTGCATCGAGCGGGCGACCGTGCCCTCAGCCGACAGAAGATCGCTCAGCTCGCCCGGGTCGCGGCTGAACTCGTAGAGCTCTCGCTTTCGGCCTTCCACGTACTGCCACCGTTCGTCGACCAGGGAGCGCAGCTCGTGCCAGCCGAGGTGGATCCGGGGGTAGAAGGTCTCGGCGTAGAGCCGCCGAGACGGCCCGTCGGCCTCGAGGAGGGACCGGCCGGGCAGGCCCTTCGGGGGCGCGATGCCCAATAGCGCCGCGAGGGTCGGCAGGACGTCGATCAGCCCGACCGGAGCGTCGATGCTCGTCCCTCCGCGCGCCGAACCGGGCAGCTTCAACAACAACGGCACTTGAAGCGCCCAGCGGTAGAGGAGGATGCCGTGGTCCTCCTCGCCGTGCTCCCCCAGACCCTCCCCGTGGTCGGACAAGAGCGCCACCACGGCGCGATCGTAGACTCGCGTGCGCCGAAGCTCCTCCAGGAGACCCCCGACGACCTCGTCGGCTGTGGCGATCTCTCCGTCGTAGGCCAGGGCGTATCGGCTCTTGTAGGGCTCCGGGGGATCGTAAGGGGCGTGGGGCTCGTAGACGTGGAAGAAGAGGAAGAACGGACGGTCCTTCACGCCATCGAGCCACGGCTTCGCGAGCGCGAGCGTCTCACGGCCCGCCCGCTGGACACGCCCGAGGGCGTCGCTCCCGTTGGGCGCAACGATGTTGTCCTCGTAGAAGTCGAAGCCTTGACCGATGCCCGTCCCGCCCCGCAACACATACGCGGAGACCGCCGCACCCGTGGCGTAGCCCCGCGCCCGCAGCAACGCCGCCATCGTGGCGTGGGTCTTGGTATCGAGGTGGTAGCCGAGGTTGTCGCGCACACCGTGCTCGAAGGGCAGGAGGCCCGAGAGGAGCGACACGTGTGCGGGCAGCGTCAAGGGCACATGGGTGTAGGCGTTCCGGAAGAGGACCGAGTCCCTTCGCAGGCGGTCGATGCTGGGCGTGTCGACCTTGCCGTACCCGTAGGCCGGAAGGTGGTCGGCGCGAAGGGTGTCGATGGAGATGATGACGACCGGGGCGCCGGGGAACGACAGGTTCGCCGCGCCGCCGCCGCGGCACGCCGGGCCGACGCCGACCACGGTTGCGAGAACGACCCACACGGCGCCTCGGCGCTTCACCGCGCGATTATCCCTCCCTATGTCGCTCCTCATATCGCTCTCGGCTTTGTCATGGTGGGAAACCCGTGGGAGAGTGGCAGCGTACTGACGATCATGACGCCCGCAACCCAAGACCGTTCGAGGTTTCTCCCGTGGTTCGCCCTCGCCACCGTCTACCTCGTCTGGGGTTCGACCTATCTCGCCATCCGCATCGTCGTTCAGGAGATCCCGCCTCTCGCGGCCGCGTGTCTGCGTTTTCTTGCGGCCGGCATCGTGATGGCCGGTCTCGCAGCCGTCCGCGATCGAACCGTCCCGAGCCTGAAGCAGCTCGCGCAATACGCTTCCATCGGCGTCCTGTTTCTCGGGATCAGCAACGGTCTCGTCATGTGGGCGGAACGCACGATCCCCAGCGGCATCGCCGCTCTTCTCGTCGCGACAGTGCCGCTCTGGCTCATCTTCTTCGACGGCCTGCGACCCGGCGGACAGGCCTGGTCGGTACGCGTGTGGCTCGGGACCCTTGTCGGCCTCATCGGAGTGGCGCTGGTGGCGCGGCCCGAAGGGGGCGTGGCCACAGGGCATTGGCCGGGGATCATCGCCCTCCAGGTGGCGACGCTCTCGTGGACCGCCGGGTCCTTGTACTCGCAGGTCGTCGCGGAGCGTGTCCCGGTGCTGACCGCCGCCGCCATCGAGATGCTCGCGGGCTCGGCGTTCCTCGCCGTCGAGTCTCGCGTGGTGGGCGAGAACCTCGCTGCCTTTGCCGTGGCCTCGAGAAGCGCCTGGCTCGGTCTCGCCTACCTGATGGTCTTCGGCTCCATCGTCGGTTTCACGGCCTTTGCCTATTGCCTGAACGAGCTGCCGGCCAGCACCGTCGGGACCTACGCCTACGTCAACCCTGTCGTGGCCGTCGCGCTCGGCGCCTTGATCCTGAGCGAGCCGGTCTCGGCAGGCCTCCTGACAGGGGGCGCGCTGATCCTCGCCGCGGTATTGATGACGACCCTCCGGCGGAAGGCTCAGCCCGCGGCGACCCAGTCCGAGCCGGTGGCCTCGGCGGAAGGCTAGTCGCGCGACCTTACGCGGGGTAGAGCAGGTGGCGCGCCCTCCGCCGGCGGAAGGCGCGCAGCTCGACGTCCCACCCAGGAAGAAGCCGCCGCGGCGAAACGCCTGAATCGATGGCCAGCCTCACGGTGTCCGTCCCGGTCAACACGTCGATGGGGCGCTTGACGTACTCGTACTCGTACGGTGGATCGCGCCAGGCGAACCGCGCAAGGTCCTGGCGACGAGCGTGAGCGATCACGAGAAGATAGGTCAGGAAGGCGCGGAAGCGGCGACGCTGGGTCACGTGAACCTGTATGCCGGCGCAAAGGCGTCCCGCGTGCTTCTGGAAGGTTGGTGTGAAGAAGGCCGGCCGAAAGCGGACGCCCGGCAACCCCTCCCGCTCCAGATCGCGCGCGAGTCGCCAAGCGTCGAGCCAGGGGGCGCCGACCAGCTCGAAGGGGCGCGTCGTTCCGCGCCCTTCGGAGAGGTTCGTCCCCTCGACGAGGCACCCTCCCGGATAGACGAAGGCCGTATCGACCGTCGGCATGTTCGGAGACGGCGCGATCCAGGGGAGTCCCGTCTCGTCGAAGGCCATCGGACGGCGCCAGCCGCGCATCCGCACCACGGTGACGTCTACCGAGAGCCCAAGCTCCTCGCGGAAGAGGAGGGCGATCTCGCCCACCGTCATGCCGTGGCGCACCGCGAGAGGATGGAGCCCCACGAAGCTGCGGTATTCCTCGCGGAGGACGTTCCCGTCCACGGAGACGCCGCCCAGGGGGTTCGGCCGGTCCAGCACCACGAAGCGAAGGCCGTGCTCCGCGCAGGCCGTCAAGGCATGGAGCATAGTATAAATGAAAGTATAGTAACGAGAGCCCACGTCCTGAAGGTCGAAGATGAGGGCGTCGAGCCCCGCCAGCATCTCGGCGGTGGGAACACGCGTCTTTCCGTACAAGCTCCTCACGGGTAGCCCCGTGGCGGGGTCGCGGCTGTCCTCCACCTCGATCAGATCCTGGGCGTTGGCCCAGACCCCATGTTCAGGGCCAAAGAGTGCCCTGAGGCGGAACGCCGGGGAGGCCTTGAGGGCCAGGGATGCGTGGACCAGGTCAGCCGTCACCGACGCCGGGTTCGCGATGAGGCCGAGCCGGAGGCCGCGAAAACGCCCGGGGCGGGCCAGCAGTACCTCGAGTCCCGATCGGACTCGCCCAGCCGGCCTATTCAACGTACTTCAGGCTGAAGCGCCCCACGGCGTCCTTCACGTTGGCTCCCAGGTGGATCGTGCCCGTGACCGTATCGCCCACGACGGTGCCGGCGAAGTGGCGGGGAGACCCTCCAACGAGGAGCACGAAGCGCAACGCTCCCTTGTCGTAGACGATCTCCCGCAGTGGCAGCTCGACGCCGAGGCCCCCCGACCGGGTCGTCAGGCCGCCGGCCAACTGCTTCCCCTCGAGACGGAGACGGACCTGAATCGCCTTCTCACCCGCGCCGCTCTCCTCCATGGTCCCTTCCCACCGGCCCTCGACGCCGGCCGCCGAGACCGCCTGGCCTTCCGCCGGCAGGATGAGAGCCATGTCTCGCAGGTTCTTCGCGAGACTCGCTCCCAGGGGATTCACGACGCCGATCGGGACCCCGGCGCCGGGGCCGGCGCGTCGCAAAGCCTCCGCGTAGATCTCGAGGAACGCCTTTCCTCGAGGCGAAAGCTCCAGGACGTGCACGGGACGTTCGTGACGCAGGAACAGGGTGATCTCGTCCTGAAGAAGCGCCGTCCAGAAGACGGCGACGGTGCGAGGCGACGCGCGCTTCCCCTTGGCTGCGGGATCCCAACCATCGTAGGCGGCGGCGTCTTCGGGCAGCGTCTTGACCAGCAGATCGGGGCTGCCGGCAATGCCGACTCCTAGATCGGGTTTCTCGCGGAACTCCACGGAGATCGGCCGGCTCGCCGCGGCCTCGGCCATCGCGTTGAGCGCCGCGGCTACCTTCGCGGCGCGCTCCGCTGTCGATGGGGCGTCCCCACGGCCTCCCAGCAGAAGCGACGGACCGAGATCGGTGGAGATGAAGGCGTGATCGCTCCCGGCGTGCTCGGGGACTGGAGCCGGGAAGTAGCGCGGTGCGAAATATCCCGGAGATACACGAACGAGCGCGAAGAGGCCCGGGTTCGAGGCGCGTCCCTTCGTCTCGACCACGACGGGGGCCTCGAACTGAGTCGAAGCGGAAGGAACGGAAGGCACGGCGACGGTCAGCTCCGTCTCCGAAGCCGAGAAGACGAGAGAGGGCTGGCCAGCGAAGGAGACAGCGTTGCCGTTCGGGCTCGGGTCGAAGCCGCGTCCCTTGATGGTCACGCGGTCGCCGGCCGAGGCCCGCGGTGGAGTGACCCCGAGAACGAGAGGAAGGCGTCCGAGCAACACGTTGGTCGGTCGTGAAGATTCGGTTCCGACCTGCACGACGACCGCCGCCGATTGCCCCGGCGTCACCGCCAGGCTCGGGAGCTTGAAGCGGATGAGGGTCGGCTGCGACTCCAGGATCTCGGCGGTCTGCCCCAAGACCAGGACGGCTACGGACTTGCCGGCGAGCCCCTTTCCCTTCGCAGCGATCTCGTCACCCGGCATCCCCACGTCGGGGGTCAGGGACGTTACCTTGGGTACCGCCGACACCTTGAAGAAGAGCGCGTTCGAGCGTACGCCGCGGACCTCCACGGAAACGCTCACGTCGCCCGGCGTCGCGGCCGCCGCCTCGGGGATCGTGACGGTGACCTGTCCGTCCGTGGCTGAGACCACCGTCCCGGCTGCCGCACCGAACACTACCGCCAGCTTGGCCGTGTCCGAGCCGAAGCCCGACCCCGAGACGACCACCGCCTGTCCCGCTTCGGCCTTGGGTGGCGCGATCGACACGAGCACGGGCGGGGGCGTCTGAAGCGCGCGGTAGCCCAGGAACGCACCGATCGCCAGCGTCGCGGCCACACCGCCGATGATCGCGGCGCGCGGGATCGCTGACGCCTTCTTGCGCGCGGCGCGCTTGGGCTTGGGCACGGGGGCCGATGGGGGCGGTGGCGGCACGGACGGCGCTTCCCGCGGGCGGTCGCTGGCGATCGAAGGCATGTCCGAGTGGTACTCGGGCTTGCGCGCGGCCGGTGCTGGGACCGCCGGCGGAGGAGGAGCTGAGACAGCGACCGGTGGCGCGGGGGACGGCGGCGTCGCGGCGGGGGTTTCCGGCATCGCCTCCACCATGGTCGCGTCGTCGAGGATCAGCGGCTCCTCGGCGAAGAGGGGCTCTGCCACGGCGGCGCCTTCGGGGATCCGAACCGTGAGCTTGGCCGTCTGTTTCGAGCCGGGAGGACCCAGAAAGACGCGGTCCCCGTCCTGTAGAGGGTGATCCGTGGCGATCTTTTCGCCGTTGACATAGGTGCCCGTCGTCGTTCCCACGTCGGACAGCAGGAGTCCCCGAGCGTCCCAGACGACCTGAGCGTGGTTGGCCTCGACGTTCTCGAGCCCGAGCCGCAGGCCGGATTCCGGGGACGAGCCGAGCGTCCTCGGGGCGCCCGCTTCGACGGCAAGCCGCTGCCCATCGAAGGTCCCACCCGAGACCGTCAGGGTTGGGACGTTCGCGTCCTCGGCGGGGGAGTCGGTCACGAGAAACCCATGAAGCGAGGCCGTGTCAGTGCGAGTGGTCTCTGACTAAAACTCTGGCGGATTCAATCACATCGAAGCAAAGGCTGTCAACGATGCGCGCGATGCGGGCCCGTGCGTTGACAGCTTCTTCGAGCGGGTGTTAGCGTGCCTCGAAGGCCGAAAAGACTGATGCCCAGAGTTGCAGCCGCCAGCGCCCGAGCAGGCCTCTTGCCCGAGGCGGTCTTGCAGAAGATCCGGATTCCGTTCATCCAGCGGGCGCAGCTTGCCCAAGGCGGCGAGCAATGGGAGGTGTTCCTCGTGGATCTCGGCCTCTCGGGGGTCTTCGCGGAACTGGCGGCGCCCCTTCCGACGGACGATTCCGTGGACGTCCTCTTTCATCTTCCAGGAAACGAGATCCCGATCGCCGCGCGCTGCCGTGTCGCATGGTGGCACCAGGCGGGGGCGCTTCCCAGGTCCCTGCCGGCGGGAGCGGGTCTCGAGTTCGCGGAGATGGCACCGGCGGACCGCGCCCGGATCCGGGACTACATCGTGGAGCATTGTCGGTCGGCGCCACGCGCCAGGCGCTTCGCGCGTCCTTGGGCCAAGGACGAGGAAGAGTCCCACTAGCTTGCCCCGGGTTCGCGTCGTCCTCGTTCGCCCCGAAACGCCGGCCAACATCGGCGCCGTGGCTCGAGCCCTCCGCAACGCGGGCCTCGAGGGCCTCGACCTCGTGACTCCGGGCGACTGGAGGACCGTGGAGTGTTGGCGCACGGCCTGGGGCGCCCATGACGTTCTCGAAGACGCCCGCGTCTTCAGCGACCTGAGCGGAGCGCTCGCGGGCGTCCATCTTTCCGCGGCGTTTTCGGGGAAGCCTCCCCGGAGCGCCGTCACCGTCGACGTGCGCGAGATGGCCGCGGGAATCGGAGCCTTGCCCTCCGACGAAGCCGCCGCCCTGGTCTTCGGCCCCGAGACGGCCGGCCTGACCCTCGATGAGATGGCGCTCTGCGGCTGGCGCGTCACGATTCCATCGCATCCGGCGCAGCCCTCGCTGAACCTGTCCCACGCGGTGATGGTCGCGGGGTACGAGGTCTTTCGGGCCGCTCGGCGCTCGGACGAAACGGCCCGCCGCGCGACCCACGACGAGAAGGAGCGGATGCTCTCCCTCCTCCGTGACGGCCTGCGCGCGATCGCGGCGCTCCCGTCCCGCGAGACCGATCGCTATTTCAGGGACTGGCGCGCCCTCTTCCAGCGGGCGGACCTCACGCCGGGCGAGGTGCGACTTCTCGAGCACATGGCTCGCAAGATGGCTCGGCGTGGCTGACGAACAGGCTCCGTTCGCCGACGTGCGCGCCCTGGCAGACGGCGCCCTTTCGATCCCCGAGCTGAAGTGGCGGGAGATGCTCTTCGTCGGGTCCCTGCGCGCCGACGGCGACGCCTTCGTCCGCGACCCGTCGCGTCCCCTGACCCCGTTCCGCACCCCGAGCCTCTTCCCCGAAGGCGTAAGGTTCGAGGCCACGCGCCGCGAAGGGCGCGTCGTCATCCGGCGCTTGCCGGGGTGACGACACCGGCCCGCCGACGAAAGCCGCGGGTGCGGGCGATGGAGAGGGCCAGCATCGTCAGGGTCAGGAGTACGAGACCGAGCGATGCTCCGGCGAGGCTCAACCGCTGGCGCGCCCAGGGGGCCACGACCGCGCCGTAGGCGATCTCGATGTGGACCCAGTACACGAGAAGGCTGGTGCGGCCGAGCTGCCGCAGGGGGCTCGGGTGTCCCGCCGTGGGGCGGCGGCTCCACAACCACGACGCGGTCAGGACCAGGAGGGCGACTCCTACCTTGATCGCGACGTAGTTGGGACTCGTCCACCAGAAATCGTAGCGGGGATAGATCTGGGGCAGGCGATCGAGAAAGATCCCTGACGCGATGGCGCCCGCGCCGACAGCCCCCAGGGCGAGCATCGCGCGTCCCTCGCTCCCGGCTTCTCGGCGTCGGGCGAGGAGGCCTCCAGCGGCCGCGCCGGTCGCGACGAAAGCGCACCAGGGGAAGAGGGGGAAGAAGGCGCCGCTCGTCCGACCGCTCACGTAGGCGAGGAGCGCTCGCGGCATCGCCTGGGGCCACGGACAGTCCCACGCGAAGGGCGTCAGGAGCGCGGTGCCCACGGCCAGGCCGAGGGCGGCGCTCAGGCGTCGGCGAGCGGTCGACTGTCCGAGGCAGAGCCAGGCCACGATCGCCATCGACAGGCCGATGCAGTTGAGGATGTCGACCCGAAGCAGATCGCCCGGTTTCGAGAAGCCTCCGGTCGTGAACATCCAGAGGAGGAAGAGTACGGCGTAGGCGAAGAGTTCGGCGCCACGGCGCACTCCCTCACGAGCGGCTCGCGTCGGCTTGGCCCCATGAGCGATTCTCGACTCGCCGACGAAGGCCAGGGAAAGGCCTGCGAGAAAGAGAAAGAGGACGGCCGGGTATCCGCCGGCGAAGCGGCTCCACCGAAAGAAAGACCCGTGGCGCGCGGCCGGCTGGAGCCACGAATCGTAGGCGTGGGTCTGGAACATGAGGAGCACGGCCAGGCCCCGCATCCAGTCCACGTAACTGAGGCGCCCCGGCCGGCTCATGGTTCGGCCTCGCTCTCCCGGGCCGAAATCCTAGTCTATAATCCGCGCTTGGGCTCGACGTCGCCCACCAACATGCCCCCGCGCATCCTGCCTCGGCCGGAACACACGGTCTCGCGAAAGGACATTGACGCTGATGCCCTGAAAGTGTTGTACCGATTGAAGAACCACGGATTCGTGGCCTATATGGTTGGCGGCGGCGTCCGGGACCTCTTGCTCGGTCGAAAGCCCAAGGACTTCGACATCGGCACCTCGGCGCACCCGCAGCAGGTGAAGAAACTCTTTCGCAATTGCTTCATCATCGGCCGCCGCTTTCGCCTCTGTCATGTCCGCTTTGGCAAGAAGGTCGTCGAGGTTTCCACTTTCCGGCGACAGGCCGAGCCTGAGGAGGGGGAGACCCTCATCCGGCACGACAACACCTTCGGCACGCCGGAGGAAGACGCGTTCCGCCGCGACTTCACGGTGAACGCCCTCTTCTACGACATCGCGACCTTCTCCGTGATCGACTACGTGGACGGTCTCGAGGACCTGCGCCAGAGGGTCATCCGCACCATCGGCGATCCCGGGGTTCGACTTCGAGAGGACCCGGTGCGGATGCTCCGCGGCGTGGCGCTGGCGGCTCGTCTCGGCTTCTCCATCCATCGAGACACGGTGGAAGCCATCCACGCCCTGCGCGGCGAGATCGTCCGCAGCAGCTCCCCGCGGCTCCTCGAGGAGTTCTACAAGATCCTCCGCCAGGGGGCCGCGCGACGCACCTTCGAGCTTCTTCACGAGGTGGGCCTGCTGTCCTATCTGCTTCCGGAGGCGGAGCGGGCCATGGCTCTCGGCGGGGAGCCGCTCCTCGGCAGCCTTTCCCGCCTCGACGGCTATCGCAATGCCGGCCTCGCGACGCCGGATCAGCTCAGCAATGCCGTGCTTCTGGGGACCCTCCTCGTCCCCCTCGGCATCCCGCTCCGCCGCGTCGTCCCTCCGGGGCGGGAACGTCACGACGACGAAAGAAAGGACGAGCCCGCCGTCGACGTCAAGGCGGAGATGGATGCCCTTGGGGAGAGCGAGGTCGAAGAGTCCCACGACGCGGGTCCCGCTCCGTCCCTATCGCTTCCGTACGCTCGCCGAGACGTGGACCGCCTGCGGCTCATTCTGCTGGCGCAGCGTCGCCTCAGGGAGGTTCACCGATCCCCGGGAGTGAAACACCTTTTGGCGGGGCGGGGCTACTTCGATGACGCCCTCCGGTGGCTGGAGATCCACGGCGGAGTCGAAGGCCAGGAGCTGGCCGCACACTGGCGCAGCCTGGACATGGGCGACGTGGCGCCGCCGCCCGTCGCGACCGCGGAGAGTGCCAGGTCTTCGGCAGAGATTCCGTCTCGCTCGGCGCGTCGTCGCAGGCGCCGCCGCCGCCGGCCCCCGCAGGCTCCGCCAACGCCGACCCTGTGAGGTCCGCGTCGGGTCGCTCGTGATACCCCTCAGGGACGACGTCCCTTCTCGGACCTTCCCCGTCGTCAACCTGAGCCTCATCGTGATCAACGTGCTCTTCTTCATCCTGGAGTTGGGGTTGGGGGAACGGCTGGAGGGGTTTCTCTACCAGGCCGCGGTGGTCCCCGTCCTCTTCACCGGCCACGACCATTCCCTGGGCATCATCGAGCTTCTGTTGGGCAGCGTGAGTCCCGATCTGGGTGCGCGTGTGCTGCTGAGCTTGTTCCTTCACGGTGGGTGGACCCATCTCCTTGGCAACATGCTTTATCTCTGGATCTTCGGCGACAACGTCGAGGATCGGATGGGGCATTTTCGCTATCTCGTCTTCTACCTCTTGTGCGGATGGGCGGCGACCTTCGCCCACGTCTGGGCCGAGCCCGCTTTGAGAATGCCCTCGATTGGGGCATCGGGAGCGATCGCGGGCGTGCTGGGCGCTTACGTCACCCTCCATCCCCGTGCCCGGGTCGTGACCCTCATCCCGCTCGGCATTTTCTTTCCGTTGGTCCAGGTGCCGGCGGTCTTCTTCCTCGGCTTCTGGTTTCTCCAGCAGTTCCTCTCCGGGACCTTGAGCCTCGCGGCGCGGACGGTCGAGACCGGCGGTGTGGCCTGGTGGGCCCACGTGGGTGGTTTCGCCGCCGGTTTCGCCCTCGTGGCGCTCTTTCAGCGGCCGCAGCGCCGCCCAGGGGCGCGCGACGACTGGTGGGACGACTGGGAGGCTCGCCACGGCCGCTTCCGTGTTTGACAGCCGCCGGACCGTCCCATAAACTCTGCGTTTGTCCCGCGGGCGGTTAGCTCAGCGGTAGAGCACTGGTCTTACACGCCGGGAGTCACAGGTTCGAATCCTGTACCGCCCACCAGGTCTTTGCCCCTCTAGCGTCCGCGCGGGATTCCGCAGCGTCCACCTTTAGCGGGGTGGTAGTTCAGCTGGTTAGAACGCCGGCCTGTCACGTCGGAGGTCGCGGGTTCGAGTCCCGTCCGCCCCGCCAATTCCCGGACGCCGCAAGCTGGTAGCCGAGAACTTGACGCACGACGCCGAGTTTCAACTTTCGAACCTGCCCGCGCCAAATCCCCATTGCTCTAGCGGATAGGTGGCAGGCGCGGGGCGGACGGCCCTATGGGGGGCTGGAAGCGGAGAGTTCCGGTTGCCTTCCTCGGCCCGATTGGGCTCTGGATTCGCCGGAATTGTCACCAGAGTGGGGCAGAGGACCGCAAGGCCGACTTGACACACTCAGAATGAAATGTTGACGCCTTAAGAGTGGTCCGCCGGGTCACAATCAGGAGATCGCTAGGAAGACTTGAAGAGATTAGGGGCCCAGAGCGGGCTCGGGCCGCCGCCATCATGGGTTGTTCCGGCTGGAGCTGCGCGGTTGAGCCCTGCGCGGTCCGCGGTGGCATTCCTTCCGCCTCATCTCTGTCTGCGTGCCTCGACGGAGTCTGCTAACATATACGCCTAATGGATCCCGTACCAGAATAGAGAGGATAGCAATTCCACACGAACAATGATCGCCACGACCCACGCGGGAGCATTTGGCGCCGCTGG
>JBGPYB010000032.1:0-34975 GCA_041493035.1 Vicinamibacteria bacterium | reverse complement strand
TCGATCAAGTCCCACCGCGCAAACGTGTCCCGCGTCCCCTGGAGAAACAGCATCGGAACGCCGATGGCCGGAAGGTGCCGGTCTCGGAGCTTCTCCGGTCGACCTGGAGGGTGGAGGGGATATCCAAGGAAGACCAGGGCGTCGGCCGGAGTCCCTTGCGCCACGGCCTGCGACGCGATCCGCCCCCCCATCGACTTCCCTCCGAGGACCACGCGCCCGACGCCGGGAAGGTCCCGGATCCCCGCCGCGACGGCTGCTACCGTCGCCTCGAGAACGGACGGCGCGTCGGGGGCTCGTCGCCCGCTCTCCGTGTAGGGAAAGTTGAAGAGGACCGCCATCCGCCTCGAGCCGGCGATGGCCTCGGCCGCGCGGCCGAGAAACGGCGTCGTCCGATTTCCCCCAGCGCCGTGCCCCAGGACGACGGCCGTAGGGCCGCTTCCGTGAACCGAAGCGGAGACTGTAGCCCCTCCGGCCTCAATGCGCATCACCTTCACAGCCTGAGCATAACCGGAGATGCTACACTCGCTTCGAACCACCCCATGCCTCGCGTTCTCGTCGTCGCCTCGACGGATCTCTCGCCGGAGCTGGGAGACACGGCGCTCTGGGGAAGCGGCGTCCAACGGACCTTTGCCTCACAGAGCGAGGAAGGGCTCCAGGCCGCCCGCGCGGAGCGGCCGAACATGGTCGTGCTGGACGGGGACGACTCGCTGACGGCTCTCTCGTTCGTGCGGCGCCTGCGGGCTGACCCCGCGGCGCGAGGCGCCTCCATTGCCGTCCTTTCGCGGTCGTCTTCCCTCCTCGACGAGGAAGCCCTCCGCGCCGCGGGCGCCAACCTGGTCCTGTCGGGGCGCGTGGATCCGTCCCTCTGGAACCGCCGGCTGGAGATCCTCTTGAACGTCCCCAAGCGTCGCGACGCCCGCTTCCCCGTCCTCGTGGACTCGTGGTCTCGCTTCGGCCCGGAGGTCGAGCCGCTCCCGGGCTGGGCCCTCAACATCAGCGTTCGTGGGGTTCTCCTGGAGACCGCCGAGCCACTGGACCTCGGAACGAAGCTGGACCTCCGCTTCTCGCTCCCCTCCGACGGCCCGGAGGTGCGCACCATGGGCCAAGTCGTGCGCGAGGGATCGCCCATGGGCGACAGGGCGCGCGCCGGCGTCGAGTTCCTGATTCTCATGGGGCAGGCCCGCGACCGGATCTCCTGGTTCGTCGAACGCACCGGCGAGGCCTGACGTTGTACGAGTCCTTCTTCGGCTTCAGCGAGAAGCCCTTCAACCTGACCCCCGATCCCAAGTTCCTCTACCTCTCGGCGCGTCATACCGAGGCTTTCGCCCACCTGGACTTCGGCCACCGGGAGCGAGGCGGCTTCGTCGTCATCACCGGAGAAGTCGGCACCGGGAAGACGACCCTCGCCCGCTACTTCCTGAGCCGCCTCGGCGACAAGACCGCGACAGCCGTCGTCCTCTATCCCGCGCTGACGGCGGCCGAGCTGCTCCGCTCGATTCTCGACGACCTCCACGTGGTGACCCCAGGGGGCTCTCTCAAGGAGCTCGTGGACGCACTTCACCTTTTCCTTCTCGAGAGCCGGGCGGCCGGACGCAACGTGGTGCTCCTGATCGACGAAGCCCAGGATCTCTCCGCCGAAGTCCTGGAGCAGATCCGCCTCATCTCCAACCTCGAGACCGACACCGAGAAGCTCATCCAGATCGTCCTCATGGGGCAATCGGAGCTCCAGGAGATGCTGGGGCGCCGCGAGTTGCGTCAGCTTGCCCAGCGGGTGACGGCGCGCTACCACCTCTGTCCCCTCGGGCGCGAGGAAACCGGCGACTACATCCAGCATCGGCTAAGGGTCGCGGGAGGGGAGGGAAAGGCGAGCTTCACGTCGGGGGCCCTAGCCGCCGTCCATCGCCTCTCCGGGGGCGTCCCTCGCCTCGTCAACCTGATCTCCGACCGCGCGCTCCTGGGTGGGTACGTCCATGGGACTCGATCGATTCCAGCAGCGCTCGTTCTCCGAGCGGCTCGCGAGGTGCACGGGGAGGCAGCCCCCGGCGGCCGCCGGTGGGTCGCGTACGGCTTCGCCGGCGCAGTCTTGTTGGCGGCTACTGCCGGCGCACTGGCTTTCTGGGTGCGCGCCGCTCCGGTAGTACCGGCGGCGACACCTGCGCCGACTGCCTTCCCCCCGGCGGCCGTCGCCAAGGCCGCCGCTCCCTCGCCAACGCCGCTGCCGATCGTGCCGCTCGAACCGATCCTATTGGCCGTCGATCGCGAGGCTTCGCTGCACAAGGCCGAGGCGGAGGTGCGCGCCCTCTGGAGAATCGAGCCGCTCGAGCGCACGTCCCTGCGCAGCCATCTGGACCAGGTGCGGCGCCTGGACCTTCCGGTGGTCCTGGAGATGTTCCATCCCGCGCGGCGGGACACGTGCGTCCTCGCCCTCGTGGGCCTGGACGGCGAGGCCGCACTCGTCGCCGGCAACGGGGCCGCCCCCTTTCGCGTTGCGGTGAAGGACTTGGACCGGCTGTGGACGCGGCAGGCGATCTTCTTCTGGCGCGACGACGACAAGCTCATGGACGCGCCCGCCGATCGATCGACCGCCTGGACCCGCGGCGCCTTGGAGCAGCTCGGGTACCCTTCCGCCGAGGCCGATGACAGAGGAGCCCTCGCGCGTTTCCAGCAGGAGGTCGACCTGGCTCCCGACGGCGTTCTGGGGAGCCGAACCCTGATGGCCCTCTACTCCGCCCAGGAACGACCGCGACCCCGGCTCCAGAGGAAGTCCTCATGAGCTTGATCCTCGAAGCCCTCCGGAAGCTGGACCGAGAGAAGCAGACACCGGAGCGCGGCTTCGTCGTCGTGGCCTCGGAGCCGTGGCCAGCGTCTCCCCGGCACCGTGGGCGCGCTGTCGTGCTGGCCCTCGTGGCCCTCGTGGCCGGCGTCGCGACGGTCTTCTTCGGCCGAACCCCGGCGGTCCTGCCGATTCCGAGCCCAACCGTCACCGTGTCACCAACGCCAACTCCTCCGTCAGTCCCCGCGACGACGCTGCTCGTCGCTTCGACTCCTCGACCCGTGGCGGCCCTCCGAACGGCACCCGCAGCCGCTCCGCTCGCCTCCCCACGCCCGCCGACAGCCTCGCCGCCGAGCCTCGTCCTCCAGGCGATCTCGGAACGGGACGGCAAGCCGATCGCCCTCTTGAGCGACCGGCTGGTGCGTGAGGGAGATGAGTTCGAGGGCGTGCGGGTCATTCGCATCGGCGAGGCTGAGGTCGAGATCGAGTGGCACGGGCAGCGGTCCGTCGTGCGCTTCTGAAAATGACGCGCCCCCACCTTCGGGATCAGACTCCCGAGTCTCTCGCGGCTCTCTGGCCCGACCTGGGCCTTGACATCGGCGTCGCGCGGCGCACGATGGCGCGCCTCGTCTTTCAAGACCGCGACGATCTGGACGGAGTGCGCGGCCTGGCCCGTGCCCAAGCGCGCGAGCTCCTGGCGCGGGGGAGCCTCGAGCGGCTGACCATGGAGGATCGGCGTCGAAGCACCCTCGATCCGTTCGTCAAGTATCTCTTCAGAAGCGAGGACGGGCGTCGCTTCGAAACGGTGCGGATCCCCCTCGAGCTCCCGCGCTGGAGTGTCTGCGTCTCGTCGCAGGCGGGCTGCGCCTTGGGTTGCGCCTTCTGCGAGACGGGACGCCTCGGCTTCGAACGCAACCTGGCGCCGTGGGAGATCGTCGAGCAGGTCCTCACCGTGCGCCGCGAGTCACCGGAGCGCCCGGTGACGGGCGTCGTCTTCCAGGGACAGGGAGAGCCGTTCCAGAACTACGACTCGGTGATCCGCGCCGCCGAGATCCTGCGCCACCCGTGCGGGATGCGGATCCGCGGCGACAGGATCACGATCTCGACAGTCGGCCTCCTCCCGATGATCGAGCGGTTCACGGGCGAAGGCCACCCCTATCGCCTCATCTTGTCCCTCACGTCGGCCTTCGACGAGAAGCGCGTCCGCCTCGTTCCGATCGGCGAGCGGTACGACGTTGCCGAGCTTGCCGAAGCCATGCGTCGCCACGCCGCGGAGCGCGGAGGCCCTGTGAACCTGGCCTGGGTCCTGATGTCGGGAGTGAATACCGGCGCGGACGAGGCGCGTGAACTCAGACGCCTTTTCGCCGGGGTCCGCGTGCGGCTCTCGGTGATCGACGTCAACGACCCGACCGGCCGCTTCGCACCCGCAGGCGCAGAGGAGCGCAACCGCTTCCTCTCGGCCCTCGCCGAGAACGACATCGGATTCGTCAGGCGGTATTCGGGAGGTCCCGACATACACGCCGCCTGTGGGATGTTGGCATCGGGCGCCCTGGGAGGCGAGGCGCTCCGACCAGTCTAGAATGACGGACGTCGCGCCGCCGCATGCGAGACGCCTCGCGACCTACGGATGGAGTGCTTTCTTGGGAACACACATGGGAACCCCGCTTCTCGCAGGCCTCTGCCTTGTGCTGTCGGCATCGCCCGTCTCCAGAGTGTGCGCGGCAGACACCCAGGCCTCTACGGGCCAGACGCCGGCGAAGGTCGAAGACTCGGTCGTCAAGGTCTTCTCGACGATGCGCTACCCCGATCCCCTGAAGCCGTGGACCAAGCAGGCGCCCCAGGAAGCCACTGGAAGCGGCGTGGTCATCGAGGGAAAGCGCATCCTGACGAACGCCCACGTCGTGCTCTACGCCAGCCAGGTTCAGGTCCAGGCCAACCAATCGGGCGACAAGATCTCGGCCACGGTCGAGGCCATCGCCCCGGGGATCGATCTCGCCGTCCTCAAGCTCGACGACGAGGCCTTCTTCGAATCGCATCCCCCGTTGCCCCGCGCCAGCATGCTGCCGGACATCAAGGACGCGGTCATGGCGTACGGCTATCCGACGGGCGGGACCAGCCTTTCGATCACCAAGGGGATCGTCTCCCGCATCGAGTTCACGGGCTACAACTTCCCCGTTCACGGCCTGCGCATCCAGATCGATGCCGCGATCAACCCCGGCAACAGCGGCGGGCCGGCGGTGGTCGCGGATCGCATGATCGGCCTCGCCTTCAGCCATCTCGGAAACGCGCAGAACATCGGGTACATCATTCCGTGCGAAGAGATCGAGCTGTTCCTCGGCAGCATCCCCGACGGTCGATACACGGGCAAACCCGCGCTCTTCGACGAGCTCCAGACCCTCGAGAACCCGGCGCTCAGGGCCTATCTCAAGCTTGAGAAGCAGGTCGAGGGCATCGTGGTGCTGAGGCCGCTTGGCCGCGACCCGGCGTACCCGCTGAAGCAATGGGACGTCATCACGCGGATCGGAGACGCCCGCATCGACGACGAGGGGATGGTCAAACTCGGCGAGAACCTCCGCGTGCGCTTCCAGTACCTCGTCCAGAGGATCGCAAAGGACGGAAAGGTCCCACTGACGCTCGTGCGAGCCGGGAAGGAGCTGAGCGTCCAGCTTCCCGTGAGTCCGAACTTTCCAATGCTCATTCCGAATCTCCAGGGAAGCTATCCGTCCTATTTCATCCTCGGGTCCCTCGTCTTCTCGGGAGCGACGACGCAGTTCCTGGGAGGGCTCGGTGGCGCCAACAGCAATCCCCTGGGCGCCCTGAGCTTCTCGGGCAGCCCGCTCGCGACTCGGCGGGGCGAGCCCCCCGCGTTCGAAGGAGAGGAGCTCGTGGTGGTCTCATCGCCCTTCTTCCCGCACAAGCTGTCGAAGGGATACTCGAACCCGGCAGGAAACGTCGTGGGCAAAGTCAACGGCAAGCCGGTGAAGCACCTCCGTCATCTCGTCGAGATCCTGCGGGACAGCCGGGACGAGTTCCTGATCTTCGAGTTCGCCGGCCGTGCGGCCGAAGCCATCGTCTTCCCGCGAAAGAACATGCTCGCGGCGACCGACGAGATCCTGACCGACAACGGCATCCGCGCCCAAGGTTCCGCCGACACTCTCGCCGTGTGGACGTCGAAGCCGGCTCAGTAGCCGGCAATGTGGCGCCGCCTGGAGAAGCCTGGAGAGGCCTCCTTTCCCCTTGCCGCTCCAAGGCTTCTTTTGTAAACTCGCTGCCTAAGTTAACGAAGGAGTAGGCGCTGACGCCCAAACCACCGAGCGCGGTGGACGCGCGCAACGCGCGCCATCTGCGGCATCTGAACGCCGATCGAGTCCTGGCCATGGCCATGGACCGCACCGAGCCCTTCACTCGAGCCGAGGTGATGAAGGCAACAGTTCTCTCCGCCCCTACGGTGGGAACGCTCACCCAGGCCCTTCTCCGGAGGGGCTTCCTGCGCGACCTCGGGGCCGGACCGTCCCGCGGCGGCCGGCGACCCGCGTTCATGGAGTTCAACGCGCGCCACGGCTTCGTGGCCGGGATCTCCATGGGAGCGACCCGCACCCATGTGGCTGTGGCGGACCTGCGAGGGGAACGCCTCGCCCATCGCGTGCTTCCGACGCCGGCCGGCCTCGGCCCCGAGCCGCTCCTCGAGCGCCTCGCGACGGCGACCCGAGGCATGTTGCGCGAGGCAGGGATTCGCCGGGATCGGCTCCTGGCCGCAGTCGCAGGCGTTCCGGGGGCAGTGGATCGAGAGCACGGTGTCGTCGTCGCGCTGGCGCCGAACCTCAAGGGGTGGTCCAACGTCCCCGTCTCCGCGCTCCTCGGCCGCGCCTTGGGGACCCCCGTCGTCGTCGAGAACGACGTCAACCTCGCGGTTCTCGCGGAACGCTGGCGCGGCGCGGCACGGGGGCACGAGACGTGCGCCTTCATCCACGCGGGAAGCGGCATCGGAGCCGGAATCGTGGTGGATGGCGAGCTGCACCGGGGCCACCACTCCCTCGCCGGCGAGATCGGCCTCATGTGCATGGGCATCGATCACCTGAACCAGGACTACGGCTCGCGCGGATGCCTCGAGACGCTGGCGGGCCTGAAAGGCGCCGCGGCGCGCTGGCCCGATGCGCGTGGGGGGCTGCGGGAGGGCTGGGTCGCCGCCCTCTTCGAGGCCGCCCTCGCCGGCGACCGCAAGGCGCGTTCGGCCATCGACGAGACCGCCGCCCTCCTCGGCATCGCGGTGGCGAACCTTACGCTGGTGATCGACCCGTCCCTCGTCGTGCTGGGAGGTGCCATCTTCGATCAGGGAGGCGACTTCGTCTCGGAGGTGAGGCAGGTGACGGCCAAGATCGTGCCGTCACCCCCTGAGATCGTGGTGTCGGCGCTCGGCAGCGAAGCGTCGCTCTGGGGAAGCCTCCTGGTCGCGACGACGGAGGCGCGGGCGCGCCTCCGGGACAGCCTGGGAGAGCCGAGCGTCGACGCGGCCGGCCGGCGCGCCGGATGATCTGGGAGGTCACGATGGGACGATCAGCGTTGGGGACCCCTGTCGCTGTCGTAGCGCTCTTGTCCGCGCTGGCATCGCCGGAGCGAGTTGTCGTCGCTTCGGACACGGTCCAGGAGCGGCTCGGCCATCCGGCCACGGCACGTCTCCTGGTGCTCCACGCCGACGATCTCGGGATGTCGCACTCCGTCAATACCGCGACCTTCGAGGCCCTGGAGAAGGGCTGGATCACGTCCGCGAGCATCCTCGTCCCCTGCCCCTGGTTCCCCGAGGTGGCGCGGTTCGCGGAGGCCCATCCGGGCGCCGACCTCGGGATCCATCTCGCTCTGAACAGCGAATGGACCACCTTCCGCTGGGGCCCCGTGGCGGGACGCTCCGCCGTGCCTAGCCTCCTCGACGTCTCAGGATATCTGCCGCTGGACTCCCCCGAAGTCGTCGCGAAGGCCAAGACCGATGAGGTCGAGCGCGAGCTGCGCGCGCAGATCGAAATGGCGCGGCGCGCCGGCGTGAGGCTCAGCCATCTCGACAGCCACATGGGCACGATTTTCCAGGCGGCGCCGCTCATCGAGGTCTACCGCCGCTTGAGCCGCGAGTACGGGGTCCCGGCGCTCCTCGCGAGAGACCTGGATCTCCCCAAGGGAACTCCTCCGCCAGGACCGGAGGCCTTGGTCGAC
Organism: Vicinamibacteria bacterium; assembly: GCA_041493035.1. Lineage (GTDB taxonomy): Bacteria > Acidobacteriota > Vicinamibacteria > Fen-336 > Fen-336 > JBGPYB01. Next base: position 27,000 of record JBGPYB010000032.1, on the reverse strand, counting down.
AGCGTTCTGGGTCTCGAGATGGCGGCGCCGCTCGGCCAGTGGCGCGCGGCATACGAGAAGATCCTGGCGCCGCTTCGCCCGGGCGTCTATGAGCTGATCGTGCATCTGGCTCATACCGGAGACGAGATGCAGGGGGCGACTGGCGATCATCCCGACTGGGGCGCCGCGTGGCGTCAGGCCGATCTGGACATGGTGAGCAGCCCGGAGTTCCAGCGCTTCCTGCGCGACCAAGGGTTCATCCTCGTGACCTGGCAGCAGCTCGCCAAAGGGGACGGCCAGAAGACTGGGGTGCCGTCTCTGAAATAGCCACCACCGGCCCAGGCCGTGATGGGGTCGCGATCCATGAACCTCCCCAGGGCGCGCTAGGACGCTTCTTCTGTCGCGGGTGCGGCCGCGGCCCGACCCATGATCGGCGTCGCGGGATCGATCCCGAGCCAGCAGATCATGGCCGCGAAGTACGCCGCAGCGGCCACGTAGAGCGGCAGGTTCCAGTCGTCGCCCGAGGCCTGGAGCAGGTAGGCCACCATCGGGCCCGCCACCGCGCCCCCCCCGGCGCCCCCCGTGTTCATGCCGCCGGAGATGGTTCCCGTGTGTGGGCCTCCCAGGTCCATGCAGATGCCCCAGGAGACAGGGACCGTGAGGTCGTTGGCAAAGCTGGCGAAGCCCATGGCGACCATGGCGAGCACCGGGTCGCGAAGCTGGACGGAGACCAGCAGCAGCGTGCCCGCCGCGCCCAGGCCGCAGAACCCCATGGCCCTCCGCCCCCGGCCGATCCCGAGGCGCCGGGCGAGCCAGGGCTCGACGTGGCCGCTCGCCCAACAGCCGATACCCCCCAGAAACAGCGGCAACCCCGCGAGCACCGCGCCCATGAGCTGGTCCTTCTCCAGTGCGAAGCCGCGGGCCTCCCTCAGATACGTGGGCAGCCATTGGATGTAGAACCACCATCCGTAGCTCAGCAGGAAGTATTGCAGCCACAACAGGAGGACGGATCGGTTGCCGAGGATGACCCGCCACGGCGTCGCCTCCCGAGACTCGTTCTCTGCGCTCAGCCGCGGCATGAGGGCCAACTCCGCCCGGTTGACCGCGGGATGGTTGCGGGGATGATCGCGGAACCACCAGAAGAAGAGGGCCCCCCAGACGAGACCGAGAACACCGAACATCTCGAACGTGCGCCGCCACGAGACGTACCGAAGCATGAGGGCCACGAGGAAGGGGGTGATGGCCCCTCCCCAACGAGCCGCGAACCACATGAGGCTCTGGGCCCGTATTCGTTCCGCGCTCGGGAGCCAATGCGTGAAGGCCTTGGCGAGGTTGGGGAAGCAGCCCGCCTCGCCCACGCCGAAGAGGAAGCGGCAGACGAGCAGCGAGACGTAGTTCCACGCCGAGCCCGTGGCCGCGGTGAAGAAGGACCACAGCGTCACCACCCGCAGGAGGACGGCCTTGGCGCCCCACCGGTCGCCCATCCAGCCGCCCGGCACCTCGAAGAGGGTGTAGGCCCACGAGAACACGAAGAACACCCAGCCCATCTGGACCCGGCTCAAGGCGAGGTCGGCCTGGATGTTACTCGCCGCCTGGGCGATGACCACCCGGTCGGTGTAGGAGATGAGAGCGAGGGATATGGCGAAGACGACGACCCAGTGCCGCGCATGGGTGGGAGCGGGCTCGAGCGGGTCCAAAGCGCCTGATTGTAATGCCTCGAAGCCGCGCGGCGACACCGGTCCTTGATCGAAACTAGGGAATGTTCAGCGCGGCGGCACCGATGACGCCGGCCGCGGGGCCGAGCTCGGCCCAGGCGAGACGCGCGGCGCGATCCTGCAGTCGCTCACGGAGCGCGGGCTCGAACAGGTCCCTGGACTCCGCGATCGAACCTCCGAGAACGATTCGTTCCGGATCGATGAGGCTCACGGCGCACTCGCACAGGAACGCCAGATCCTCGCCGAAGGAGGTCCAGGCCGCACGAGCCGCGGACTCCCCTCCGCGTGCCCGGTCGGCCACGCCGGCCGCGTCGATCCCATCCAGACCATCTCCACCCACCACCCGGTAGACCTCAACAACACCCGCCCCCGACAGCGCCCGCTCGAGGGGAGCACCTCGCAAGGGGATCCGCCAGACCTCCCCCGCTTCCGAGGTCGATCCGCGATGGAGCCGCCCCTCGATCACGATGCCGCATCCCACGCCGGTCCCGAGGGTGATCCCGCAGAGGCTCTTGGCGCCGCGACCAGCGCCGAAGCGAGCCTCGGCCAGGGCGAAGCAGCGAGCGTCGTTCTCGATCCGCACCGTGCAGCCGAATACGCGCCTGACGAGCAGATCGAGGTCCACCCCGTTCAGCCGGGGGAGATTGTCGGACTGCGTGAGCGGCCCCGGATGGATGACGCCCGCGGTGCCGAAGCCCAAGGCTGTGACCGCGTCCCCCACGACCGACCGGACCTCGCCCGCAAGGTTCGCGAGGTGGCCCTCGAGATCGGCCGGTCCGAACTCGATCCCTGTGGGGATGGAAAGGAGATCGGAGACGAGGCACCCTTCGGAAGTGACCGCGGCCATCCGAAGCTGCGTCCCCCCGAGATCCACACCGACATAGAAAGATCCGTTCATGGCTCGGGCGCGTACACTACGCTCCCCGCGAGTCTCGGGTCAAGCGGTCCTCGCACGGGAGAGCCACGTCCTTGTCTGCCGCCTAGAAGCGACTATCCCCCGGAACCCGCTCCTGGAGCGTGCGGCGGAGGCCTCCTTGCGTGGGCTGAGGGCCTGGGATCTACTTCCGCCATGGCGCGATTCCTCGAGGATCTGGAGACTCCGGCGGTGCTCGTGGACCTGGACGTGGTGGAGCGAAACGTGTCCCGCATGGCCGAGCGTGCACGCGCGCGTGGCATCCGGCTCCGCCCTCACGCCAAGACACACAAGACCGCCCTGATCGCACGACGACAGTTGGAAGCCGGCGCCGTCGGGCTCTCGGTGGCGAAGACGGCTGAGGCCGAAGCCTTCGCCGACGCCGGCTTCGACGACCTGTTCGTGGCATACCCGGTCGTAGGCGAAGACAAAGGGCGCCGGCTTCTGGCGCTGTCGGATCGTTGCCGCCTGGCGGTGGGTGTCGACAGCGTCCTTGGTGCCTCGACCCTGGCCTCGGTCTTCGCGGCCGCCGCGCGGCGCCTGGACGTCGTGCTGAAGATCGACGTCGGCTTTCACCGCGTCGGCGTTCCGCCCGAGCGCGCGCTTCCGGTCGCCAAAGGCATCGCCGACCTCCCCGGTCTCCGCCTTCGCGGCGTCTTCACCCACGCGGGGCACTCGTACGCCGCCGAGTCGGTCGACGGCGTCGCGAGCGTGGCGGCGAGCGAGGGGCGGACCCTGGTCGAGACCGCCGAGGCGCTGCGCGCCGCGGGGCTCCCCATCGAAGAGGTTTCCGCCGGCTCGACGCCCACGGCCCCTCACGTGATGTCGACGCCCGGCCTCACCGAGTGCCGACCCGGGAACTACGTCTTCCACGACGCGTCCCAGGTCGCCCTCGGCACCTGCGCGGTCGAAGACTGCGCCTTGACGATCCTCGCGACGGTCGTCAGCGTTCCCGACCCTCGCCGCGCCGTCGTCGATGCCGGGAGCAAGACCCTCTCGAGCGACCCGTTGCGGCCCCGGGCGGGAGGCCACGGGATCATCCTCGGCCGCCGGAGCCGCATCCAGCGGCTGAGCGAGGAGCACGGCGTCATCGACGTCGAGGAAGGCGAGTCCTTCCGCGTGGGAGAGCGGATCGTCATCCTGCCGAACCACGCCTGCGTCGTCGCCAACCTCCACGATCGCCTCCTGGGCCTCCGCCAGGGGCGCCTCGAGGCCGAGATCCCCGTCCTCGCCCGCGGTCGGGTCACATAGCCAACCGGCCAAAGCACCCAATCTCTCGGCGTTTCGCACACTTTTACTTGACCAGTCAATGATTGCTCTGTAATGTGTTTGCGTGGGACAGAGGCGGAGCGCGATCCAGCGCGAGATACGGCAGACAAGGCCCTTCGCGACCCCCGAGCAAGAGGGGGTTCTGGGCGTCCTGCGCACGGCCGACGTCCTGCGTCGCCACCTTTCAAGCCTCGTGGAGCCCCACGACATCACCATCCAGCAGTTCAACGTCCTGCGAATCCTCCGCGGGGCGGGCGCGTCCGGCCTGCCCACCCTGGACGTCGCCGACCGGATGATCGAGCAGGCTCCGGGCATCACGCGCCTCATGGACCGCCTGGAGGCCAAGGGCCTCGTACGCCGGGTAAGGTGCCCGCGGGACCGGCGGCAGGTGCTCGGATACATCACGCCGCGGGGTTTGTCGCTCCTGGCCAGGCTCGACGCGGTCGTCGAGCGCGGCGACAGCGCCGCCCTGGGAGGCCTGAAGCGCGGCGAGGCCCTCAAACTGATCCGCTTGCTGGATGCCATCCGAGCCGGCCACGCCCGCTCGCAATCATCGAACTCAAAGTAAGGAGAAATGCACATGAGCCGTCGATTCGCGTCACTCGCCTTCGTCTCCGCTCTCGTGGCCACGAGCGCCTCGGCCGCGGACACGTACACCTTCGACAAGGCCCACACCGAAGCCAGCTTCCAAGTCCGCCACATGGTCACGAAAGTCCGCGGCAAGTTCACGGATTTCGCTGGCACGCTCAAGGTCGACCCGGCGAAACCCGAGGCATCCTCGGTGGAGTTCACCATCAAGACCGCCAGCGTCGCCACAGGCGAAGAGAAGCGCGACCAGCATCTCAAGTCGCCCGACTTCTTCGACGTCGAGAAGTTCCCCGAGCTGACCTTCAAGAGCAGCGCGGTCAGGGCGACCGGCAAGGACACCTACGACGTCGCCGGCACCCTGACGATCCACGGCGTGTCCAGGCAGGTCACCCTGCCCGTCAGCTTCCTGGGCTTCGTGAAGTCTCCCTGGGGAGACGAGAGGGCGGGCTTTGAGACAGGGATCAAGCTGAACCGGAAGGACTACGGCCTCCAGTGGAACAAGACCCTCGAGACCGGCGGGCTCCTGGTCGGCGAGGAAGTCGAGGTGGCCGTCAACATCGAAGCCGTGAAGCAGAAGGAGACCGCTTCGAAGTAAGCTTTCGCCCTTGATGGCCATTCATCCGACGGCAGTCGTCGATCCCGGCGCCCGTCTCGGCGCCGGGATCCTCATCGGACCTCATGCGGTCATCGAGGCCAACACGGACATCGGCGAGGGCTGCGAGATCCGTGCTCACGCCGTCGTCAAGCGCTTCACCCGCATCGGTCGCGAGAACGTGGTTCACGAGGGGGCCGTTCTCGGCGGTGAGCCCCAGGACCTGGCCTTCAAGGGCGCCGCAAGCGAGCTGGTGATCGGCGACCGGAACAAGATCCGCGAGGGCGTCACCATCCACCGCGGCACCGAGCCGGGGTCGACCACGGTCGTCGGATCCGACTGCTTCCTCATGGCCTATTCCCATGTGGCCCACAACGACCGCCTGGGGGACGGCGTCGTCCTCGCCAACTGCGCCTTGCTCGCGGGACACGTCGACGTCGGGGACCGGGCCTTCATTTCGGGGGGCGTCGTGGTCCACCAGTTCTGCCGCGTGGGGCGCCTCGCAATGGTCGGTGGAAACTCCCGCATCCCCATGGACTGCCTTCCGTTCGTGGACACGACCGGGATCCCCGCTCGCGCTCTCGGCCTGAACGTCGTGGGCCTCCGTCGCGCGGGGATCGACGCGAGCGGCCTCCGCTCCATGAAACAGGCCTACCGCATCCTCCTGCGCTCCAAGCTCCCCCTCGCCGAGGCCTTGGGCCAGATGGCGACTCTCGGCAACCCGCTTGTGGAGGAGATGATCGCCTTCATCCGCGCTTCGAAGCGCGGTTTCCATCGGGCCGAACGGCCGAAAGAGGGCGAGGCGGAATAGGCCTCTTCGTTCGCCTGTACATCGCTCAGGAGGCGAACGATGATGACCCGCGACCCCATTTTCTGTCTTCTGGCCGTGGCTGGACTTTTCGGAATGCCGGCGGCGATCCAAGCCCACGACGTCTATGACCTCGGCTCCCCGGGCTCTCGCCTAGCCGTTTCAGTGGAGATCGACGGTCATGAGGCCCCCCTCTATCCGGCCCCCGACGGATCGGGGCGGCGCTATCTGGAAGCTCGCGAGGGAGCGTCGTACGCCGTTCGCCTCGAGAACCGGACCGGCGAACGCGTCGGCGTCGTCCTGATGGTCGACGGCCTGAACGCGATCAGCGGCGTCCAGGCGATTCCCTACTCATGGGCGCCGCCCGGACGCATGTACGTCCTCGATCCGTGGGACTCCACCACCGTCCGCGGTTGGCGCACGTCGCTCAGCGAAATCCGCCGCTTCACTTTCGTCGACGAGCGTTCCTCTTACGCCGCCCGCGCGGGGAAGGCCAGCGGCAAGATGGGCTGGATCGAGGTCTCGGTCTACCGCGAGCTTCGGCCCCTCGTCCGGAGGCCGTGGGAGCCGCGTGTTCGCGGCGACGGGCCATCGAGCGACGAGGCCTCGCGCGATGGCGCGGGGCGGCCTGCGCCGCCGGCGGCGCGGACCGCGCCCGAGGCCGAGCCGCAGGCGGACGCCAAGAGCGCGGCGCGGGCTCCCCTCTCCGAGTCCTACCCGGGCACGGGTTGGGGACGCCCGACCGACGATCCGGTCCAGGTCGTCTCTTTCGACCCGCAGCCGCGCCCGTCCGAGACCGTCACGCTGCGCTACGAATACGCGCCGGCGCTCCGCGCCCTCGGGATCGCCCTCCGCCCCGAGTGGAGCCGCGACCGTCTCCGCGATCGCGACGGCGGCGTGTGGGGATACGCTCAACCCCCGGCGTGGTGAGAATCAGGGGTTGCCGACGCTCAGGGTCACGAGCGCCTTGCCCCCATCGCGGATGCCGAGGTCGAGGGACACGGGGCCGATCCGGGTGGGCTGGACGAGGGCGAGGCCCGCACCGGGCTTGACCGAGCCCAGGCGAATCTCGCTGCGCTGGTCCCAGACGTTCCCGGCACCCACCCGCGCGAGAAGCCGAAGCTGTCCGATCAAGCGGTGGCGATAGCTGAGGGCACCGGCCAGGGCCTGCCCCCCCCAGAGCTCACCTTCGTACCACCCCGGCAGCAGGACGGGGCCCCCGAGCCTGAACTCGTCGTAGACCGGCAGGTCCCCTCCCGAGAGGCCGCCGAAGGCGTCGAGCTCGAGAACGCCGCGGCGGCCGAGCCGGCGAGCCACGCGCACCGAGAGCGACGTGCGCCAGTAGTCCCGCGACGCCCCGAGGCCTGCGGGGCTCTTGTCTCCCTGGAGCAGGAGACGTTGCCCCGCCTCCGGATAGAGGAAATCGTCGAGGACGTCGTAGTTGATCCCCCCGCTCAGGAGGCGGACTGTGTCGTTCGCCTCGGGGAAGTCGATGCCGAGACGCGGCTCGGTCTTGACGCGGCCGAGAGTAATGCCCACGTCGAAGAGGGCGAGGCGCTTCACTCCATGGCGAAGGACGAGCCGGGCGCCATCCCGGTCGAAGCGAGCCCGGTTGACGTAGTTCCCGTCCTCGAAGACCCGAGGGCGCTCTGAATAAGAGTAGAGCGACGCGCCGTAGCCGAGAAGGCCCGTGAGGAGCTTGTCTCCCTGGAGAGTCACCCGCGCGCCGACCCCGGCCTCGCTGGCAGCTAGGCCGAGGTCCAGCTCCTCGCCGAAGCCAAAGAGGTTGCGGTTCCCCAGACGGAACGTCGCCTTGGCCTTCGTGGCATCGCTGAAGGACGCTCCGAGTTCCAGGCGGTTGGGGGGCGCCTCCTTCACTCGAAGGATCAGCCGCAGCCCGTCGTCGGCGATCGGCTCGGCGTCGAGCCAGCAATGGTCGAAGAAGCCCGTGGCGTTGACCTTGTCGAGGGCAAGCAGGGCCTTGTCCAGATCGAAGGGGACACCGAGGGGAACGTTGAAGCTGCGGCGGATGAGGGTCTCGGGGTACTTGTCGTTTCCGGTAACCTTGATCTCGCGAATGAGCCGCCCCTTGAGATCGGGGATCGGAGCGACCTCCTGGGGCGCCTCTGGGCGGATCGCCGAAGCCGCCTCGAGACGCCGGCGGATCTCCGGCAGCGCCGCGATCGTCGCCTCGTATCCCTTGGCGATGAGCTCGTGGAAGCCGGAATAGTCGTTGAAGGAATGGTGCCCCAGGTCCGGCTTGATCAGGACGTCGGGCTCCTCGTGGTGGGCAGCGTTGGCCATGTCGCCGAGAATGTTGCTCACTTGGCCGGCGACGCCCACGATGTCCTCCCACCTTGAGGGCTCGAGGGGAGGACTCTGTATGTCGACCGCCACGACGACGTCGCCACCCAAGGCGCGCGCGACGGACGTCGGGAGGTTGTCGACCAGACCGCCGTCCACGAGGATCCGCCCCTCGTAGTCGATGGGCGGAAAGGCCACGGGGAACGAGATGCTCGCACGCACGGCGCGGGCGAGGCTTCCCCTGGAAAGGACCATCCGATCACCGTTGTCGATGGCGGTGGCGACTGCGCGGAACGGAATCTTCAGTCGATCGAAGTCCCCATCGGCCGCGAAACTCGGCCCCGAGAGGTATTGGATGAGAAATCGATTGACGGGGTACTCGGCCAGGGCCGCCGCTGGCAACCGCACCTTCCACAGATCGAACCCGAGGCTCACGATGGGAGGAGCGTCGTCGCGGCGCCGGGACACCGGAAGAAGCCGCCGGTCCGCATGCCCGATGAATAGGGATTGCCAGTCGAGGGAAGCGATGATCCCTTCGAGCTGACTGGCGCGGTGGCCACTGGCATAAAGAGAGCCCACCAGGGCACCGACGCTGGTGCCGGCGACCGCGTCGATCCGGATGCCGTTCTCTTCGAGGGCCTTCAGCACGCCCACGTGGGCGATCCCGCGCGCGCCTCCTCCGCTGAGCGCGAGGGTGAGCCGCGGGCGCGGAACCTCGTCTGCTCCGGCTGGGGGGCAGAGTGCTAAGAGGGCAAGACCGCCAACCGCGGCCTGCAAGGAGCGGAGCATCAGGGTCGAGTCTAGCAGCCGGGCAGGAGCATACCGCCCGAGAGAGTCTAGAACCCCTTGCCGCGGGTGGTCAGCTTGACGCGGCAGAGAGCGGTATTTGCCGTGATGTAGAGGGTGGACCCGTCGCCCCCCCAGTTGAGGTTCGCGGTCGGGACGCCCGTCAGGAAGCTGCCGAGGAGCGTACCGTCGGAGGCGAAGACGTGGATGCCTCCCGGCCCCGTGGTGAAGACGTTCCCCGTCACGTCGACCTTTATACCGTCGGGTCCACCAGGACCCTTGGCTTTCCAGGTCGTCATGTCCACGAAGATGCGTGTCCCCTTGAACGAGCCGTCGGCGGCCAATTCATACGCCATCACGACGGCCTTCTCGGGGTCGGAACTGGTCACGTACAGCGTCTTCTCGTCGGGCGAGAACGCGATGCCGTTCGGAGCTTTCACGTCCTTCGTCAGCAGGACGACGTCGCCCTTGGGAGTCAGGCGGTAGACGCCGCACCAGGAGAGCTCGCGCGCCGGGTCGTCGAAAGTCTTGGGAAGTCCGTAGGGGGGATCGGTGAAGTAGAGGTCACCGTTCGAGCGGAAGACGAGGTCGTTGGGGCTGTTGAACCTCTTCCCCTGGTAGTGATCGGCCAGGCTCTTGAAGTGGCCGTCTTTCTCCAGGCGCGCCACGCGACGCTCGCCGTGCTGACAGAGGACGAGCCGCCCTTGGTTATCGAAGGTCAGACCATTGGAACCGGGCTCCCGCCCCTCGAATGGCTTCTCTCCCAGGTAGCCGCTGGGCTTCAGGAAGAGCTCGACGGGCCCACCTTCCGTCCAGCGGAAGACGGCGTTCGCCGGAATGTCGGAGAAGAGGATGGCCTTCTGGGAACGATCCCAAACGGGCCCCTCGGTCCAGTGATAGCCGTCGGCCAGCGTCTCGAGAACGGCGTCCTTGGGGACGATGCGATCGAAGCGCGGGTCCTTGCGCTCGATCGTTCGAGGCACGTCGTCGCCGGATCGAAGGGTGCCAGCCGAACCGAGGACAAGGGCGGCCAGGACCGACAAGCGCGAGATGGTCATTTCGGCTCCCAATGGGGCACGGCTCGGAAGAGGCCGTCGACAAAACCGACCTGGATCATCACGTACGCGCCGAAGGCCAGCGACAGCAGTCCAGTGGCCAGCCGCAGCGCGCCGCCGGTCCAGGAGAAGCGCCGCGCGAGCACCGCCACGGGCGACGCAAAGGCAACGGTGATGAGCATCATCCCGCAGATGGTCCCGAGACCGAAGATCAGGAGATAGAGACAGGCCGCCACGGTGTCGCGCACCGTTGCCAGCACGAGAAGTGCCACCGCCGCGCTCCCGGCGAGGCCATGCACCAGGCCGACGACGAAGGCACGGAGGCCCGTAGCCTTCCCTTCCTCGGCCGCCGAGGTCACGAACCCTCCCTTCCCCGCCACGTTGAGGGTTCCCACGACGGTGAGTGCGATCCCCACGGCGAATTCGAGGGCCAGGCCCACTCGCGCAGGAACGACAATGTTGAAGAGGATGATCACGCCCCCGACCATGCAGATCGTCAGCGAATGACCGAGGCCCCAGAGGGCGCCCACTAACGCCGCGGGACCGACCCGGCGATGGCGTGCGGCGATGGCGGTCACGGCCACGACGTGATCCGAATCCGCGGCGTGGCGAACGCCGAGGACGAGGCCGATCCCGGCGAGAGCCAGCGTGTCCAAGGAGAGACCTCCTGCCTGTCGGGTCGCCCGGATACCCAGGCGGACGATACCACCGGACGCCAGGGATTGTAATGCGATCGCGACTCCCAGGAGCGCCATCGTCCTTTCAGGGCCGCGCGCCCATCTCGGTCAATCGGGCCCGGGCGGGGGCAAAGCCGGGGTCGACCTCCAGAACCTTGCGAAAAAGGGGTGCGGCCTCGCCCCTCCGTCCGAGACGCAACAACACGAGGCCCAGATTGTAGGCGTACTGAGCCTCACGAGGGTCGCGCTTCACGGCCTCGCGGAAGGCTGCTTCGGCGTCGGCGAGGCGATCGTTTCCGCCCAGGACCATGCCGAGGGAATTCCAGAAGTCGGCCGGCTCCGGATCGATGGCCACGGCCTCTCGCATGAGGCGAATCGCCTTCTCCCCGTCGCGGGCGTCGCGATACATCTCACCGAGCTTCACGCGGAGAAGTGCGTCCTTGGGAGCGAGGGGCAACGCCGCCTCGTAGGCGACGATCGCTTCCCGCGGCTTCTCGAGGCGCCGCAAGAGTGCCCCTTCGGCCTCGAAGATCTGAGCGTCCCGAGGGCTCACGGCTTCGCCCTTCTTCAACGTGGCCAGCGCCCGTCCCGTGGCGCCGAGGGCGACGTAGCAGTCGGCGAGGCCGACGTAGGCCGCTCCGTAGGCCGGCAGCCGCACGAGGGCAGCCTCGTAGTGCCGCGCCGCATCGCCGGGGCGCTTCTGCTCGTAATAGGCCCGGGCCAGGTAGTAGTGAACTTCGAAGCTCTCGATCCCCCGCGCGAGCAGTCCCTGAAATCGCGTGGCGGCGCCCGCTGGATCCTTTGCCCTGAGGCGAGTCAGCCCCTCGCGCATGAGGGTGTTGACCGCCCGGTAGTCCTCGAGCTTGTCCTTCGGGTCCGCGCCGGTCTTCACCGTCAGGCCTGCGCCTCCGGCGCCGACGTAGCCCAACGCACCGAGCTGCTCGAGCATCTCCGGAGGAACCGCGGCGGCGGCGGGAGCCGATTGCGCCGACGCCTTCTCCTCCGCCAGCCGCCGCGTCAAAGCACCACGCAGCGCCTCCGCTTGGGCTGGCGACGAGGCGACGAGGTTGCGGCTCTCACTCGGATCGTCACGCACGTCGTAAAGCTCCGGCCGCGGCGCCAAGATGTACTTGAAGCGCCCATCGCGGAGCGCGCGCAGATCGCTCCAGCCAAAGTGCAGGAGCGGCGTCAGGGACTCGGCGTACGTCGCCTCGGCGGGCGGCTCCGGGCCGCCGCGCAGCGCGGCCGCGAGGCTGCGACCGGAGAGATGGGCTGAGGCCGGCGGTCGCACACCCAGAAGATCCAGAACCGTGGGAACCAGGTCGATGCTCCGAGCTGTTGCGTTCACACGTCGGCCTGCGGCAATCCCCGGACCACGAAACAGGAGTGGGACTGCCAGCGTCGACTCGTAGACGAAGTAGCCGTGCACAGCCTCCCCGTGGTCCCCGAGGCCTTCGCCGTGGTCGGAGGTGACGACCAGAAGCGTTTCGCCGCGAATCCCCAGACGCGCCAAGGTCGCGTCCAAGCGGCCGACCAACTCGTCGGACCAGGCCACCTCTCCGTCATACGGCCGGTCGGCATAGCGTGACGCGAAGGGTTCCGGCGGCTCGTACGGCTCGTGGGGGTCGTAGAGATGGAGCCAGAGGAAGAGCCGCGATCCCCGCTGGGCTTCGAGCCACGAGGTGGCTTCGGCGGTCGGGATATCCCCGCGTCGTTGGATCGTGTTCAGGAACCGGGCGTCGTCGGCCCCAACGTCGAAATGATCGGAGAACGTGTCGAAGCCCCGGGCGAGTCCCGACTGCCTCGAGAGCACGATGGAGGAGACGAAGCCGGCCGTCGAGAACCCCGCGCCCTTCAACCTTTCGGCCAGCGTCGGAACGTCTTCTCGGAGGGACGGCGCAACGTTGTCCCGTATCCCGTGCTCCGCGGGATAGAGGCCCGACAGCAGGGTGACGTGAGAGGGGCGGGTGAGAGGAACCTGTACGCTCGCGTCCGTGGCTCGGGCTCCGTCGCGTGCCAGCGCGTCGAGATGGGGCGTGTCCACCGAACGGTCCCCGTAGCAGCCGAGGCGATCGGCCCGAAGCGTGTCGATCGTCACCAGAACGAGGTGTCGAGCCGTCGGCGGCGGCGCCGCACGGCACGAAGCGAGCGCGATCGCGGCGAGCGGAACGAGGGAGCGGGCGGCCCGCGCCATGGGACCTACTGGCTCACCGCTTGACCGGCGAGGAGAAGGCGCTCCGCCAGCTCGAGGGCGTCCCCGGGCCAGCACGCCATGGGACGCGGATGCGGAGCGCGGAGCGGGTGCGGCCGGCAGCTCAGGACCATGGAACGCCACTGCGCCGGAATGGCAGCGCGGCCGTGGACCGCCCCGAGAAGCGCCCCAGCGATGGCCCCGTTCGTGTCCGTGTCTCCGCCACGACGTACCGTCTCGACCACGCCTTCCTCGAGGTTTCCCGCGTGGAGCAGCGCGAAGAAGGCGTTCTGCAGAGCTATGAGAACCCAGCCCTCGTTCTCGCCATCGCACACCGGCGGGGCATTGCGGGCCTCTTCGAGAGCGCTGACGACGCCGGATGCTACGTCGTTCTGCCGCGCCCAATCGAGGGCAGCCTGGTGAACCGCCGCGGGACCGTCGCCATGGCGGATGGCATGAGACACCGCCACGACGAAGACGCCGACGGCGTCGCAGGGGACGCGGTTCGGATGGGTCAGGGCGCTGTCCTCTCGGCCGACCTCGGCGGCCTGGTCGGGTGCCTGCCGGTGGGCAAAGATCCCCAGGGGGCTGGCTCGCATGAGTGAGCCGTTGGCCTGGCTTTCTCCCATTCGATATCCCACGACGGCCGCGCGGGTCGTCTGCCCCACGTCGAAAGGCTCCGAGCGATACCAATTGCGGTAGGCGCGGAGCGCACCCTCGGCCTCGTAGCGGCCGGAAGCGACGATGGCTCGGGCGAGCGCCAACGCCATCTCGGAGTCGTCGGTAGGCTGGCCAGCGAGAGTGCGCCAACGGCCACCATCGGCCAGCTCCCGGGGGCCTTGCGGGTAGCGCTCGGCAATCGTCACGGCGCTCTCGAACTCGACCAGGCTTCCCAGGCTGTCGCCGGCAATCTGGCCGAGCAAGCATCCCTGCGCCCGGGACAGGAGCGCGGCATCCCGCACCGCATTCCCCTTCTCGAGACGAACCGGCCCCTCGCCCGCGGGCCAAGCAACCGCGTCGAGCGCGGACTGCCAGGGCCGCGGTGCGATCTCACGGGCGACGGTCCGAGAAGCAGCAAATGCCCGAAGCGCGTGGCTGTCGCCGTCCTCCAGGTAGACGATCTCGCGCCCCGCTTCGTCCAGAAGGACACCCCCGGCCCCACGCACGAGGGCGTGGCCCGCACCATAGTCCCAGGCGCCGGGACCGTGGATCGACGTCGCGGCCGACGCTTCCCCCACGGCCACGAGGGCCAACCGATGGGCGATGCTCGGGACGGGCCTGTACCGCGCCGGAGTCGCGCACTGCAGGTTGGCTTCCGCCGCCCGATCCCCTTTGCTCGAGACGAGGACCACGTCGGTTGCCTCGAGAGATGGGGCGAGCCTGGGCTCGACGGCGCGCCCATTGCGGCTCACGGGCCCGCACCCCTCGGCCCAGGCGAAGAGGTCCCCGTCGTCGTCGGGATAGCCGAAAGCGAAGACGACGCCCAACACCGGGCGGCGTTCCCTCAAAAGGCCGATGGAAACGGCGCTTCCGCGGCGTCCCACGAGATAGTCGCGGGTTCCGTCGTTGGGATCCACTAGCCAGATGGGCGCTCCCGGAGCGCCAGCGGCTCGCCCCGTCTCTTCCCCCAGGTACGCCCAGTCGGGGAAAGCCGCGAGAAGGCGGTGGCGAATGAGCCACTCCGCCTCCACATCGGCTTCGGCCTTGTCGACCTTGCCTCGGGCGCCACCAGGACGATGGAAGTCGTCACGGAGGAGGTCGCCCGCCGCGCGAGCGGCAGCCACGGCGCAGTCGAGAGCAGCGCGAAGGTCCAAGCCGCTGATTCTAGCCCGGCGAGGTGCTGGACGGCACGAAGATGTCGCAGGTGACGACAGGTTGCACAGGATATTCCTTGAGCAGGGGACAGTAGAGGAACACCGAACCTCGATCGGAGGTCACGTAGCGCGGCGGGGCTGCACAACGATGGCAGAGGCTCGCGGGAAAGGGGGGCCCCTTCCCATCCGCCAAGGAGTCGACTACCGGCGTCCGCGCGGGCGAAGCTCGGTCCGATGGCGGTCCCGGCGGGCGAGGACCTCCTCCGCGCTGCGGAGTACGCCGCTGTCTTCCTCTTGCAGGCCGTAGGCGCGACCGATGTCGTCAACGCCGTTCTGATCCGGTGTGGGCGAATCCCCGCCCGGGAGTTCGTCTCCGACGTACTCGTTGTCGAAGCTGCTGTCGTCAGGGTCGCCGACCAGCATCGCTTCTTCCGTCGCGATCTCGTCTCGGCGACCCGAACGCACGGGGGCAACCACTCCGGTGCGGAGCGCTTCGGCCGCAACGGCGGTGGGAGACCGGAGCGACTCCTCGACCGGCGGCAGTTTCGGCAGCCTCTGTGCGGCTCGATCGCGGGAAGGCCGGCGAGCTTTCTTCATCGCTTCGTCCTCTACTACGATCCTCCTTCGCAGCGCCGGCGTCAAGCTTTTTTCGAGCGACGTGGTAGCCTCTCGGCACTCGCGGAGAAGGACCCCAGGCATGACCACGATTCCTGCCGAAGCCACCTCTCATTTGCGACGGAGCATGGGTCTCCGGGACGTCGTCCTCTTCTTCGTAACGTCGGGAACCAACCTCCAATGGGTCGCGAGCGCAGCCGTGGCGGGGCCGAGCGCCGTGACCGTCTGGGTCATCGGCATTCTCGTCATGTTCGTGCCTCTCGCCTGTTGTGTCATCGAACTGTCGTCGCGCTACCCCGAAGAGGGTGGGATGTACGTCTGGAGCAAGCGGGCTTTCGGCGACTTCGCGGGATTCATGACCGGCTGGACCTACTGGACCAGCAACCTCCCCTACTTCCCCGGTGTCCTCTATTTCGCCGCCGCCAACGCGCTCTTCCTCCTGAGCGAGGATCGGCGACGCGCGCTGGGTGAAAGCAGCACCTACTTCGTGACGGCCGCCCTCGCCGGCCTTGCCCTCGGCACGATCGTCAACGTCGCGGGGCTGGGCGTCGGGAAGAGGCTCACCAACGCCGGCGCATTCGCCCGGTGGGCAGCCACGGCCGTTCTCCTCGGCATCGGTGTCGTGGCTTACTTCCGTTTCGGCTCCGCCACCGAATGGAGCCTCGCGACACTGCGCCCCGGCCTCGGTCTGCGCGACATCATCTTCTGGTCCACCATCGCGTTCGCCTTGACCGGACCAGAAGCCGCCTCGTTCATGGGCGACGAAATCCATGACGCGCGCCGGACGATTCCTCGCGGCCTGTTCCTCGCGGCCCCCCTCATCGTCGGCATCTACATCCTCGGCACCGTGAGCGTCCTGGTGGCGCTTCCCCGCGAGGAGGTGAGCGGCCTCCAGGGGATCATGCAAGCCGTGGCGAGAGGCGCCGAGAGGATCGGTGCTCCCGGCCTCGCGCCGGTTGCCGCAGCTCTCATCGCACTCACGGCCCTAGGTAGCGTCGGCGCCTGGCTGGCGGCGGTGGCGCGAATCCCCTTCGTCGCGGGGCTCGATCACTTCCTTCCCGAGGGCTTCGGCCGGGTCCACCCTCGGTGGGGATCACCCTACGTGGCTCTCCTGACCCAGGCCGCGGTCACCGTGGTCTTCGTCTTCCTGGGGCAGGCCGGGACGAGTGTCAAGGGCGCCTACGACGTTCTTGTGAGCATGACGATCATCGTGACGTTCCTGCCGTTCCTCTTCGTCTTCTCGGCCTTCATCCGTGTTCAGCGCGACCCGGCGGGCCCTGAGGTCAGGCGGATTCCGGGCGGCGCGCCGGTCGCTGTGCTGGCGGGGCTCGTGGGTCTCGTCACGACGGTGGCAATGATCGTCCTCGCCGTCTTCCCCTCCCCCGATGAGCCTCGGAAGCTCCTCGCGGTGGTCAAGGTGGTGGGCCTCACCCTCGCGCTGCTCGGCGCTGGCGTGGGCGTCTACGTCTCGGGCCGGCGGCGTGCTCGCGCGATCGCCGCAGGGAGAGCCGCCGCATGAAGCGCGTCCTGGTCGAGGTCTGCGTCGATTCCGTCGAATCGGCACTGGCGGCTGAACAGGGCGGGGCGGATCGGATCGAGCTTTGCAACAACCTCGTGGAAGGAGGGACGACACCCAGCGCCGGCACGATCGCGACGTGCCGAAAGCGCTTGAGCATCCCGATCTTCGTCCTGGTGCGCCCACGCGGCGGCGACTTCCTGTTCTCCGACCTGGAGCAGGAGGTGGTGCTGAAGGACATCACAGCGGCTCGCGAGCGCGGGGCCGACGGTGTCGTCATCGGAGCGCTTCGGCCCGACGGCAGCGTCGACGAGGAGAAGGTCGCGGCCATGACCCAAGCCGCGGGAAACGCGAGCGTCACCTTTCACCGGGCCTTCGACGTCTCGAGGAATGCCGAGGAGTCTCTCGAGGCCCTGGTGCGTCTCAGTGTTCCGCGCGTATTGACGTCGGGGCAAGCCCCGACCGCGCTGGAGGGATTGGGGGTCCTGAAGGCGGTCGTGCACCAAGCGGCCGGACGAATCGCGATCCTGGCTGGCGGCGGCGTCAACGAGGACAACGTCGGCCGCATCGTCGCCGAGACCGGAGTCCGCGAGGTCCACGTCCGAGGGACGTCCACGGTCGAGAGCCGGATGCAGTTCCGCAGCCCGCGCGTCACCATGGGCAAGACCTTCCTGCCCGACGACTACAAGCGAACGGTCACGGACCCCGCGCGGATCCGCCGCATCGCCGAGATCGCCGGGAGGGATTGAGGCTCTGCCTACTTCAGGACGAAGTCGTAGAGGTCGTGGCTCTCGACGGAGAGGTCGTAGAGTGAGCCCGCCACCTTCTCGGGGGGCGTCACGAGGGCGCGTTCGATGGCCAGACCCAAGGCACCATCGATCTCGGCATCCGTGAAAGCCCGGCCAATGGGCGTCCTGCCCGCGGGCGTCCCTGTCAGAGAGCGACCGGAAAGCGCCACCCGAAAGCCGCGACTCCTCTCGATGTCGTGGACCTCCCAAGTGCGTCCGTCCGCGCCCGCCGAGGTGGTCTCGGTGACCTGGAGCACGACGTTCAGCTTGGGCGACTTGAGGAACCTGGAACTTGCCATACCCTCCCGCCTGTTGGCCGTTACGATACCACGCGACTCGCCGACCTCAAGGCGCCGCAGTGGCGGCACTCTCCCACCGGCGCCGGACCTCTTGCGCCTCGGGAGACCCGACGAACCCATTGACGGCTCCCTGCACCTTCTCGAACAGCGCCTTGTCGGATGCGCGGACGCCGACGTGGTATCCGAGGTGGTTGAGAGGCTCGCCCACGATGCGGAACGCCCCGTCCCGCGCGACGCGCCAGCGAACGAAGGCCGAGTCGAAGGCGACGGCGTCGAGTTCGCTCCGGCCCAGCCTGTCGAACAGCTCTTCCCCGCCCTGGTCCACGACCGTGAGTCTGGCACCGACACCCGCGCCCAGCGCGCGAAGAGCCGGCAACACGCTCGGGTCGGAGACGTGGCCGATCCGGCGATCGGCGAGGTCCGACAGGGTGCGAATGGAGGCGTCGGCCGTGCGAGCCGCAACCAGAAGCCCCCAAGCGTAGTATGGCGTCGTCGGAGCGATGGCCTCGGGAGTGCGCGCGTTCGGCGTCCACGCGTTCAGGATCAGGTCGTACCGGGAATTCAGGAGCCCGGCCTCGAGATCGAACCAAGGCGTCGGCACGATCTGCGCGCGCACGCCCATGCGACGCTCCAGCGCATGAAGCACGTCCACGTCCAATCCGACGAGGCGCGTGAGCTGCTCCGCCGTCAGCTTCGGCGGGGCGCGGACGTCCTCCTTCGTGTAGTCATGGCCAGGGACGAAGGCCCACGGCGCGCTGCGCGGGTCGAGCCCCACGCGCACCGTGGGAGGTCCCTCGGCGCCGGCCGCGCTCGCCGCCAGGATCGCCAGGAGAAGAGCCGTCATCGAGACGCGGCGCCCCATCCGAACGACCGGGGGATCATCTCCTCACCTCCCGAGACGATAGAGCCGCGGCCCGCCCAGCGCAAGGGGCTTCTGGACTAGTTTACGATCTCCCCTTCCAGTTCGCTGCGGATCTTCTCGCCGCTCGGCATGTCCAGCGTCGCGACGATCCGGTAGTGGCCAGGCGCCACGCCCGTCATCCAGCGCTTCCAAGGGTTCTCGTCCCAAGGAAGCGTGATGTTCGCGCGGCCCTCGGGAATCCCCCAAACCAGGTTTTCTCCCGTCTTCCTGGGCTTGACGTCATTTCCAAGGGCATCCTTGACCTCGGCCCGGACCTCGACGGAACAGCCCACGCGGAGGTCGTCGGTCCCCGTCGGATGCACGCCCCGCTTGCATTTGAAGTTCCGCTGGAACTGGGACACCTCCATCCTGAGGCCGTCGGAGGACACCGCCGGCACCGGCGTCGGAGTCGGGGCGGGAGTGGGTGTTGGGACCGGTGTTGGGGCCGGCGTCGGGATCGGAGGTGTGAGGACGCCGCTCTTGTCGGGTGTTCGTTCGGAGTTCGAGCACGCGACTCCAACGGTGACCAGGCTGAGGGCGAAGAAAAACGCCTTCGGACGGTTGAGGTTTGCGAATGCCATTCGTGCCGCTCCTTGGACTTGTCTTTATCTCGATTTTCGCCCTCAGTCGGGCGTGAGGTCCGTCATGAGAACTCCGGATTCTAACAGGACCCAGGGCCGATTGGCCCCGCCGAAACTATTTTTTCGCAGGCGACTAGACTAGTCGACGCAGATCCGTTCGCCCTTGAAGGGCGCCCCGAGGGTCAGGGTGAACCGCCCCCACAGGCCGTTCACGTTCGTGACGGTCATCGTCATGATGCTGCCGCTGACCGAGCCCGAGAACTGGGCCGCCGGAACCGGCGCCCCGCCGCTCAGGCCTGTCCCGCGGCCGATCACCGTACCCCTCGCATCGAAATGCCCCGCCGAGTCGAGAACCAGCCTCGGGATTGTCGCGGAAGCGCAGTAGTTGATGCTAGCGTCGGGGTTCGTCTCGGTGTCGACACCAAACTTCGCGGTGGCGGCGCCGGTGGCGTCCACCTGAAGCTCGACGATATCGACGTCGCCGCTCGGTAAAGCCTGGGCCCAATTCCCCGAAGGCACGACGGCGGCCGGCTTGCCGCACCCCGGCGCCACGACTACGAACAGGACGGCCAGCCAACGTCGCATGCGGTCTCTCCTCCTCTCTGGCCACAATCGCGGTGACCATGGCGTGACGGAATCGAGAAACGCCCGTGCCAGAGTCGATTCGGCCAACTCGTGTCCCTACGCCTGCTTCCGCACGAGCTCCACGGCGTCGCCCACGCGTATCGTGCCAGGGCGCGAGACCTCTGCGTTCAGGGCGAGGGAACCGCCGAACCTGCGGCCGATGTCCCGCAGGACCTCGGGATCCCGCTCGAGCGTGTCCGGGTCGACGGTCGTCATCGGGCATCGAGGGCGGAGCGAGTCCAGCCAGACCACCGCTTCGGCGATGCGCAGCTCGCCACCGGGCCAACGCCTCTCGTCCATCCCTGCAACGCCGCCGATCAGGATGTTGGGGCGGAGACGGCGCACATCGCGCCCGAAGGCGGCCACGGCGCCATCGGTGGCCACGAGCAGCGGCAGGATGTCGAACCGCTCCGGGCCGTCGTCGGCCTCGAGCCACGCGTCGTCGCCGGCCGCATCCCGCACGAGCGCGAGCGCCTCGTCGCTGCGCCACGGATGACCATTCACGAGTGGCTGCCCGCCCGGCCCGAGAGACCCGTGGAGCCCCAGCAGCCGATAGTGCTTGCGGGACTTGCGCACGCCCTCCGGGCCGCGGACATGGACGATGCGATCGCCGGGGATGCCGGCCACCGTAAGCTCGGCCATCTCGAGGGCTTCGCCGGCGAGCGTCTTGACCGGATAGCGCCACAAACCCTCAACGCGAAGGTTCATGGGGGCTGTCATCGAAGCAGTCCGGTGAGCCTGGCCTTGGTGGCCGGCCATTCCGTGTTGATGATGGAGAAGTAGACCGTGTCTCGTACTCGTCCTGAGGCGGTCACCACGTGTTTGCGGAACGTGCCCTCCTCGACCGCACCGATGCGCAAGAGGGCTTCCCTCGACTTGTCGTTGAGCGCATCCGTCTTGAACTCGACGCGAATCGCCCCCAGGGATTCGAAGGCGTGGGCGAGGAGCAGGAGCTTGGCCTCGGTGTTGGCACCGGTCCTTTGGTGGGACTGAGTGAGCCACGTCCATCCGATTTCGAGCCGGCGATGGTTCGCGTCGATGTTGGCGTATCGGGTGCTGCCGATCACCTCGTCGCTAGGCTGGCCAATGATCGCGAAGGGCAGCGACACGCCTCGACGTTGTTCGTCGAGAGCCGTGAGCACGTAAGCGCGCATCTCGTCGGAGGTCGTCACGGGAGTGGGGATCCAGCGCCATAGCTCGGGCTCCAAGCCAGCGCGAGAGAGCGCCGGCAAGTGATCCATCGTCAACGGCTCCAGCCGCACGACGGTTCCACGGAGGGTCACCGGCTCGACTTTCACGCGACTCACGATATATCGGATCGGCGCGCAGTAGCGGTCCACTAGAATGCTTCCATGCGGATAGCCATCGTGGGCGCCGGTGGCGTGGGCGGATACTTTGGCGGCCGGCTGGCTCAGGTGGGCGCTTCCGTCGTTTTCATCGCCCGGGGCGCGCATCTCGTGGCCATCCGGCGAGAGGGCCTGCATGTGGAGAGCATCGCGGGAGACTTCGTCGTCCAACCGGCTGACGCCACCGACGACCCCGCGTCGGTCGGAACCGTCGACGTCGTCTTCCTCTGCGTGAAGGCCTGGCAGGTCCCGGAGATGGCACCCTCGCTTCTGCCCATGCTCCGGCCCGACACCGTCGTCGTCCCCCTCGAGAACGGCGTCGAGGCGGCCGGCCAGCTTGCGGCCGTCGTGGGAGTACAGCGCGTTGTCGGTGGCTTGTGCCGGATCGTGAGCTACGTCGCGGGGCCGGGACACATCCGGCACGTCGGCGTCTCGCCGCGCATCGAATTCGGCGAGCTGAACGGCGTCAAGAGCGAGCGCGTCGCGGCATTGCGTGCGGTCTTCGAGAAGGCCAGCGGACTCTCGGTGGGGACTCCGGACGACATTACCGCCGCCACCTGGGAGAAGTTCTTGTTCATCGCACCCGTGAGCGGCGTCGGTGCGGTGACGCGGGTGCCGATCGGCATCTTTCGAAGCGTTCCCGAGACCCGAGCGATGCTCGAAGCGGCGATGTGGGAGGTGTTCCACCTCGCCCGGGCCCGCGGCATCGTAGTGGGTGACGATGCGGTGGCGGACACCCTGAGCTACGTCGATGGCCTCCCGGCCGACGCGACGGCCTCGATGCAGCGCGACCTCATGGAGGGGCGGCCCTCCGAGCTCGAGTACCAGAGCGGCACGATCGTCCGGTTCGGCCGGGAAGCCCGCGTGCCGGTCCCCGTGAACGAGTGCTTGTACCGAAGCCTTCTGCCGGCCGAGCTGACGGCGCGCCGAGCGAGGTGAGGCGTTGCTGAAGTGGGGTTGCCTGGGAGCGCTTTCGCTCTCGTCGTTAGGAGGCGCTTCCAGACCATCCGCTCAGCGATCGGGATGCGCCAGCACCCACCGAGGAATGCTCCCTGCGTACTCAATGTTGAAGAAGAAAGTCTGGAATAGTCGCGAATTGCAGATGTTGGATCCCCAGCCATCGTGAGCGAGGTGAAAGACGCTGCCCTGAAACAAGACGAGACGATTGTAGACATTCCCGATGTCCAGAATCATCTCGAAGTCCGTTGGGTCATCTCGATATTTTGATTCGAGCGTCCAGCATCTTCCCGTTCGGCGATCCTTCCAGATCGAGGTTCCTGCCCAGCGCGGCGCCTCAGGAGAGAGGTATACCAATCCCGACCAGCCACCGGGGCGCACGTCCTCGTCACGACCAACGTGATTGTGAATCGACGAGCCGTACCCTCGGAGATAACCAGCGACCTTGTAGTGAAAGGCTCCATTCCACCCGTCGCCCGCAGTGTCCCAGGTACTCTCGTCGATCTTCTGACCGAGCATCCCTTCAAAACGTGCGCGAACGCCTTCAGGAGCTAGGCGACGTCCCTTGCCGTTGAGCCGACTGGGTCTGACTTCGAGAGCACTCGAGTACCAACGGCGATGGTAGCAGTCGTATTCCAGCGCGAGGGCGAATTTTCGTACGCTATCAGGGTCCTCATAGAAACTGTCTACGACGACGACGTCTCTTCACTACGGAGCCGGCTGGCTGGCCTAGTGTCGGAATACCACGTTGGTGCTCGAACAGCTCTTCGCCGGATGACGCCCACATCGCAGACAGTGAAGGGTACCGCGGCCGTTTCCGCGCCCACGTCATTCCAGCAAGGATTGCGGCCTTGGTGGAATAGGACCGCCGCTTCTTTTGGCTACGAGACACATGTGCGACCAGCCAATAGAAGACGTAGACCAAGGGCGCAGCGAGTACCATCAGCCGCTTGAGTCGCCACAAAGCTTGCAAGCCCTCCAAAACGGGGAATGCTAGTTTTATCCAGGGCTCGTGAGCTGTCAAAGACTGGTTGGACGTGATCTGCTCGAAGGCGCCGATGCCAGAGGCGATCATTTGGACAGGCATCCCCCGATCCAGCCGGGCGAGTCCGTTCAGATCACGATCGACATCAGGGTGGACGTGCTCACCGACGAGCTTCGAGAGATGCTCGCGAAGGCGTGCGAGCCCAGAGACTGCCAACTGCACCTGCGGGACCTTCCGAATTGCGATCCCGGCGGCCGAGGTTGTCGGGCTCTACAGGCTCAGCGATGCGCGGGCGGGTGATGCAAACGACCCATGGCCCGAAGCCATGCGAGGGCCGATGATACCGGTGAGGATTCTGGACGATGCCCACTTACGAGTTCGACTGTCTTAAGTGCGGCCGGAAGTTCACGCTCGTTCTTTCGCTCCGCGACCACGAGAAGGAGAACGTGTCTTGCCCTCGCTGCAAGAGTAAGAAGGTCGAGCAGCTCGTGACTTCCTGCCAGGTCGTCACCTCCAGGAAGAGTTGACCCGGGGACGGGCGGACGAGCGGACGCCGGCGGGACGCTTTCGGGTGTACCCCTCGACCGGTCCCGGGATCGTCGCTCCTGGGGCATTCTGGGCAGCCCGGAAGCCACCGTAGGACGGTTTTCGTCTAAGCTTCGCCCTACCGGGCCAGGACGAGGGCAGCAGGGCCATCAGGGTATCATTGGGAATCGCCTCGAATATCGGGAGCAGGCGGTCGCGTTGCACTCGGTAGGCCTTGGCGGTCTTGCCGGGCGCGATCCACTTCGCCACCGTGGTCGTGATCTCGGAGGGATCCACGAGGAGGCGTTCTGTGTCGCCGAACGTGGTGGGCGCGGCCATCTCTGAGCAGCAACGCTTAGCGAGCTGCTCATTTCGTTCATAGCGTCCGTATGAGTTGGTGCTGGTGCTGGGATTCGAACCCAGACTGTGCCGATTTTAAGAGGCTAGTCCTAGAGGACCTCCGGGCGAACCTACCAGAACACGGGCGAATGTGACAGGCGCACTCGCCCAAGGCCAATGGAATGGTATCGCGAACAGGGGCGGACGCGACCGATATTCATAGGGATGTTCATAGGGCGCCTGGACGTGTCAGCGCCCACGACGACCCGACGACCTACCACCGTTGTCGGCGACTTTGACGCTTCTTCGCTGCGTCTGCGTCGGGCAGGTCCTCAACGCTCGAGATCCGACCTTCTCTGTTTACTCGAGCAATGAATGGGCCATAGGGGCGCCTGCGCAGAAGAGATTTGATCGCCGGCAACGCGGCCAAGAAAGCCTCAAGCTTCTCCTTCTGTGGCCAGTGATTTCGGGTGAGTCTGATGACGCGAAGCTTGGTCCGTCGGATCAGGATCTTCTGCAGGGGTGCCGTGCTCACATCGGAGTCCCCCGTAAAGGGGACCCACCCCCTGTCTGCGCACAGAGCCAAGTATTCAACGTCAGAGGCGTCGTCGGCCAAGACTTCCTGATGCCAGACAACACTCGCACCGAGATCTTTTGGGCCCTGTGCGACCGCCCTACCGACCGACATCTCCACGAAAAGGGTGATGCCCTCAAGCAGCTGGGGCGAGTTCCCATCTGATGGCATCGAGGATCTCGCCGACTTTCCTGTTGTAATCCTTGGCGATCTCTTCGGGAGTCTCGCCCGTGATCAGGCGCTGAGCAATGACCGCGGTTGGAATGCGCGTCCCCGCCAATACAGGGCGGCCAAAGGCGAGGCGGGCATCGATCACGACCGACTTCGGCGCGTTGGGCTTTCCCGCGAAGGATCGCGGAAATGGATAGAGCCTGGTCGCCGTCAAGCCGCCCGATCCTGCGCGGTCAGTTTGGTGCTCGATTCGCTTGAGGTACAGATTCAGGTATTCGCTGAACGCGGCTTGGCCGTCGTGGGTGATGTTCCTCCCCGCCTCTTCCACGAACAGCGTCTTTCCCACGGTCGAGAAGCCTTTCGTGGCAAGTGGGTACTTCACGCCGGGGTCCTTCCTAAGGATCGCCCGGAGAGCCGCGCGGATGTCCTGCATGGGCACATAACGCTGTCGACGGAGCGCCACCAGAACGTGCGCTTCGAGCAAGTTCATGAACGAGAGGCCGCCTTCGGCCGGCGGAACAATCAGCGCCTGAAACCAGCCATCGCCCGTCTTGGTCTTATACGCTTGACCCTTGACCCAGCACCGAAGCGTGCTCGGCGGCATGTTGAGGTAGTTGGCGACGTCGCGGATCTTGTAGGCGGTCAATTCTCTGGGATCGACCTCGCCATACAGACCGTCAGCCATTGACCGGGAATTCGTTACCATCGCTGCCTCCGGCCACCTGTCCTCAGGTGCCAATCATAACCCCGGCCCGGACGCCCTAGGCCCAGCCTGGGACGATTTCTCGGGGCAGCCTTAGGCGCGTCTGGTCGAGCTGGACTCGACCGACAAGGGCTGCGGCGGCGGACCCTCTGACGTTCCCAAGGGCCGCGGTCCTCCCCTGGCACTCGCCGGCCGCACACTGCGCCCCAATGAACCTCGGCCCGAAGCTACCAGCGTGAGCTGTCGCTCATCTAACGATAGGCCAGCGTGATCCGTGAACGCCTTCTGCTGGCTTGGTCCATGTACCTCGGAAACCCCCGGCCGTCGACACGCACCAGCGTCACCGTCTTTGTCAGTTTCAGGGCGTTGCGAATGTAGTCTTCGGCGAAGCGTTCAACGACCTTCGCGCTCACACGCATGCGCCTATCCTCGGAGCGTTGATCGAAGGCCAAGACGCGCCTCCCTGTCCATCGCCGGATGTGAGCGGTGGCGTTGCGGCAGTCCTCCTGAAAATAGTCGCCGAGGCGCCGACCTCCGAGCGACAGTTCCTTGAGCTCTTCTGCGTCAACACGGATCGGCCTGGGCCGTTGGTAGCGAGCCGCATTGACCCACTTGACGGGGTCGCCGCCAGCCACCTCCATTACCTGCCAGTGGAGCAGAAAGGCTAGCAGGGCTTTGTTCGAGCTCCGGGCCTCACGGAACAGGGCCAAGGCGAGGCGTTGTTCCTCGTTTTCGACATGGGGCAGAACTGAAATTTCGTAGCCACGGACGTTACCCTTGTGGAACACTTCGGGGAGGCCGAACGATCGACACTTCGCCGCCTTCAAGCTGACAGGTGACGGGAGGTTGATGCCTCCGCCCTCCTGAAGGGTGACGTTGGAGTGATTCTGCCAGCTCAGGGCGCTAAGGAATTCGCCCGCGGTGGCGTACGCATTGTCGGCGCCGACGTCCTCAGATGACGGGAGGATCGTGAGCAGAACATCCGACCACTGCCGCGGGTTGCTCTGGATCAACTTGAAGCGAACGCCGCGATACTCGAAGTAGTAGATCCTGCGTCGCAACCGCGCGGTGTTGTCGAACCCGACGTGCATCAGAAACGGCACTCGCTACGTCCCCCTTTCGGCCCTCGGGCAGGATGGGTCCGCGCCATTCCCGAGTCAAGCTCTGCGGAAGCAATGTTGGGTGGACGTGGTCCTCAACCTACTCGACGAGCTCGCCGGCGACGAGCCGTTCGTCGGCACCGTCGGCGACGGCGAGGCCTAGCCCGACCTTCGCATCAGTAGCCGGCCGGTGAGCCGTTCCTTCCCGGATTAGCCTTGGGAAATATAGGCATTGCTTGCCTTCGTTCATTCGGGTATACTACATGAAAGAAGATGCACATATTC